>NZ_FOZY01000002.1:0-427727 GCF_900116245.1 Methylobacterium sp. yr668 | reverse complement strand
TCCTTGGCGACCGTCACACCGTCCTTGGTGATGCGCGGGGCGCCGAAGCTCTTCTCGATCACGACGTTGCGGCCCTTCGGGCCGAGCGTCACCTTCACCGCGTCGGCGAGGATGTCGACGCCGCGCAGCATCTTATCGCGGGCGTCGGCGGAGAAACGAACGTCTTTCGCTGCCATTGTGTGCCTCTTAGCTGGTTGTTGAACCCCAAGGCCGGGACGGCCTCAAAGGGCGATGGCGGGTGACCCGATCAGGCGGCGACGACGCCCATGATGTCGGATTCCTTCATGATCAGGAGGTCCTGACCGTCGATCTTGACCTCGGTGCCGGACCACTTGCCGAACAGGACGCGGTCGCCAGCCTTCACGTCGAGCGCGTTGACGCGGCCGGCCTCGTCGCGGGCGCCGGGACCGACGGCGACGACCTCACCCTCCTGCGGCTTCTCCTTGGCGGTGTCCGGGATGATGATGCCGCCCTTGGTCTTCTCTTCGCCTTCGATGCGACGGACGACCACGCGGTCGTGCAGCGGACGGAACTTCATGAGCTGCCCTCTTGCTTCAGGTCTTGAGTTGGCGTTGATGCGGCCGGCGGGACCGCTCGCAAACTCGACTGTTAGCACTCTGTCTCGGCGAGTGCCAAAGACGGCCGCGAGATAGGCGCGGGCGGGTTCCGAGTCAAGGCTGTCGCACCCCCGCGCGACGGTGCGATGACGCGCCGGCGGCCCCGTTCCCCCTCATGGATAACGCGCTCTCATGCTGAGCCTGCACGGACCCGAAGGCCCGGTGGCGCTGCGACCCGGCGGCCCGATCGCGCGCGACACCGTGTGGCTCGACCTGAACGACCCCACGCCGGAGGAGGCTGCGGCGGTCGAGGCCGCGACCGGCCTGCGGGTGCCGTCGCGGGCGGCGCTCTCGGAGGTCGAGACGTCGAGCCGCCTGCGCCGGGTCAAGGGCGGCCTCTCGCTCTCGACCCCGATGATCACGTTCGAGCAGAGCGCGTCGCAGCTGAAGCCGCTGGGCTTCCTGCTGACCAAGGATCACCTCGTCACGATCCGCTTCCACGACCTGCGCGCCATCGAGGCGTCCGCGAAGCGTATCGCCGACGGCGACGGCAGCACGACGCCGAGTGAGATCTTTCTCGTCGTGCTGGAGGAACTGGTCGACAGCCTCGCCGACGCCCTCGAGGATATGGGCTCCGAGCTCGACACGCTCTCGACCCGCATCTTCGACTTCGACGTCCGCGGTGCCGAGCGGCGGCGCCTGGAGAGCCCGCCGCCCCGGCGCCGCGACCTCGCCCTGCGCCGGATCCTGCGCGGCATCAGTAACCGCGGGAAGGTTCTGGGCAAGATCCGGTCGAGCCTGCTCGGGCTCGAACGGATCATCCCGTTCGTCGCCGCGGCCTGCGACAGCCTCGGCCTGCCGGAGGATGCGCGCTTCGAGACGATCAAGCGGGACATCGAATCCCTCGACGAGTTCGAGACGCGGCTCGCCGAGAACGTGCAGTTCCTGCTCGACGCGGCCCTCGGCCTGATCACCATCGAGCAGAACAACGTCTTCCGCGTCCTCACCGTCGTCTCGGTGGTCGGCGTCCCGCCGACGCTGATCGCGTCGATCTACGGCATGAATTTCAAGCACATGCCCGAGCTGGATTGGGCGCTCGGATATCCCTACGCGCTCGGCCTGATCCTCATCAGCGCGGTCGCGCCGATCGTATACTTTCGCATGCGCGGCTGGTTCTGATATTCGTAAGTATGCTTCGGCCCTGACCGAGTTTATATTTGAATGCAATCTCGACGATGGCGTCGGTCCGGTTACGGACGCACAGAGGGCGCGGCGCTCCAAGCATTCGATTTCCGTCAGGCAACTCTTAAACTGGACGAATGCCAGAATAAGGGATTCATTAACGCTGTGAGGCTACCCCCCACGCCGGGGGAACGCGAGCCGTACCATGTTCAATCGCACTGTTTTCAATGAAGCCCAGGCCAAGATCGACGCGCTCGACCGCTCGCTGGCGATCATCGAGTTCTCGATGGACGGAACGGTCCTTCACGCGAACGAGAACTTCCTGCGATTGATGAAATACGGCCTCAGCGACGTCCGGAACCGCCATCACCGCATCTTCGTGGACAAGAGCTACGCCGAGTCCGCCGATTACGCGGCGTTCTGGAGCAAGCTGAAGGACGGCCAGTACGTCACGGGCGAGTTCCTGCGCCTCGACAAGGAGGGCGACTCGGTCTGGCTCGAGGCGACGTACAATCCTGTCCTCGACGCGCGCGGCAAGCCGATCAAGGTCGTCAAGTTCGCCGCGGACATCTCGGCGAAGAAGAAGGAGATCAACCGGCTCCTGACGATGATCGACAACGTTCCGGTGGCGGTCATGACGGCCAATCTGAAGGACAACTTCAAGATCGACTACATGAACGCCACGTCGCGCAAGACCCTCGGCACGATCGACCAGCACCTGCCGGTGAAGGTCGACGACATGCTCGGCCGCTCGTTCGACATCTTCCACAAGAACCCCAGCCACCAGCGCACGATGCTGGCCGACGCGAGCCGGCTGCCGCACAGCACCAAGATCAAGGTCGGGCCCGAGACCCTCAACCTGCGGGTCACGGCCGTGAACGACGAGAAGGGGCAGTACCTCGGCCCGATGCTGACCTGGGCGGTCGTCACCGCGCAGGTGAACATGGAGACCGACGTCAAGCGGGTCGTCGAGGCCGTCGGCTCCGCCATCCAGGAGATGCAGAGCTCGGCCGTGGGCCTGATGCAGTCGGCCGAATCCGCGCGCCACAAGGCGTCGTCGGTCGCGTCGAACTCCGAGCAGATGAACGGCGCGATCCAGGAGATCTCCGGCCAGGTCGGGCGGGTCTCGGAGCGCGCGCAGCAGATCGCCGCCCAGGCGGGGACCACCGACGCGACCATGCGCCAGCTCGCCGAGAACGCCCGCAAGGTCGACGCGGTGGTGGGCATGATCAAGTCGATCGCCGACCAGACCAACCTGCTCGCCCTGAACGCCACCATCGAGGCGGCCCGCGCGGGCGCCGCCGGGCGCGGCTTCGCCGTGGTGGCCTCCGAGGTCAAGGCGCTCGCCGAGCAGACCGCCAAGGCGACCGGCGAGATCACGCAGCAGGTCTCGGCGATCCAGAGCGCGACCGGCGAGGCGGTCGGCGCCATCGAGATGATCACGGCCGCGGTGGACGAACTGTCCAAGCTCACCCTGGCGATGGCGAGCGCCGTCGAGGAGCAGGCGGTCTCGACCCACGAGATGGCGGGCAATATCGGCGGCGTCTCCGAGGCCGCCAACGCCACCGGTCAGCTCGCCCAGGCGGTCCAGGGCATCGCCGAGAGCCTCGCCGGCCACTCGACGAGCCTGTCGGAGAGCGTGATCCGGTTCATGAAGACGGCCTGACCGGGCGACTCAGTCCCGGGCGAGCTGCGCCCGGCCGATGGCGAAGACCCGCCCGTCCCCGAGGAGATGGGCGGTGAAGCCGTCGGGGAACAGGCTCTCGATCGCCCGGTCGCGGACGTTCAGGCCGCCGGCGTAGGCGCCGAAGGCCGGCATGACGAGGCGGGTGCCGTCCGTGACGAAGCAGCGGCGGCGCACCGCCCGCCCGCGCATCGCCACCTTCCCGCAGGGATGGAGATGGCCGGCGATCTCGCCGGGCACGGGCTCCGGGCTCGGCTCGTGGCGCAGGACGAGGCCGCCGAGCGTCAGCGCGTCCGCGTAGCGGCCGCCGACGCCCTCGTTCACGGCCGCGTCGTGGTTGCCGGCGATCCAGACCCAGTCCCGCCCCTCCTGCAGGGCCGCCACCAGGGCGCGGTCGCCCGGCTCCATGCGCTCGGGACCGCGGGCGTCGTGGAAGGAATCGCCCAGCGCCACCACCCGGGCCGGATCGTGCCGCACCACCGCCTCGTGCAGGCAGGCGAGCGTCTCGCGGGTGTCGTAGGGCGGCAGGAACTGGCCGGAGCGGGCCGCGTAGGACGAGCCCTTCTCCAGGTGGAGGTCGGACACGATCAGCGTCCGGTGCTCGGGCAGCCAGAGGCCGCCGCAGAGGTCCAGCACCAGGGTCTCGCCCGCGAGCATCAGGGTGGGGTGCTTGTGAGTCTTCTCGAGTCTCAGGCCGGCCGCCAAGATCGCATCCTCGGTGTCGTCGGGGGAGGGCGGATCGGCGGTCAGGACAGAGCCTCTTGGAGAAGCTCCGCCTCGGCCTCGGCCAGGATCTCGTCGGCGCCCTCGCCGTAGACCCGCTCGCGCCCGATCTCGAGCATCACGGATACGGAGAGCGGCGAGACCCGGTCGAGAGACCTGTGGATGATTCGCCCCTGGATGCGCTCTAGCATCATGCCGAGGCGCCTCACGTCGAGGAGTCCGGTTGCCGCATCCTGCCGCGCGGCCCGCAGCAGCAGGTGGTCGGGCTGGTGCTTGCGCAGCACGTCGTAGATCAGGTCGGTCGAGATCGTGACCTGCCGGCCGGACTTCTTCTGGCCCGGGTGATGGCGCTCGATCAGCCCGGCGATCACCGCGCATTGCCGGAAGGTGCGCTTCATCATGGCCGATTCGTCGAGCCACGCCTCCAGATCGTCGCCCAGCATGTCGACGGCGAAGAGGTCGCCGATGAAGTCCGGATCGATCGCGGCGCGCTCCGAGACGTCGCGGGTCGACCAGATGGCGATGCCGTAATCGTTGGCCGCGAAGCCGAGCGGGCGCAGGCCGGAACGCTCCAGGCGCCGGGTCAGCAGCATGCCGAGGGTCTGGTGGGCGAGGCGGCCCTCGAACGGGAAGGCCGTCAGGTAGTAGCGCTTGCCCCGCGGGAAGGTCTCCACCAGCAGGTCGCGCTCGCCCGGCAGGACGGAGCGGCGGCGCTGCTGGAGCAGGTAGGCGCCGATCTGCTCGGGCAGGCGGTCCCATTCGAACGGGTCGGCGATCAGCGCGCGCACGCGGGCGGCCAGGAAAGTCGAGAGCGGGAACTTCGCGCCCGCGTAGGACGGGATCGCCGGGTCGGTGCCGGCCGGCGCGCGGGTGACGAGGCACTCGTCCTCGGCGAGCCCCTCGAAGCGCAGGGTCTCGCCGGCGAACAGGAACGTGTCGCCGACCGTCAACGTCTCGGCGAACTCGTCCTCGATCTCCCCGAGCACGCGGCCGGTCTTCGGCAGCACCGTGCCGGGCTTGCCGCGCAGGGTCCGGCCGAGGCGGACCCTCACCCGGGCCGCCTCGACGATCGTGCCGACATTCATCCGGTAGGCCTGGGCGGTGCGGGCGTCGCGCACGCGCCAGAGCCCGTCCGCACCGCGCAGGATCTTGGCGAAGCGCTCGTAGGCGCGCAGCGCGTAGCCGCCGGTGGCGACGTAGTCGACCACCTGCTCGAACGATTCCCAGGTCAGCCCGGCGTAGGGCGCGGCCGA
Organism: Methylobacterium sp. yr668; assembly: GCF_900116245.1. Lineage (NCBI taxonomy): Bacteria > Pseudomonadati > Pseudomonadota > Alphaproteobacteria > Hyphomicrobiales > Methylobacteriaceae > Methylobacterium > Methylobacterium sp. yr668. The sequence continues at coordinate 422,328 of NZ_FOZY01000002.1, read as the reverse complement.
GACGATCTCGTCGTAGAGGTGGAGCGGATCGAAGGCGTCGGCGCAGGCCATGCCGAGGACGTGCTGGGCGAGGACGTCGAGGGCGCCCTGGCGGGCGTCCGGCGTGTCCTGGGCGGCCTCCTCCACGGCGTCGAGGGCCGCCTGGCACTCCAGCATCTCGAAGCGGTTGCCCGGAACGAGGTAGGCCTTCGAGGGCTCGTCCATGCGGTGGTTGGCCCGGCCGATCCGCTGCATGATGCGGCTGGCGCCCTTCGGCGCGCCGACATTGACCACGAGGTCGACGTCGCCCCAGTCGATGCCGAGGTCGAGGGTCGCGGTGCAGACGATCGCCCGGAGCTGGCCCGCCGCCATCGCGGCCTCGACCCGGCGACGCTGCTGGGCGTCGAGCGAGCCGTGGTGGATCGCGATCGGCAGGGCGTCGTCGTTAAGCCGCCACAGCTCCTGGAACGTGTACTCGGCCTGGAGGCGGGTGTTCACGAAGACCAGCGTGGTCCGGTGCTCCCGGATGAGGTCGTAGATCGCCGGCATCGAGTGCCACGCGGTGTGGCCGGAGATCGGCAGCGCCCGGCCGAGATCGAGCATGCGCAGGTCCGCCTTCGCGCCGCCGGCGACGGTGACGAGATCGGCCATGGGCGGCGCGACGGGCTCCCCGTCCCGTCCGGGAGAGGGTCGGGGTGGGGGAGGAGATGCGTCAGGACTGGACGCGCCGTCCCCGCGCGCGGCGGGAGGAGGGGGAAGCGGCCCCTGCGGCACCAGGTACTTCCGCAGCTCGTCCGGTTCCCGCACCGTGGCCGACAGCCCGATCGCCGCGAGGCCGGGGCTCAGCCGGTGCAACCGCGCCAGCGCCAGGGACAGCAGGTCGCCGCGCTTCGAGGTCACCAGCGCGTGCAGCTCGTCGAGCACCACGCAGCGCAATCCGGAGAAGAATTCCGCCGCCTCGCGATGGGCGATCAGCAGCGCCAGCTGCTCGGGCGTGGTCAGCAGGATGTCCGGCGGCCGGCTGATCTGGCGGGTGCGCTTGTGGGCCGGGGTGTCGCCGGTGCGGGTCTCGACGCGCACCGGCAGCGCCATCTCGGCGATCGGCGCGTCCAGGTTGCGGGCGATGTCGACCGCGAGCGCCTTCAGGGGCGAGACGTAGAGGGTGTGGAGGCCCGCCGCCTTCCGCTGGGGGCCACGCTCGGCGAGGGCCACGAGGCTCGGCAGGAAGCCGGCCAGCGTCTTGCCGGCCCCGGTCGGCGCCACCAGCAGGGCAGAGCGGCCGGCGCCGGCGATCCGCAGGAGATCGAGCTGGTGCGATCGGGGCGCCCAGCCGCGCCCGGCGAACCAGGCGCGGAACCGCTCCGGCAGGATCTCGGACGGGTCGCTCAGGCGAGCGCCATCAGGAAGCGGTCGATCAGCTCGAGCGCCCGCTCGCTCATCGGGCTCGGGTAGCGGGCGAAGACGTGGCAGCCGCCGGGATAGATCGCCGTGTGGCCGCCATTGCCCGCCGCCGCCCAGCGCGCCGACATGTACAGCGTGTCGTCGAGGAGTGGGTCGGCGGTGCCGATGGTGAACAGGGCCGGCGGCAGACCCTTCAGGTCGGCGTAGATCGGCGACACGTCCGGCCGGCGCCGGTCGATGCCCTCCCGGACGTAGCCGTCGGCGAACTTGGTCAGGTCGCGGGTGTTCACGACCAGCCGCTCCTCGCCCCAGTTCCGCACCGATGGAGTGAGACCGAGATCGAAGAAGCCGGCGTTGAGGTTGGCGCCCCGGAAGGCCCGCGGCAGGTTGTGCTTGTCGCGCAGCCGCAGCAGCACCATCACGGCGAGGTGCGCCCCCACCGACTCGCCGCCGATGGTCAGCGCGTGGATGCCGAACTCGGTCTTGCCCGGACCGGCCAGCCACAGGGCCGCCGCCTCGCAGTCGAGCAGCGCCGCCGGATACGGGTGCTCGGGGGCGAGGCGGTACTCGACCGACAGGGCGACGAAGCCGCAGGTGTCGGCGATGCGCTCCAGCCAGGGATCCTGCTCGTCGGCGGAGCCCCAGACCCAGCCGCCGCGGTGGATGTGCAGGTAGGCGCCGCGCAGCTTCGTGCCGGGCTTGGGCCGGACGACGCGGAGCTTGAGCGGGCCGCCGGGCCCGTCGATCGTCAGCCACTCGGCCCGGGCGCTGTGCGGCATGGCGGGCGCCGCCTTGGTGCCCAGACGGCGCCGCTCGCGCACCTCGGCGATCGGCAGCGACCAGGGATCGGGCAGCGCGGCGTGCGCCGAGACGATCTCGGCATTGAGCCGGAGCGTCTCGGGATCGATCGTCGCCGGGTCGAACAGGGCGTGGTCGATCATCGTGCGTATGGTCCCGTCGGCACTCAGAGCCTCTCACACCAATTCCCGATTCCCGGGAGTTCTCCCTTTGGCCGAGGCCGCGCCGCGAGAGTCCCGCGGCGTAGTCCACCCCGTCCGGCATCTTGGCGCGCGCGACGCCGCTTGCCATCTGCACGGCGCGCGAGAAACCCGCCAACGCCTGATCCGCGCTCGAGTTTCGACGCGGTGTGGTGTGCCGGTCACGGTTCCGCCCGCTTCGTCGCCGATCCGAGGGCCCTGAGGCTTCACGAGGACGCAATGCTCGTCGATCACGACCGGCGCCGGCAAGGCTATCAGCAGGGCGCCCCGCCAAACGCCCCCTATGGCGCGGACAGCTACCGGTCGCGCCCCTCCGCCCTGCGGCGGTTCCTCGGCGGCTCGCCGGCCGGCGTGTTCCTGCGGCTCCTGTTCCTGTCGGTGCTGGTCGGCGCCTTCATGTCGATGCTCGGCCTGACGCCGGGGCGGCTGTTCTGGCACGTCTACGATTCGGCGCGGGCGCTGGTGGAGGTCGGGCTCGCCTCGCTCCACGATTTCGGCGGCTGGATCGTCGCCGGGGCGATCGTCGTCGTGCCGCTCTGGCTGATCGCGCGCCTCTTCGCCGTTTCCCGCTGACGGGGTCCGGGGCCGATCCGGCACGGTCGCGCCCCGACGTCCCAGCGCGCCGCGGGTTCGGGCAGATCGGCCGCCCGCCACCGCAACCCGCCGATGCGATCGGAGCGCTTTTCGCGGGCGGCGCGTCTCCGTAGCGTGCGGCATGATGCACACCGTCGCCAGCCCGGCCCGCCCGACGAACCGCCGCGTCCTGGCCCTGGCGCTGCCCATGACGATCGCCAACGTCACGACACCGATGCTCGGCTTCATCGGGGCGGCGGTGATCGGGCGGCTTGGCGACGCGGCGCTGCTCGGGGCCATCGCCCTCGGCGCGGTGATCTTCGACGCAATCTTCTGGTCGTTCGGGGCGCTCCGCATGGCGACCGCCGGCCTGACCGCGCAGGCGGTCGGAGGGCGCGACGACGCTGAGGTCGAACGCATCCTGGCGCGGGCGCTGGCGGCGGGCGCCCTGATCGGGCTCGTCCTGGTAGCCCTGCAGGGGCCCCTCGCGCAGCTCGCCCTCGCGATCAGCGGGGCGAGCGCGGCGGTCATCGCCGGTCTCGCGACCTACTTCCACATCCGCATCCTGTCCGCGCCCTTCGTGCTGGCGAGCTACGGCGTGCTCGGCTCGGTCCTGGGCCGCGGGCGCACCGATCTCGGCTTGCTGCTGCAGATCGCCATCAACCTGACCAACGTCGCGCTGACGCTCATTCTGGTCCTGGGCTTCGGCCTGGGCCTCGCCGGCGCGGCGCTGGCAACCCTCGGCGCCGAGGCGCTCGGGCTCGGGCTCGGGCTGATACTCCTGGCGCGGCTCGGCTCCCGGCCCTTCCGGGTGCCGCTGCGCGACCTCCGCGACGCCGCGGCGCTCCGCCGGACGCTCAGCGTCAACGGCGACGTCATCCTGCGGACGCTCGCGCTGATCACCGGCATCGTGCTGTTCTCGGCGCTCGGCGCCCGGCAGGGCGACGTGGTCCTGGCCGCGAACTCGGTCCTGTGGAATCTGTTCCTGATCGGCGGTTTCTTCCTCGACGGCTTCGCCACGGCGGCCGAGACCCTGTGCGGCCAGGCCGTCGGCGCCCGGGACCGGGAGGCGTTCGACGCGGCCGCCACACTGAGCCTGCGCTGGTGCCTCGGCTTCGGCCTCGCGGTCAGCCTGGTGTCTCTGGCGGGCGGCCCGGCCTTCATCGATGCCGTGACCACGAACGGTCCGGTCCGCGAGGCGGCCCGGTCCTACCTCGTCCTCGCCGCCCTGGCGCCGCTCGCCGCCGCGGCGCCCTTCGCGTATGACGGGATCTATATCGGCGCGACCTGGACGCGGGCGATGCGCAACCTGATGGTGTGCGCGCTCGCCGCCTACTGCGCGATCCTCGCGCTCGTCGAGAGCCTGGGCTTCGGCAATACCGGGCTGTGGCTGGCCTTCGTGAGCTTCCTGGGCGCCCGGGGCCTCGGACAGGCGATCGCGTTCCCGCGCCTCGCCCGGGACACGTTCCGGACGCCGGCCGCGGCCGCCCTCGAACCGGCGGCCTAGGCGGCAGCCGCGCGCGACCTCGAGGCGTGCTAGCGCGGATCCTTCCAGGTGGTGGGCTGGGCCGGCGGCGCGGCGCGGGCCACGGAGCCGGTGGTCCGCGGTACGGCGGCCTCCGCCCGCCGCGGGTACGACCGGCGCGGGGCCGCGTAGCCGTAGCGGCGTCCCCGGCGGACGTGCCGGCGCCCGCGCTCCGACGAGTTCCCCACGAAGCCGCCGACCACGGCCCCCGCGACGGCGCCGATCGGGCCGCCGACCAGCGCCCCCGCGACCGCGCCGGAGCCGACGCCGAGGGTGGTCCGGCTCTGGGCCCGGGCCGCCTCAGGTGCCGCCAATGTTCCGAGCAAGGCGAGGGTGACCAAGACTTTGCGCATCGTAGAGATCCCGGACTTCGAGAATTGGTTTCGTCCGGCCTTTAAGCGGCGGAACATGACCAAACCGCGGCTTCGATCTGCGGAGAGACGGCGCGGTATCAAACCGCGCGGGGACTCACCCGCCCCGACCTTTAGGGTGTGGCGCGGCCGGGTTCGTGCTTTAGGGTGCAGCGCAACGACGGGAGGCCGCGCGACGGCCCAGGAGGGAGAAGCCGATGGCCACGACCACCGATCTGCGCCTGCGCCGCAGCGTGCTCTACATGCCCGGCTCGAACCAGCGGGCGCTCGACAAGGCCAAGTCCCTGCCGGTGGACAGCATCATCCTCGACCTCGAGGACGCCGTCGGCCCGGAGGAGAAGGAGCTCGCCCGCGATCAGGTCTGCGCCGCGGTGAAGAGCGGCGCCTACGGCAGCCGCGAGCTGGTCATCCGGGTCAACGCCCCGCAGACCCCGTGGGGCGAGGCGGATCTCCACGCCGCCATCGAGGCCGAGCCCGACGCGATTCTGATGCCGAAGGTCTCGTCCCCCGCCGTGCTGGAGAGCATCGCCGACCGGCTCGAATCCCTCGACGCGCCGGACGGCATCGCGATCTGGGCGATGATCGAGACTCCGGCCTCGATCCTCAATATCCAGGAGATCGCCCGGGCGAAGCGCGACCCGCGCAACCGGCTGACCTGCCTCGTGCTCGGCACCAACGACCTCGCCAAGGACACCTGGGCCAAGATCGTCCCCGGCCGCGTGCCGATGCTGCCCTGGATGATGATGGCGCTGGCCGCCGCGCGGGCGGAGGGGCTCGCGATCCTCGACGGCGTCTACAACGACATCGCCGACACAGAGGGCTGCCGCGACGAGTGCCGGCAGGCCCGGGACCTGGGCTTCGACGGCAAGACCCTGATCCACCCGACGCAGCTGGAGCCGGCCAACACGTCCTTCGCTCCGACAGAGGAGGAGGTGCGCCGGGCCAAGCTGGTGATCGAGGCGTTCGAGCGCCCGGAATACGCCAAGCGCGGCGCGATCAAGCTGGAGGGCCGGCTCTACGAGCGGCAGCATCTCGGCGTGAACCGGCGGGCGGTCACCTGGGCCGAGGCGATCAAGGCGAAGGGGTTCTGAGCGCGTCCGTCCCCGCCGGAGCGAAGCGATCCAGGGCAGCGCCACGCCCGAGTCTGTCGCGGTCCCTGGGTTACTTCGCTACGCGCGTGATGACGGCACCGACGGCCCTGAATCGGCGGTGGTGTAGCGCGTCCGCTGGGTGCGCCCGTCGCGGGCCGTGACGGCGACGAGGCCCGCCTCGTCCAGGCCCGAGAGGGCGCGCAGCACCAGGGCGTGCTCCACCCCGAAGGTGCGGGCGAAGGCGCGGCTGTCGCCCGGCAGGCCGAGGTCGAGCGCCGCCAGGAGGCCCGCCGCCAGCGGGTCGAGATCCGGGCGGGCGGCCGAAACCTGGTCGAGGGCGGCGACGAACGCCGCCTCGTCGGGCTCCGCGCTCACGCGGCCGCGCGCGCCTGCAGGGTGACCAGCACCGACTTGGAGGTCGGCGTGTCGCTCTTCTCGCCGTAGGTCGAGAGCGGCACGAGCACGTTCAGCTCCGGATAGTAGCCGGCCAGCGCGCCCCGCGGCATGTCGAAGGGCACGAGGCGGAAATCCTCCGCCCGGCGGGTGATGCCGTCGTCGTGCGTGCCGACGACGTCGACCCGGTCGCCGAGCCGGTCGCGGATCTCCGCGAGGTCGTCCGGGTGGGCGAAGATCACGCGGCGCTCGCCGTAGACGCCGCGGTAGCGGTCATCCAGGCCGTAGATCGTCGTGTTGTACTGGTCGTGGCTGCGGAAGGTCTGCAGCACGAACGTGTCGCGGGTCTTTCGCGCGGCCTGGTGCTCGGTCTCGGCCGGCAGGGCGTCGGCCGAGAAGGTGGCCCGGCCGGTGGCGGTCTCGAACACCCGCTCGGCGGCGAGGTTGCGCAGCATGAAGCCGCGCGGCTTGCGCACCCGGGTGTTGTAGCCGGTGAAGCCCGGGATCGTGGCGGCGATCGCCTCGCGGATCCGGTCGTAATCGGCGGCGAACCCGGCCCAGTCGATGGCGGCGGAGCCGACGGTCGCCTGCGCCATGCCGGCGATGATGGCGATCTCGGAGCGCAGCTCCTTGGAGGCCGGCTTGTTGATGCCGCCCGACCCGTGGACCATGCTCATCGAATCCTCGACGGTCACGATCTGGATCTTGCCCTCGGCGCCCCGGTCGATCTCGGTTCGGCCCAGGCAGGGCAGCAGGTAGCCGACCGCGCCCGGCACGAGGTGGGCGTGGTTGAGCTTGGTGGCGATGTGCACGGTGAGCCGGCACGAGGCCAGCGCCTGCGCCACGACCGGCGTATCGGGCGTCGCCCGCAGGAAGTTGCCGCCGAGCCCGATGAAGGCCTTCGCGGTGCCGTCACGCATGGCCCGGATCGCCGCCAGGACGTTGTGGCCGTGCCGGCGCGGCATGGCGAGGCCGAAATGCTGCTCCAGGGAGTCCAGGAAGGCTGCGGACGGGCGCTCGTTGATGCCGACCGTGCGGTCGCCCTGCACGTTGGAATGGCCGCGTACCGGGCAGAGGCCCGCGCCGGCCCGGCCGATATGGCCGCGCAGGAACAGCAGGTTGGCGATCTCCCGGATCGTCGCCACCGAGTGGCGGTGCTGGGTCACGCCCATGGCCCAGGTCGCGATGACCCGCTGGGCGCCGAGGTAGACGTCCGCCATCGCGGCGATCTCGTCCATGGTCAGGCCCGACTGGTCGAGGATCGCGTCCCAGGACGTCGCCTCGACGGCGGCGCGGTAGGCCTCCAGCCCGGCGGTGTGGTGCTCGAGGAAGGCGCGGTCGAGGAGCGAGGGCCGGCCGGCCGCCAGCGCCTCGGCGTCGCGGGCGAACACGACCTTGGCGATGCCCCGGAAGGCCGCCATGTCGCCGCCCGAGCGCGGCTGCAGGTAGTGGCTGGCGATGGGGCGGCTGGCGCCGCGCAGCATCTCGACGGTGTTCTGGGGGTCGGCGAAGCGCTCCAAGCCGCGCTCCCGGACCGGGTTCAGAACCACGACCTTGGCGCCGCGCTCGGCGGCCCGGCGCAGGTCGCCGAGCATCCGCGGGTGGTTGGTGCCGGGATTCTGGCCGACGCAGAAGATCGCGTCCGCCTTCTCGAAATCCTCCAGCAGGACCGTGCCCTTGCCGATGCCGATCGCGTCGATCAGGGCGACGCCGCTCGCCTCGTGGCACATGTTCGAGCAGTCGGGGAAGTTGTTGGTTCCGTAGGCGCGGGCGAAGAGCTGGTACAGGTACGCCGCCTCGTTGGAGGCGCGGCCCGAGGTGTAGAATTCGGCCTGGTCCGGATGGTCGAGCCCGCGCAGGGTCGCGCCGATCTCCGCGAAGGCCTCGTCCCAGCTCACCGGCAGGTAGCGGTCGCTCGCAGCGTCGTAGCGCATCGGGTGCGTCAGGCGGCCCTGGCCCTCCAGGGCGTAGTCGCTCCAGGTGCGCAGCTCGGTCAGGGTGTGCTTGGCGAAGAAGGACGGCTTCGTGCGCTTGTCGGTCGCCTCCCAGGAGACCGCCTTCACGCCGTTCTCGCAGAACTCGAAGGACGAGCCGTGCTCCGGGTCGCCCCAGGCGCAGCCGGGGCAGTCGAACCCGTCGGGCTGGTTCGCCTTCAGCAGCGCGCGGGCGCCGGTGAGGGGTGCGCGGCTGCCGAGCAGGTGCTTGCCGCAGCTCTTCAGAGCACCCCAGCCGCCGGCGGCGGAGGAGCGCTTGGTGGACCCTTCAGACTGGGCCATGAACCGTCCTGGATTGGCTGACGCGATGTGTCTCGCAACCGCGAGATAAGCGCCTCTCCGACCCCCTCACAATGGCGTGCCGGCGCAGGCCCCTCATGCATGGGGCACAGGCTAAGCTCCCGCTGTGCAAAGCCTTTCTAAACTGCGACCCGAAAAAAATTGTCTGGCGCGGCGCCGCGACGGGCTCGCCCGCGCCGGCTCAGACCCCGCGGGCGAGGTCGGCGGCGTCGCGCCCGACGACCTGCCGGAGCGAGGCGATGCCGGCCTCGCTCATGCGCCGCAGGAGCCCGTCCTTGATGCGCCCGACGAGGCCCGGCCCCTCGTAGACCAGCGCCGAGTAGAGCTGCACGAGGCTCGCCCCGGCCCGGATCTTGGTCCAGGCCGCCTCGGCCGAATCCACGCCGCCGACCCCGATGAGCGGCAGCGCGTCCCCGACGCGCAGGCGCGTCTGGGCGAGCATCCGCGTCGCCGGGCCGAAGAGCGGCCGCCCCGAGAGGCCGCCCGTCTCCCGCGCGAGACCCTGCTCGCGCAGGCTCGCCGGGCGGGCCACCGTGGTGTTGGACACCACGAGGGCCTGGACCCCGCGCCGCTGCGCCGTCGCGCAGACCGCGTCGAGGGCGTCCAGCGCCATGTCGGGGGCGATCTTGAGGAGGATCGCCGCACCGGCGCCTGCCGCGTCCCGGGCCTCGACCGTGCGGGCGAGCAGCTCGTCGAGGAAGGCCTCACCCTGGAGGTCGCGCAGGCCCGGCGTGTTGGGGGAGGAAACGTTGACCGTGACGAAGTCGACGAGCGGCGCGAGGGCTGCGGTGCAGGCGGCGTAGTCGGCGAGGCGGTCGGCGGATTCCTTGTTCGCGCCGATGTTGACGCCGACGATGCCGGGCCGCCCCCTCCGGGCGCGCAGACGGTCGGCCACCACCTCCAGCCCCTCGCTGTTGAGGCCGAAGCGGTTGATCACGGCGCGGTCGTCGGGGAGGCGGAAGACCCGCGGCCGCGGGTTGCCGGGCTGGGGCCGCGGCACGACCCCGCCGACCTCGACGAAGCCGAAGCCGAGGCCCAGCAGCGCGTCGGGAACGCGCGCGCCCTTGTCGAAGCCGGCCGCGAGGCCGACCGGGTTGGGGAAGCGGCGGCCGAGCAGGTCGACGGCGAGGCGCGGGTCGTCCGCCGGCCGCGGCCCCGCAGGCAGGAGCGCCAGGGCGGCGAGGGTCAGGTCGTGCGCGCGCTCCGCGTCGAGGCGGTGCAGCAGCGGTCTGACGAGGGGGAAGGCGGCCGCGATCATGCCGGCAGGATCCCGGCCGGGAAGGCGTGCCGGCCGTCGGCGCCCAGCGGCATATCGTCCACCGCGACCACGGCGGACAGCGGCAGCGGGCCGTAGAGGTGCGGGAACAGGTCGCCGCCGCGAGAGGGCTCGTAGCGCAGGCCGTCGCCGAGGGCGTCGGCCTCGACCGCGACGAGGAGCAGGTCGTCCTGCCCGGCGAAGTGCCGGGCCGCCGTCTCGGCGACCTGGGCGGCCGTCGAGAAATGGATGAAGCCGTCCTGATGATCGATCGGGGCGCCCGTGAACCGGCCCGCGGCCTCAGCCTCGCGCCACAGAGGGCGCGGACAGATCTTGTAGATGAGCGGCATCGAAGCTCCCCGGAGACGACGCTGCGATAGAGGCGCGGGGCCGCGGCGGCAACCGCGCCGCGCCCCGCCCGATTCGAGGAGCGATTGCAATCTGCCGCCCGTAGTTCTACTTTCCTACGACTAGGCTGGACGTCACACAGTCCCGTCCGGACCGGCAGAGCGGATCCGGAAAGCAGATTGTCAAGTATCTCCGCGCGTACCCGGCGGGTGTCGAACGGACCCGGCGGGCGAACCGTCTCCGTGCCTCCGAGGCAGCCGGATCCCGGCTGGTGAGACGGGGGTGCCGGCCCGCTCAGGCTGAGCTTCCGAGCCCGCTATGCTGTCGCACGAGCAGATCTGGAACGCCATCGACCGGCTCGCAGAGCGCCACGGCTACTCGGCCTCGGGCCTCGCCCGCCGCGCCGGCCTCGACGCGACCAGCTTCAACCGGTCGAAGCGCGTGGGCGCCGACGGCCGCAAGCGCTGGCCGTCCACCGAATCCGTGTCGAAGGTCCTGGCCGCCACAGGCTCGAGCCTCGACGAGTTCCTGCGGCTCATCGAGGCCCGCGAGATCCCCGCCCGCACGATGGTGCCGCTGATCGGCCTGACCCAGGCCGGGGCCGGCCGCCTGTTCACCGACGAGGGCATGCCCACCGGGGGCGCCGGCTGGGAGGAGATCGAGTTTCCGGATCTCGGCGAGGAGCGGGCCTTTGCGCTGGAGATCCAGGGCGATTCCATGCTGCCGCTGTTCCGGGACGGCGACGTCCTGATCGTGTCGCCGACGGCCAGCGTGCGCAAGGGCGACCGCGTCGTGGTCCGCCTGCACGGCGGCGAGGTCCTGGCCAAGGAGCTGCGGCGGCGTACCGCCCGGACCGTGGAACTGGCCTCCCTGAACCCCGAGCACGAGGACCGGGTCCTCAATCTCGGCGAGGTGGCCTGGATGGCCCGGGTGATGTGGGTGCGCCAGTAGGCGGTGCCCGGACGGGTCGGCACGCCGATCGACGCGCGGATCCACCCGCGGATCCACGCTTGGCCGTGAGGCCGTTCATCGCTATCGCTGGCCCGTCGCGGACCTTCCGCATCCGCTGAGCGCGAACGCAGCATGGCGCAGCCCGGGACGGATCACAGCGCGGCCGAAGGCGGGTCGCTGGCGGACGAGGCCCGCGCGCTCCTCGACGCGCTGCCGACGCCCAGCCTGGTGCTCGATCCGCAGGGCCGTGTCCGCCACGCCAATCCCGCCCTGGAGCGGATCGCCGGCTACCCGGCGGAGCGGCTCGTCGCGCAGGGACTCGACCTGATCCTGGCGCAGCGCACGGCGCCCCTCGACCCCGCCGGCACCGAGCCTCAGGAATTCCTGGCCAGCCGCGCGGACGGGACGAGCTTCTGGGCCCGCCTGGAGACGGCGGCCCTGCCCGGAACCCCGTTCCGCATCGGCCAGATCCGCGACGAGACGGCCCGGCGCGAGGCCGAGGGCGCGCTCGCGCTCTCCCGCCAGCGCGAGGCGCTGGGACTCCTGACCAACAGCGTCGCCCACGAGTTCAACAACTTCCTGCAGATCCTGATCGGCTACATCGACGGCCTCAAGCGGCGGCTCGGGGACCGGCAGGAGCCGTTCGTCCAGCGGGCGATCGCCCGCTCGGCCGACGCCACCGAGCGCGCGGCGATCCTGACCCGGCACCTGCTCGCCTACTCACGCCGCATCGCGCCGGACGTCCGGTCGGTCGACCTCGACGCCATCGTGGCCGACCTCGCCGCCCGCCTCGAGCCCGACCTGCCGCCCGGGATCCGCCTCACCGTGGCGGCGACGCCGGGCCTGCCGCGGGCGATCAGCAATCCCACGCAGATCGAGTTCGCCCTGCGGCATCTCGTCGCCAATGCCTGCGAGGCGATGCCGTCGGGCGGGACGCTGACCCTGTCGACCTTCCGGGTGGATCCCGGCGACCGCTCCCTGCAGCAGCCGGGCCAGGGGAGCGTCGGGATCGCGGTCGGCGACACCGGGCAGGGCATGTCGCCCGAGATGCTCGCCCGGGCCCTGGCCCCGTTCCAGACCAGCCACGAGGCCGGGCGCGGCGCGGGCCTCGCGATCGTCCACGGCCTCATGAAGCGGCAGAACGGGACCATCACCCTCGACAGCCGCAGCGGGGAGGGGACGCAGGTGCGCCTCTCCTTCCCGGCCGCCCCGGAGCGCACGCTCCACTAGAGCCGTGCCATTCACGCGATGGGCGCGACGGGCGGGCTCGGAATGCGCAGCACCGATCCGGTGGAAAACGTCGCCCGGGCGACGGCGGCCAGGACTAAAACCGCTGCCCGACCGTTCCCATATCGTCACTGGCGCTCCGCGCCACCCGGTTCTCGTCCTCTGAGGCGTGTACATGTTTACTGAGATTTCGCGCCGCCGGCGTGTGGCCGCCCTCCTGGCGCTGGCCGCTGCGCTGACCGTCGCGGCACCCGTCGTGGAAGCCCGTCCGGGCGGCGGCGGGTCCGTCGGGTCCCGCGGCTCGCGCACCTACACGGCGCCCTCCGCCACGCCGACCGCCCCCGGCGGCGGCACGACGATGCAGCGCTCGCAGACCGCGCCTTCGCCCGGCATGGGCAGCCCCGGCATGCAGGCCCCGGCCGCGCCCGGTCGCCGCTTCGGCGGCGGCTTCTTCGCGGGCCTGCTCGGCGCCGGCCTGATCGGCGCGCTGCTCGGCGGCGGCTTCTTCGGCGGCCTCGGCGGCCTCGCCTCGATGATCGGCCTGCTGTTCCAGGTCGGTCTCGTCGTGCTCGTGGTGATGCTGGCCCTGCGGTTCTTCCGCCGCCGGAACGAGCCGGCCGGCGCCGGCGCGCCCTACGTCCGCTCGTCGCTCGACGATCAGCCGGGCGCCCGCGGCCCGATGGGTGGCGCTTCGGGCGGCGCTCCGGGCGGCCCGGCTCCCGGCGGCATGTTCGGCGGTGGGCAGCGCCCGCCGCAGACGCGCCCGGTGCAGATCGGCCCGGCCGATTACCAGGCCTTCGAGCGCCTGCTCGGCGACATCCAGGACGCCTACTCGCGCGAGGATCGGGTGACCCTGGGCAACCTGTCGACGCCCGAGATGGTCAGCTACTTCGACGAGGAGCTGCGCGGCAACGCCTCCCGCGGCGTGGTGAACAAGATCTCGGACGTGAAGCTGCTGCAGGGCGACCTCGCGGAGGCCTGGGGCGAGGACCGCACCGACTACGCGACCGTGGCCATGCGCTACGCCCTCAAGGACGTGATGATCGAGCGGTCGAGCGGCCGCGTCGTCTCCACGGACTCGTCCGAGGCGACGGAGCTCTGGACGTTCCTGCGCCAGCCCGGCCGCGGCTGGGTGCTCTCGGCGATCCAGCAGACCCGCTGACCCGGCAGCGCTCCGGCCTCCGGGCCGGAGCCACGGCTCTCCGTCAGGCCGGCGTCCTCACCGGGGCGCCGGCCTTTCTGTGCGCGTCCCACCGATTGGCGAGATCGACGAACCCGGACACCGGGATCTCCTCGGCGCGCGCGGTCTCGGACAGGCCGGCGGCGGCCAGCAGGGCGCCGGCCTCGGGCGTCAAGGCCTTGAGGCTCTGGCGCAACATCTTCCGCCGCTGGCCGAAGGCCGCCCGGGTGACGGCTTCGAGCGCGCCGGCGCGGCAGGGCAGGGGCTGGGCGCGCGGCACCAGCCGGACCACGCTCGAGGTCACCTTGGGTGGCGGCACGAAGGCCGAGGGGCTGACGTCGAACAGGATCTCGGCCTCCGTGCGCCAGCCGCAGAGGACGCCGAGCCGGCCGTAATCGGCCCGCTCCTCCGGGCCGGCGACGATCCGCTCGGCGACCTCCCGCTGGAACATCAGCACGGCGAGGTCCCACCAGGGCGGCCAGACCTCGCCGTCGAGCCAGCCGGTGAGCAGGGCGGTCCCGACATTGTAGGGCAGGTTGGCGACGATCCGCGCCGGCGCCTCGCCCACCAGCGGCCGCGGGTCGAAGGCGAGGGCGTCGGCGTCGACCACCTCGAGCCGGCCGGGATAGTGGGCGGCGATCTCGGCGAGGGCCGGCAGGGCGCGCGGGTCGCGCTCGATCGCCACGACGCGGGCGGCGCCCTCGGCGAGGAGCGCGCGGGTCAAGCCCCCCGGGCCCGGCCCGACCTCCACCACGGTCACCCCCGCGAGCGGACCGGCCGCCCGGGCGATCCGGCCGGTCAGGTTGAGGTCGTAGAGGAAGTTCTGGCCGAGCGCCTTCTTCGGCTCCAGGCCGTGGCGGGCGACGACCTCGCGCAGCGGGGGAAGACCGTCCCCGGCGCTCATGCTGGCTGCCTCACAGCTCGTCCTCGGGATCGAAGTGGCAGGCGCCGACGGGCCGGGGACGGCCGGCATAGACGCTGAACGGGATGATCTCGGCCCCGGCGGGGGCCTCGCTCCGCGCCGCCGCGTTGGCGGCCAGCCGGTCGGCGAGGCGCAGGGCCGCCACGAGGCTGTCCGGCCGGGCGACGCCCTGGCCGGCGATGTCGAAGGCCGTCCCGTGGTCCGGCGAGGTGCGCACGAAGGGCAGGCCGAGGGTGACGTTCACGCCGTCGTCGAACGCGATCGTCTTGATCGGGATCAGGGCCTGATCGTGCGTGGGCGCGAGGGCGACGTCGTAGGTCTCGCGGGCGCGGGCGTGGAACAGGGTGTCGGCGGGGAGCGGCCCGCGGATGTCGATGCCCCGCGACCGCAGACGCGCCACCGCGGGGGCGAGGACGTCGCGGTCCTCGCGGCCGATCGTTCCGGCCTCGCCCGCGTGCGGGTTCAGGCCGGCGAGGACGAGGCGCGGCTCGGGCAGGCCGAACCGCTCCCGCAGGTCCCGAGCGACGATCGCGGCGGTCTCCTCGACGAGTTCCTGGGTGAGCAGGTCCGGCACGTCCCTCAGCGGCACGTGGATCGTCACCGGCACGACCGAGAGGCCGGCGCTCCAGATCATCATCACCGGCCGGGGCGGCGTCACGCCGGGCGGCACCGCGAGGGCGGCCAGGAACTCGGTGTGCCCGGGATGGGCGAAGCCCGTTCGGGTCAGCACGAACTTGGCGATCGGGTTGGTCACCACCGCGCTCGCACGCCCGGCCTTCACGAACTCCACCGCCGCGGTGATCGACTCGATGGTCGCGCCGGCGTTGCCGGAATCGGGGACGCCGGGATCGGCCGCGACGCGGGCGCCGCTCGGCAAGGGCACCACGGGGAGCGCGCGCGGAAATACCTCGGCGGCCGTCTCGGGATCGACCTCCGCCACCGGGACGGGGCGGTCGAGGCGGTGGGCGAGGCGCTCGACGAAGTCGGGATCGGCCACCAAGAAGAACGGCGGCAGCGGATCCGCCCCGCCGCGCCCGAGCCACGCGCTGAGCGCCAGCTCCGGTCCGATGCCGGCGGGATCTCCGAGGGTGAGGGCGAGGGGCGGCATGGGCGCTCTATAGCGCCCGCGCGGCGCGGGCGCATCCTCGGCGGCTCAGACCGAGCGGCGGGATCGCGGCGGGCGACGCGCCGGATCGGCGCGCCGCCGGTCCCGGTTCCTCAGCGGATCGAGGCGATGCCGTCGGCGGTGGTGGCGGTCCCGACGTTCTGGCGCAGGTCGGCCTCGCCCAGGGTCTTCAGCTCGACCCGAAGCAGCACCGTCTGGTTGCGCTCGCGGACGCCCGTCGCGGTCGCGATCGGCGAGTTGATGTAGTTCAGCGAGACGGTGGTGCACTCGTCCTGGTAGCCGCCGCCGAAGCTCGCGCCCGACAGGTAGAAGCGGCCCGGATTCTGGTAGATCGGCACCGTCCCGATCGGGTTCGCCAGGTACGAGCTCAGCGCGTCCGTGTAGGTGTTGCGCACGTCGAGGTAGTGGGTCAGGTCGACGAGCAGCGAGCCCGACACAAACCAGTTCGGCGTGATGTTGTAGGTCGCGGTGGCGGTGATGCCCTCGCGGTAGTGGCTGTAGCCCAGCAGAGGCTGCGCCTCGTAGTACGAGTAGAAGGCCGAGACGGTGAGCGGCAGGAACGGCGCGAACCGCGCCGTCGCGCCGGTCTCGAACCGCGCCACGTGGAAGTCGGACTGGTTGAACCGGGCCCGGCTGATGAACGTGATGTTCTGGTTCGGCGAGACCTGGAAACGCCCGACGAAGTCCGAGCGCTGCGTCTCGAGCCCCGAATCGAGGCCGGTGTTGGCGATGTCGCCGCGGCGGAACGAGTTGACGCCCGCGAGCTGGATGGACTCGCCGAACAGGACGTTCGCGTACCAGCCGGACGGGGTCACGACCGAGTACTGGCCGCCGAGATTGGTGCGCACGCCGCCCTCGACCCGGTCGTAGCCCGAGAATTTGTCCCACTCGAACAGCGAGGTGTCGTCGAAGACGAGGCTCTGCGCGTCCTCGTTCGGCAGGCGGCCGATCCGGGTCTCCGACGGGCGCGCGATGATCTGGCCGATCGGCTCCAGGGTGTGGACGCCGAGGGCGCCGAAATTGGCGACGAACGGGTAGCGGTAGTCGAGGCCGATCGCCGGCATGACCCGCCCGGCAAAGCCCTGATCGACGTGCGCGACCTGCGGGACGAGGTCATTCTGGTAGCCCGAGAAGCTCGTGCTGTTGAAGAACGCGTCCGTGCGCAGGTACGCGAAGGGCGTGAATTTCTGGCCCAGATCGTCGATGAAGCTGCGGCGCCAGGACAGCTCCGCGGAGGCGCGGGTGTTCGTGCCGGCGAGCCCGTCGATGGCGCACAGGCCGCGCTGGAAGACCGTGCAGGTCTGGTACAGCGGGAAGCTGACGCCGTTGACGCTCGGCGAGAACAGGTAGCTCGAGGTCCGCGGCAGGCCCTGGTACTGCGTGGTCTCGCGGGTCAGGCTGGTGATGTTCGCCTGGAAGCGCACCTCGCCGCCGATCTCCGATGGGCCGTTGATCCGCTTGTCGTAGTCGATCACCGGCGCCACGATCGGCTGCTGCTTCTGCCAGTCGAAGCTCGACAGACCCTTGAAGTAGTAGCCCCGCGCCTCGAACCACGAGCGGTCGCCCTGGCCGATCAGGAAGGCCGTCGAGGTGGCCTCACGGAAATAGTCCGTGGTGATGTTCTGGTTGCGGATCCGGTAATTGTCGAGGAACCACTTGTCGGTCACGCCGACGAGGTCCCAGCCCGTGCGCCAGCGCGGGTTGATGTAGAACCGGCCCTGCGATTCGACGGAGCCGCGGAAGTCGCGCTCGCCGGCGCCGAGGGGGCTCGGCAGGAACGCCGAGGGCGTCGTCTGCGAGATGCCCGACAGGCGGATGTTGTAGAAGCCGTTGTCGATCCGCTGGCGGAACTCGCCCTGCGCGAGCAGGCCCTGGCGGCTGAGCAGGGTCGGCGTCAGCGTCAGGTCGTAATTCGGCGCGAGGTTGATGAAGTACGGGAGCGACACGCCGTTGCCGAGCGCGGTCGTCGTGACGAAGCGCGGCGTCAGGAAGCCGGTCTTGCGCTTCACCGTCGGGTCCGGCGCCTCGAAATACGGCAGGTAGGCCACCGGGATGCCGGCGATCTCGAGCGTCGAGTCGTCGAAGTAGACCGTGTGGGTCTCGTTGTCGTGGATGATCTTCTTCGCCTTGATCTGCCACAGCGGCGGCGTCTCAGGGTTGTCCTTGCACGGCTCGCAGGCCGTGTAGCTGCCGGACTCGAAGCTCGTCTGCTCGCCGTTCAGGCGCTCGGCCCGCGGCGCGGAGAAGCGGGTGCGCACCGTCTCGAACTTCCGCTGCACGGTCTGCTGCCCGCGGAAGGCGTCGACGAAGCCGGTCTTGAAGTCGTCGGTGAGCTCCATGCGCGCGCCGGTCACGACGCCGCCGTCGGCCTCGGTGAGGCGGACATTGCCCTCGGCGAAGACCCGGCCGGAATTCCGGTCGTAGCGCACGCGGTCGGCCTGCAGGGTCCGAGGGCCGTAATGCAGCTCGGCGTTGCCCCGGGCCGTCACGGTGCCGCGGTCGTTGTCGTAGATCAGCTCGTCGGCCTCGACGAGCAGCTTGTCGCCGGGCTTCCCGGCCGCGACGGCGGGCAGGCCCTGGGCATGGGCGGACAGGCCCCCGGCCAGCGGCGCGGCGAACGCCAGCGCGGCCCGGAAACCAGCCTTCCGCAGGATGTCGGCGACCTTACGCAACGCGCGTCCCAACCCCTGTGACGTCTGCCGCCACCAACCTCAACACCCGTCTCCCGTCCCGCGAAGGATCGCGGAAGTCAGCCGTCTTCCTGGTACAGAAGCGTGAGCGTACCGAGAAGACTGCCTACCACGGCCGGGAACCAGGCCGCCACCGGTGCGGCGACGAGTCCGGACGCTCCGAGCCCCTCCATGACCTGTCGGACCACGTAGAGGGCGAAGCCGGCCGCGACGCCACCGAGGACGAGTTTACCGACACCACCAAAGCGGAAGAACCGTAAGGAAACGGTTGCGGCGACGATGACCATGGCCACGAACAGCACCGGCCGCGCCCACAGGACATCGTACTGGAGACGGTAGCGGGTGGCGTCCAAACCGGCCCGCTCGGTCCGCGCGATGGTTGTGGGAAGTTGCCAGAAAGGCACAGATTCCGGGGGGGTGAACCCCTGACGCACCTGTCCGGGGTCGAGGTTCGAGGCGATCAGGTAGGTGTCGAACGACTCAGGCGGTGTGCCCTGTGTGAGAACGCGCACATCGGAGAGCTCCCAGTAGCCGTCGTGGAGCGTCGCGCGGGCCGCGACGAGCTGCTCGGCGAACTTGCCGGCGTCGTCGAAGGTGAAGACCGACACGCCCGCCAGGGTGGTCGTGCCCTCGATGGCGGTCTCGGCGCGCAGGATCGCCTCGCCGTCGAGGCCCTTCTGGCGGATCCAGAGGTCCTTGCCCGAACTCGCCTTGGTGGATTTGGCGAAGATCTTCGCCTCGATCTCGGTGGAGCGCTGCTTCAGCATCGCGGAGACCGGGTTGTAGACGCCGACCGCCAGCGCGCCGAGGGCGAGGGCCACGAAGAAGCCGGGCTGCAGGAACTGCCAGGCCGAGATCCCGGCCGCGCGGGCGACCACCAGTTCCAGCTTGCGCGAGAGCTGGAGCAGGGCCGCCATGGAGCCGAACAGGACCGCGAAGGGCAGGACGCCCTCCGCCACCGCGGGGGTGCGGTAGAGCGAGAGCTGCGCCATCAGGCCGGCGGACGCGCCCTGGGCCTCGCCGGCGCGGCGGAGCAGCTCGACGAAGTCGAGCGTGTAGACCAGCGCGAACACGGTGATGAAGACACCGAGCACCGTGCGGAGGAACCGGGCGGCGAAGTACCGCCCGAGAGTGGGACCGATCAGCATCATCGGGTTCAGGCCGCCGGCGCGAGGCGCGGGCCGCGGAACCGGCCGCGGACGGCGCGGGCCAGGGCGGCGTTGAAGGCGCGCACCCGAGGCCCGTAGAAGATGAGGAGGCTCGACAGGAGGATCGCGAGCAGCGGCACGCCGTAGACCGCCAGGACCGCCGCGGGGCTGCGCGCGGCGGCGCTGACCGCCGCGAAGCCACCGATGCGCAGCGCCACGACGGCGACGATCGCGCCGGCGATCGCGACGCCGCGCCCCTGCCGGGTCGTGCGGGGATCGCCCAGAGCCGCGAAGGCGATGAAGACCAGCGCCAGCGGGTAGAGGCAGGCGGAGAGTCGGTCGTGCAGCTCGGCGCGGAACCGGCCCTTCTGCAGCTTGTAGTAACCCTCCGTCGTGTCGGGGAACAGGAGCTGCGCCGTCGAGCGCTCGCGCGGCTTGTAGATCGTGTCGGAATCCGGGGGCGCGAAGGCCGCGAGGTCGATCGTGTAGCGCTCGAAGGTCAGGATCGAGGAATCGCGCGAGTCCTTCTGCTGCTGGTGGACGCTGCCGTTCTCCAGGATCAGGTAGCTCTGGCCGTCGACGTCGACCGCGTTGCCGCGCTCGGCGAGGTAGACCTTGGTCTTCCCGGCCTCGCGCCGGTCCTG
The DNA here is from genome assembly GCF_900116245.1 of Methylobacterium sp. yr668. Lineage (NCBI taxonomy): Bacteria > Pseudomonadati > Pseudomonadota > Alphaproteobacteria > Hyphomicrobiales > Methylobacteriaceae > Methylobacterium > Methylobacterium sp. yr668. The sequence goes on along the minus strand of NZ_FOZY01000002.1, from coordinate 402,212 downwards.
GATGAACAGCCCCTTGAGGGTGCCGCCCGGCCCGCGCTCGCGGAAGTGGAAGGTGATGCCGTTGTCGAGCTGGGTGAACTGCCCTTCCTTGACGACGTTCGCGATGAAGTCGCCGCGCACCCGGGTGATCACGTCGCGCAGCTCCTGGAAGCTCGCGGGCATGACCACCACGACCAGGAATCCCACCAGGAAGCTGACGAACAGCGCCAGGGTGAGGAAGGGCCGCAGCAGCGAGCGCGGCGGCATCCCGGCCGCCGACATGACGATCAGCTCGGAATCGCCGTTCAGCTTGTTGAGCGCGTAGATCGTGCCGATGAACAGCGCCACGGGGGCGATGACGACGACGAGGGTCGGCAGCGACAGGCCGGTGACGAAGAGGAAGACCAGCAGCGTCTGGCCCTTGGCGGTCACGAGATCGAGCTCGCGCAGGGCCTGGGTCAGCCAGATGGTGCCCGTCAGCCCGATCAGGCAGGCGAGGGTGGCGCCCAGGGCGATCCGAAAGATGTAGCGCTCGATCTGCCTCATCGGCCCGGCAGTCCCGCTCGTCCTCTCGCGCCCTCGAGGCGGCAGGGACCCGACAAAAGGGGCGATTCCAGGGCTGTCACGCCGCGTTGCGTTCTCCGTCTCAGCGGCTACACAGGGCGGATCGCCCGCGCCTCGGCGCGCGGGTGCGTAGTACGGCTCCGGAATAACGGGCAGGGCGACGGGTATGGCGGACGGTATCGAGATCGGTTTCGGTCCCCTGGAGCAGAGCGGCCAGGGCCCCGGCGGATCCGGCGATCTCGTGGTCTTCGTCGGCGACGACCTGTCGCTCGGGTCGGCTGCCCGCGAGGCACTCGGCGCCTCCGGGACGGATCTCGTGGCCCGCGCCGCGGCCTCCGAGAAGTTCAAGGGCCGCTCGCTCAGCGCCCTGTCCCTGCCGGCCCCGGCGGGCGTCGGTGCCGACCGCCTCGTGGTCGTGGGCCTGGGCTCGGAGAAGGACCGGGCCAAGACCGACTGGCCGGCGCTCGGCGGCTTCACAGCCGGCAAGGTGGCGGGACGGACCGCCCGGGTCGTGCTCGACTGGCCGGGCGCGACGGTCACGGCGGCGCAGGCCGGCGAGTTCGCTCTCGGCGCGCGCCTGCGGACCTACGCGTTCGACCGCTACAAGACCAAAAAGAAGCCCGATGCCGACGACAAGACCGTCACCGCGCTGACCCTGCTGCTCGCCGATCACGGCGCGGCCGCCCGCGAGGGCGAGGGCGCCAAGAGCCTGTCCGACGGCGTGGTCCTGGCCCGCGACCTCGTGAACGAGCCGCCGAACGTGCTCTTCCCGGCTGAGTTCGCCCGCCGCGCCTCGGAACTCGCCAAGCTCGGAGTCGAGATCGAGGTGCTGGAGCCGGCCCGGATGCGGGAACTCGGCATGGGCGCGCTGCTCGCGGTGGCGCAGGGCTCGGCCCGCGAGCCGCGGATCGTGATCATGCGCTGGAACGGCGGCCCCGCGGCCGAGGCGCCCGTCGCCCTCATCGGCAAGGGCGTCGTGTTCGATTCCGGCGGCGTCTCGATCAAGCCGGGCGGCGGCATGGAGGACATGAAGGGCGACATGGGCGGCGCCGCCGCCGTCGTCGGCGCGCTCCACGCGCTCGCCGCCCGCAAGGCGCGCTGCAACGTGGTCGGCGCCATCGGCATCGTGGAGAACATGCCGGACGGCGGCTCGTACCGCCCGTCCGACATCCTGACCTCCATGTCGGGCCAGACCATCGAGGTGATCAACACCGACGCCGAGGGCCGGCTGGTGCTGGCCGACGTGATCACCCACGTCATCCGCAGCACCAAGCCCAAGGCGATCGTCGACCTCGCGACGCTGACCGGCGCGATCATCGTGGCGCTGGGCCAGGACATCGCCGGCATGTTCTCGAACGACGACACGCTGGCGGGCAACATCCACGCCGCCGGCGAGGCGACCGGCGAGAAGGTGTGGCGGATGCCGCTGATCCCCGCCTACGACAAGGCGATCGATTCCAAGTTCGCCGACATGAAGAACACCGGCGGCCGCCACGGCGGCGCCGCCACCGCGGCGTCGTTCATCAAGCGCTACGTCGAGGACGTTCCGTGGGCGCATCTCGACATCGCCGGCGTCGCGATGTCGTCGAACGCCAGCGAGATCAACCGCAGCTGGGGCGCAGGCTGGGGTGTGCGCCTCCTCGACCGGCTGATCCGCGACCATTACGAGGCCCGCTGAGGCTGCCGCGGCGGTCCCGACCCCGCGCGCCTCTCCGGGTGATCCCAACATGGCCGCACACGCCAACGCCGCGCTCGACCGGGTCGGCCCCCCGTGCGCCGGGACGTCCGGAGGCCGCACGAGCGGCGTCCTGACGGCGGCGGGGCCGATCCTCGCCATGCTGGCCGCCCTGGCTCTCGTCGCGGCGACCGGCCTGAGCCAGCGCGACGCCGTGCCGGAGGCCCTCGAGCCCTGGATCTTCGGCTACTTCATCGCCCGCTACCCGCTCTTCGCCTTCGCGCTGGTCTACGGGCTCGGCCACCTCGCGCGGGTGGCGACGGGCCCGGGCCCGGGCTCCGCGCCGCGCCGGATCGTGTTCGGACTGGCGGGCGCGGCCGCGCTCCTCGCCGCCGGGCTCTACCCGACCTTCGGCGGCCTCGTCCTGCGCGGCGCCTTCGCCACTGGGGGCATGGCCTTCCTCACCCACCAGCCCCTGTGGTTGGCCTACGGGCTCGGCGCCGCCGTGGGCGCGCTGACGTTCGGCGGCGTCCTCGGCCTGTTCGCGGTCGCGGCCAACCGGCCCCTGCGGCCGCGGCTGCGCCGGGTCGGCTACGGCGCGCTCGCCTTCCTGACCCTGTGGCTCGGCGCGATCCTGATCGGCCTCGCCGGCGACCTGGGCGTCGGCCCCTGGCCCCGGCGGGCCATGCGGCCGGAGGAGGCCGCGCTCGCCGCCGGCCTGCTGATCGCGGCGGCCCTGCCCCACACCGTGCTGGCGACATTGCGCCGGCATCGTCCAGCCCTCTGACCCCCCTGCCTTGCGGGCCGGCCTCCGTTCCCGCAGAGTCCGCGCGACAGGCGTTGCGGGACTCGGCCCCCGAGAGTCGGGCCCGCGGGAGGCATCGCGATGCATGAGGCGAACGTGATGGAGCACGGCGCTCGAGCCGCCACGGCCGGAGCGATGCCGGGCCACGGGGCCTCCGACCGGCCCTGGCTGCCCTTCTATCCGCCCGGCGTGCCGGCGGAGATCGACGTCGCGGGCCTCGGGACCTTGGTCGACCTGTTCGAGACCAGCGTGACCGCCTTCGCAAGCCGGCCAGCGATGCTGTGCTTCGGCTCGACCATGACCTACGCGACCCTCGGCCAGCAGGCGCGCGACCTCGCGGCCTGGCTGCGCGGACAGGGTCTGGCGAAGGGCGACCGCGTGGCGATCATGCTGCCGAACGTCCCAGCCTACGCCGTGGCGATCTTCGGCGTCCTCCTGGCGGGGGGAACGGTGGTCAACACCAACCCGCTCTACACGCCCCGGGAATGCGTGCAGCAGATCAACGATTCCGGCGCGCGGATCCTGATCGTCCTGGAGAATTTCGGCGCCACCATCGCGGCGGCGCTGCCGGACGTGGCCCTGGAGCGGGTCGTCCTCGTGGGTCCGGGCGACGGGCTGGGGCTGAAGGGGCGGGTGATCAACCTCGCGAGCCGGCACGTCCGCAAGGCGGTGCCGCCGTTCCGCCTGCCGGAAGGGCTGGCGATCCCGTTCGCCACCGTGCTCCGCCAGGGCCGGACGATGCCGCGCGCGTCCGCCGCGGTCGACCCGGAGGACCTCGCCTTCCTGCAATACACCGGGGGCACCACCGGCATAGCCAAGGCGGCGATGCTGAGCCACCGCAACATCATGGCGAACGTCGAGCAGTCGCAGCTCTGGTTCAACTCGAAGGATCCGAGCGTCGCGCGCTGCGTGGTCACGGCGCTGCCGCTCTACCACATCTTCGCGCTCACCGCGTGCTTCTTCCAGTTCATGCGCAGCGGCGGCTCCTGCCTGCTGATCCCCAATCCGCGCGACTGCGACGGCATGGTCAAGACCCTGAGCCGCACGCGCTTCACCCACCTGATGGGCGTGAACACGCTGTTCAACGTCCTGATCAACCATCCGAAGATCGGCACGGTGGATTTCGCCCACCTCGACTTCGTGGTCGGCGGCGGCACGGCCGTCCAGCGGGCGGTGGCCGAGCGCTGGAAGGCCCTGACCGGCAACACGATCATCGAGGGCTACGGCCTGTCGGAGACCTCGCCGGTCGTGTGCGTCAACCCGCGGGGCATGCGCGACTTCTCCGGCACGATCGGCTACCCGCTGCCCTCCACGGAGGTCTCGATCCGCGCCGTCTCCGGCGAACCCCTCCCGGCCGGGCAGCCGGGCGAGATCTGCGTGCGCGGCCCGCAGGTGATGCGCGGCTACTGGAATCGGCCGGAGGAGACCGCGCGGGCGATGACCGCGGACGGGTTCTTCCGGACGGGCGACGTCGCGATCCTGCAGGCGGACGGCCAGGTCCGGATCGTCGACCGGATGAAGGACATGATCCTCGTCTCCGGCTTCAACGTCTATCCGAACGAGGTCGAGGACGTGCTGGCGGCCCACCCGGCCGTGCTCGAATGCGCGGTGGTCGGCGCGCCGAGCGAGGAGACGGGCGAGATGGTGGTGGCCCACGTGGTCCTGAAGGACCCGTCGGTCTCCACCGATATCCTGCGGGCGCATGCCCGCACCCAGCTCACCGGCTACAAGGTTCCCCGCCGCGTGGTGCTCCACGAGACCCTGCCGAAGACCAATGTCGGCAAGGTGCTGCGGCGGATGCTGCGCGACGAGACGCCGCCGGCCTGAGCGTCGTCCGCGCGGCGGACGGCCTGCGTCCCGGTGCCGCTCACGGGCGGCGTAACTCCTGCGCGCCGTTCGCCGAAAGGTGAGGCTGCGGCGCTTGCGCCCCTGTCGGCCGCGGCCGATCTGTGGGTTGTGCAGGCAGGAGATCCGAGGAGACGGCCATGTTGATCAAGCGCAGGCGCGGCTGGGAGATTCCGGAGCATCTGGCGACGCCGGAAGCCGTGTTCCTCAATCGGCGGGCCCTGATCGGCGGCGCGGCCGGGCTCGCGGCCGGCTCGCTCCTGGGTGGGCGCGCGGCCCTCGCGGCGGCGGGCGACCAGCCGCTCTACCCGGCGCCGCAGAACCCCGCCTACACGCTCGACCGCCCCCTGACCCCGGAGCGCTTCAGCGCCGACTACAACAATTTCTACGAGTTCGGCACGTCGAAGACGGTGCTGCCGGCGGCCAACGCCCTCAAGACGCAGCCCTGGACCCTGAAGATCGACGGGCTCGTCGAGAAGCCGTTCGAGATCGGCATCGACGACCTGATCCGGAAGGTCGGCCTGGAGGAGCGTCTCTACCGTCACCGCTGCGTCGAGGCGTGGTCGATGGCGGTGCCCTGGACCGGATTCCCGCTGGCGAAGCTCGTGGCGCTGGCCAAGCCCGCCTCCGGCGCGAAGTACATCCGCTTCGAGACTTTCATGGACAAGGCGATGGCGCCCGGCCAGCGGGCGTTCTTCTATCCCTGGCCCTACACGGAGGGCCTGACCCTGGCTGAGGCCGGGAACGACCTCGCCTTCATGGTCACGGGGATCTACGGCAAGCCGCTGCCCAACCAGTTCGGGGCGCCGATCCGCGTCGCGGTGCCGTGGAAGTACGGGTTCAAGTCGGCCAAGTCGCTGGTGAAGATCTCGTTCACGGCCGACCGGCCGAAGACCTTCTGGGAGGGCCTGCAGGCCTCGGAGTACGGCTTCTGGGCCAACGTGAACCCGGCCGTGCCGCACCCGCGCTGGAGCCAGGCGACCGAGCGCGTCCTCGGCACCGATCAGCGCGTACCGACGTTGATCTACAACGGCTACAGCGAGCAGGTCGCCGGCCTCTACAAGGGCCTCGAAGGCGAGCGCCTGTTCGTGTGAGCACGGGCCTGCCGGAGCCGCGCTGATCTGGCGCGGCTTCCGCAGCGACGACGCGGCTCCTACGCTGCCCGGCCGACGAGGTCGACAATCCGCGGCCTAGCGCGGGCAGGCATGGGCCCGCTCGAAGGCCTGCAGATCCGCCACCGTCGCCTGCTCCTGGCGCGAGAGCGGCACGCGATCCATGGCGTCGAACCGGCAATCGGCGTTGCCGAAGGTCCGGACCGCGCGCGGCGTGGTGAAGCAGTAGCCGGCCTGCTTGTAGATCAGGTTGCGTTGGTACCAAGCTTCCGCGCAGTCATCCGCCATCGCGCCGGTGGAGCCCGCGACGAGGATCAGAGCGTAGAGAGCAGCGCGCATCGAATCGTCTCCGTGAGGAGCCGGATCCAACCATCGGATGCTCAGTAGGTCCAGCGCTGCGCCTTCGAGACGAGGAAGTCGCGGAACGCCTGCACCCGGGCGACCGAGCGCATCTCCTCGGCGTAGACGAGGTAGCTCTCCAGGCTCGGCATCTCGGTCTCGCGCAGCACCTGCACGAGCTGCTGGCCGCCATCCACCGCGTAATCGGGCAAGATGCCGATGCCGGCGCCGGCCTCCATGGCGCGCTGCAGGGCGCCGATATTGTTCACCGTCAGGTGGACCTGGCGACGCTCGCGGCCCTCGCGGCCCGCATCGGCGAGCCAGTGGGCGGCCAGCAGGTACGATGGCTCGTTGCCGCCGAAGGAGACAAGGCGGTGGTCGTCGAGCTCCTCGATGGTCTTGGGCTCGCCGAACCGCTTCACGTAATCCGGACTGGCGAAGGCGTGGTAGTGCACGGTGAACAGCCGCCGCTGGATCAGGTCCGGCTGCGCCGGGCGGCGCATGCGGATCGCCACGTCGGCCTCGCGCATGGCCAGATCGAGCTCCTCGTTGGTGAGGATCAGCTCGATGCGCACGTCCGGGTAGAGGTCGAGAAACTCGCCGACCCGCTGCGACAGCCAGGACGTGCCGAGGCCGACCGTGGTGGTGACCTTGAGGTCGCCGGTCGGCCGCTCGGAGGTCTCGACGAGGCGCGCCCGGGTATTCTCCAGGCGCAGCTTCATGTCCCGCGCGGCGCGGAACAGCAGGTCGCCCTGCTCGGTGAGCAGGAGGCCGCGGGCGTGGCGATGGAAGAGCGGCGCCTTGAGCTCGCGCTCCAGGGCGCTGATCTGGCGGCTGACCGCCGATTGGCTGAGCCCGATATCGTCACCCGCCTTGGTGAAGCTCCCCGCCTCCGCGACGTTGAGGAAGATCCGGATCTTGTCCCAGTCCAAGGCGAGAACCCCTACCAGCGCGCGCCCGCGGGTCGCGCCCGGGGTGGAGAAGGGGCGCGAAGCGGCGGGCAGATCACCGGGCGAACTGCGCGGTGCCGCGTGCGGATGGCCGCTCCCGACACCGCGCGGGCATGCAATCGGTGCATCCCGGCGCAGTCAGCACTCCTATGCACACGGCGCATGGTCCTGCGCAAGCATAAGCAGCGCGAACTTGTTGAAATGCGGGGCCTGACGGCTTCGCGCGGGAGGTGCGGAGGCCCGTCCGGCCGTCATTCCGCCGCGGCGGCCTGGACCGGGCTCTCACCGATCTCGAGATTGGCCAGGAACTTCTCCGCCTCCAGCGCCGCCATGCAGCCCATGCCGGCGGCGGTGATCGCCTGGCGGTAGACGTCGTCAGTGACGTCGCCGGCGGCGAACACGCCCGGGATCTCGGTCTCGGTCGTGCCGGGCTTCACGGTGAGATAGCCGCCGTGGCGCATGGGCAGCTGCCCCTCGAAGATGGCGGTCGCCGGCTGATGGCCGATCGCCACGAACACGCCGTCGGCCTTCACCTCGCTGATCTCGCCCGAGCGCGGATCCTTGAGACGGACGTGCGTCACGTTCGGTGCCGGCTTCTGCACGCCGCAGATCTCGGCGATCTCGCGGTGCCACAGCACCTCGACGTTCGGGTGCTTGAACAGGCGCTCCTGAAGGATCCGCTCGGCGCGAAAGCTGTCGCGGCGGTGGACCACCGTCACCTTGCTGGCGATGTTGGCGAGGTACAGGGCCTCCTCGACCGCGGTGTTGCCGCCGCCGACCACCACGACGTCCTTGCCGCGGAAGAAGAAACCGTCGCAGGTCGCGCAGGCCGAGACGCCGCCGCCCTGGAACGCCGCCTCGGACGGGATGCCGAGCCACTTGGCCTGCGCCCCGGTGGCGATGACCAGGGCGTCGCACGAGTAGGTCTCGCCGGAATCGGCCTCGAGGCGGAACGGCCGCTGCTTGAGATCGACCTTCGTGATGTATTCCGAGACGATCCGGGTACCGACGTGCTCGGCCTGGAGGCGCATCTGCTCCATCAGCCAGGGGCCCTGGATGGCCTCGGCGAAGCCCGGGTAGTTCTCGACATCGGTGGTGATCATGAGCTGGCCGCCCGGCTGGAAGCCGGAGATCAGCAGCGGCTCGACCATGGCGCGGGCGGCGTAGATCGCCGCCGTGTAGCCGGCGGGTCCCGAGCCGATGATGACGAGCTTGGCGTGGGTGTGGGCCATCTGTCTCGGTCTCCTCAGGCCGGTCCGGCCGCGCGGCGCGCGGCATAGGCGTCGGCGAGCGCCCGGGCGATCACCGGAGTCGCATCGATCGGCTTGTACGTCAGATCTGCCAACTGACCGGTGAACGGTCGCAGCGCCCCGGCGATCGCCAGCCCGGCGAACATGCGCCGATGCCGGATATAGGTACGCGGCAGGTCGAACAGCAGGACCGGCGCGCCGGTGGACACCGCCTCGCTCACCATGTTGGCCGAGTCGGAGGTCACGACGATCGCCTCGGCGAGCGCCAGCATGGCCACGTAGGGGTTGTCGCCGCTCCCGTCCCAGAGGAACCCACCAGTCTCGGCGGCGAGCACCTTCACGGCGTCGCGGAGCGGGTTCGGCGTCCGGCGGGAGATCGTCACCATCAGCCGGCAGCCCTGCGCGGCCAGCCCGCGCAGATCCTCCACGAGGCGGTTCATGTCGGTCTTGCGGTAGCTCAGGTGACGGCTGTCGCCGCCGACCAGCACCGCCACCCGCGGGCCGTCGAGGCGCGCGAGCCGCGGATCCGGCCGGGCCCGGGCCGCGGCCAGGCGCGCCGCGGTGACGAGGTGCGGCGCCGTGAGCGTGGTGAAGACGTTGGGACCGCGCAGATCGTCGTAATCCGGCACCCAGATGAAGTCGGCGCTGTCGGCGCCGGTCCGCGGATCCTTCAGGAAGGCCGTGAAGGTCCGGCCGCCGGTCGCGCGCCGCACGGTCCGCAGGTACGGGACCGACCGGCGGCCGGAGGCGATCAGGATGTCGGGGTAGGGGCCCGACAGGGCGCCGGCCCGGCGGCGCGGGCCCTCGCGCGGGTCGATCGGCCCCCAGGGCGCCATCCAGCCGAATGGTCCTGAGGCCGGCACCTTCCGGATCTCGAAGTCGAGACCCAGGGTCTCGGCGATGCCGACGCACTGGTTCTCGTCGCCGGCCTTGCCGTCCGTGACGATCCAGGCGCGGGCGCGGGCGAGCTCGGGCAGGCGCTCGCGCCGCGGGTCCGAATTGCTGACCGGCGCGCTCTGCGCCTCCGACACGTCGATGCTTGCCATGCTCCTCACCGGATACGCCCCACGCTGCCGACCGGGGCCGGCGGCCGCCTTCTAATCCCGCGGCAGGTCGCGGGCGAGCCACTGGGCGTAGATGTCGGCGATGGCGGCGAGCCGGCGCTGCTCGAATTGCGGATCGTACCACGCGCCGCCGTAGCTCGACGGCGTCGCGGTCATCTGCGGGTAGCGCCCGAGCACCTGCCCCTTGGGCCCGACGAGCAGCGCCTCGCCCTCCATGTAGTCGGTCTCGAAGTTGCCGCCCAGGCCGCGCAGGGAGCCGCTGCCGACATAGGGCCGGAGCGACAGGCTCGTCACGACCACGACGAGGCGCGGCCCGCGGCCGCCGATCCGACCGGCGAAGTTCTTCCGCAGGGCGTCGGTCAGGTCGCCGGCCAGCGCCTCGGCCTGCAGCCCCGCGCCCTTGTTCAGGAGCGGCCGCACGTCGACCCTGACGTCGGAGAAGACCGGAGTCGGCGGAAAGTCGCTCGCCGCCGCGGACCCCGCGACGGCACCGAGGAGCAGGCCGGCGAGCCGGCCCCACGTACGCGGGCGCATCGGCTCAGCCGCCGTACTGGACGGCGACGACCTCGTAGGACTTGCCGCCCCCGGGCGTGGTGACCTCGACCGTGTCGCCGACGCCCTTGCCGATCAGCGCGCGGGCGATCGGCGAGGTGATCGAGACCCGGCCCGAGCGCACGTCGGCCTCCGGCTCTCCCACGATCTGGTAGGTCTTCTCCTCCTCCGTGTCCTCGTCGACGAGCTTCACGGTGGCGCCGAACTTGATCCTGTCACCCGAGAGCTTCGTGACGTCGATCACTTCGGCCCGCGCGATCATGCTCTCCAGTTCGAGGACGCGGCCCTCGTTGTGGGACTGCGCCTCCTTGGCGGCGTGGTACTCGGCGTTCTCCGACAGGTCGCCGAGCGCGCGGGCCTCCGCGATCGCCTGGATGATGCGCTGGCGCTCCACCTGCTGGCGGTGCTTCAGCTCCTCTTCGAGGGCTGCCAGCCCGCGCACCGTGATCGGAACCTTGTCTATCGCCATCGTCTCGCGCCACAATGAAGAGGCCCGGCCGAGAGTGCAGCACTCTCCCCGGGCCATGAAATGAAGTCAGCGGAACCCTGAGGTTCAGGCCGCGAAGTATTCCTGCAACGCGCGGACCTTGAGATCGCCTTCTAGATAGGCCTTGATCCCCTCGGCCGCGGCCATCGCGCCGGCTAGAGTGGTGTAATACGGCACCTTATGCAAGAGGGCCGCGCGCCGGAGCGAGCGCGAGTCCGACAGGGCGCCGGCCCCCTCGGTGGTGTTCAGGACGAGGTGGATCCCGCCGTTCTTGATCGCGTCGACCACGTGCGGCCGGCCCTCCAGAACCTTGTTGATCCGCTCTGCCGGAACGCCGTTCTCCGCGAGGTAGCGCTGCGTGCCGCCGGTCGCCAGGATGGTGAAGCCGAGATCGGACAGGAGCTTCATGGTCGGCAGGATGCGGGCCTTGTCGGCATCCCGCACCGAGACGAAGACGGCCCCCGCCTTCGGTACCTGGGTGCCCGAGCCGAGCTGGCTCTTGGCGAAGGCCACGCCGAAGCTGGCGTCGAGCCCGATCACCTCGCCGGTGGAGCGCATCTCCGGTCCGAGCAGCACGTCGACGCCGGGGAAGCGGGCGAAGGGGAAGACCGCTTCCTTCACGGCGATGTGCGGCAGGGTCTTGGGCTTCAGGCCGAAGGTCGCGAGCGGCTCGCCCGCCATGATCCGGGCCGCGATCTTGGCGATCGGCTCGCCGATGACCTTGGCGACGAACGGCACCGTGCGCGAGGCGCGGGGGTTCACCTCCAGCACGTAGATCGTGCCGTCCTTGATGGCGTACTGCACGTTCATCAGGCCGACGACGTTGAGCGCCAGCGCCATGGCCTTGGTCTGCCGCTCCAGCTCGTCCACGATCTCGGCCGAGAGCGAGCGCGGCGGCAGGGAGCAGGCCGAATCGCCGGAATGGATGCCGGCCTCCTCGATGTGCTCCATGATGCCGGCGATGAACACGTCCTTGCCGTCGCAGACCGCGTCGACATCGACCTCGACCGCGTCCGACAGGTAGCGGTCGAACAGGAGCGGGTTCTTGCCCAGCACCGTGTTGATCTGGCCGGTCTTGTCGTTCGGGTAGCGGGCCTTCACCTCGGAGGGGATCAGGCTCGGCAGCGTGTCGAGCAGGTAGTCGGCGAACTGCGTCTCGTCGCGGATGATCGCCATGGCGCGGCCGCCGAGCACGTAGCTCGGGCGGACCACGAAGGGCAGGCCGAGCGTCTCGGCCACCAGCCGGCTCTGCTCGACCGAGTAGGCGATGCCGTTCTTCGGCTGCTTCATCGCGAGCTTGTCGAGGAGCCGCTTGAACTGGTCCCGGTCCTCGGCGAGGTCGATCGCGTCGGGCGAGGTGCCGAGGATCGGCACGCCGGCGGCCTCGAGGGCGCGGGCGAGCTTCAGCGGGGTCTGGCCGCCGAACTGCACGATCACGCCGTGCAGGGTGCCGGCCTGCCGCTCGGTCTCGATGATCTCCAGCACGTCCTCGGCGGTCAGCGGCTCGAAGTAGAGCCGGTCCGAGGTGTCGTAGTCGGTCGAGACCGTCTCCGGGTTGCAGTTGACCATGATGGTCTCGTAGCCGGCGTCCGACAGCGCGAAGCAGGCGTGGCAGCAGCAATAATCGAACTCGATGCCCTGGCCGATCCGGTTCGGGCCGCCGCCGAGGATCACGACCTTCTTGCGATCCGAGGGCTCCGCCTCGTCCACGACCGCGCCCGCGAACGGCGCCACGTAGGTCGAGTACATGTAGGCGGTGGGCGACTTGAACTCGGCCGCGCAGGTGTCGATCCGCTTGTAGACCGGCCGCACCGCCAGGGCGCGCCGGGCCGCGCTGACGGCGGCCTCGTCGGTTTTGGCCAGCACCGCGAGGCGGGCATCCGAGAAGCCGGCGGCCTTGAGCTGGCGGAAGGCGCCGGCCGTCTTCGGCAGGCCGTGGGCCTTCACGCGGTTCTCGAGGTCGATGATCGCCTGGAGCTGCTCGAGGAACCACGGGTCGATCTTGCAGGAGGCGTAGACCTGCTCGTGGCTGACGCCGAGCCGCAGGGCCTGCGCGACCTTGAGCAGCCGGTCCGGGGTCGGAGTGCCGATCGCCGCCTTGATGGCGTTGTGGTCGTCGCCCTTGCCGAGCCCCTCGATCTCGATGTCGTCGAGGCCGGTCAGGCCGGTCTCGAGCGAGCGCAGGGCCTTCTGCAGCGACTCGGCGAAGCAGCGGCCGATCGCCATGGCCTCGCCCACCGACTTCATGGCGGTGGTGAGCGTCGGCTCGGCGCCCGGGAACTTCTCGAAGGCGAAGCGCGGGATCTTGGTGACGACGTAGTCGATCGTCGGCTCGAACGAGGCCGGGGTCGCGCCGCCGGTGATGTCGTTGGCGATCTCGTCGAGCGTGTAGCCGACCGCGAGCTTGGCCGCGACCTTGGCGATCGGGAAGCCGGTGGCCTTGGAGGCGAGGGCCGAGGAGCGCGAGACGCGCGGGTTCATCTCGATCACGATCATGCGCCCGTTCTCGGGGTTGATCGCGAACTGCACGTTCGAGCCGCCGGTCTCGACGCCGATCTCGCGGAGCACCGCCAGCGATGCGTCGCGCATCACCTGGTATTCCTTGTCGGTGAGCGTCAGCGCCGGCGCGACGGTGATCGAATCGCCCGTGTGGACCCCCATCGGGTCGATGTTCTCGATGGAGCAGACGATGATGCAGTTGTCGTTCCGGTCCCGGACGACCTCCATCTCGTACTCTTTCCAGCCGAGCACGCTCTCCTCGATGAGCACCTCGTTGGTCGGCGACGCGTCGATGCCGCGCTCGACGATGTCGAGGAACTCCTCGCGGTTGTACGCGATGCCGCCGCCGGTGCCGCCCATGGTGAAGGACGGCCGGATGATCGCCGGCAGGCCGACCTCGGCCAGCGCGATCAGCGCCTGCCCGATCGCGTGCTCACCGTAGCGCTTGCGCCGCTCGGTCTCACCCGCGGCCCAGCTCTTCTCGTAGGCCGCCAGCGCGGTCTGGCGCGCCGCCGGATCGCTGTTCGCCGCCTCGATCCTGGCGATCTCGGCCAGGTAGGCCTGACGGTCCGCCTTCTTGGCGGCGGACGCGTTGGCGAGCGCCGATTTCGGGGTGTCGAGCCCGATCTTGGTCATGGCGTCGCGGAACAGGCTCCGGTCCTCGGCCTTGTCGATGGCCTCGGCGGTGGCGCCGATCATCTGCACGCCGTACTTCGCGAGCACGCCCATCTTCTGCAGCGACAGGGCGCAGTTGAGCGCCGTCTGGCCGCCCATCGTGGGCAGGATCGCGTCGGGGCGCTCCTTCTCGATGATCTTGGCGACGATCTCCGGGGTGATCGGCTCGACGTAGGTCGCGTCCGCCATGTCCGGGTCGGTCATGATGGTCGCGGGGTTCGAGTTCACCAGGACGATGCGGTAGCCCTCCTCGCGGAGCGCCTTGCAGGCCTGGGTGCCGGAATAATCGAACTCGCAGGCCTGTCCGATGATGATCGGACCCGCACCGATGATCAGGATCGAGGAGATGTCGGTGCGTTTGGGCATCGTGGGCCTTCTCAGGCCAAGCGCGCCCGATCGGGCACGGCTCGAGTGAGCCCTGCTCCCGGACGCGCGTGGCGGGAATGTCGTTGAGCCCCGCGTTTACACGGGCGACGGGCGCATTGGAAGGCCGGGACAACCGCGCAGTCTGGCCGCGCGCCCGGCGCATGGATGCGGCATCGATCCTTCGATTTGGAGGATTTATAAATTCTCAAAAGAATTCATCGATTTCTTGCAGGAGATTGACGCCGGACCTTAAGCTCCGATGGATCGGCCAGCGCGCCGATCGACATCATCATCGTTCGAGACCGAAAATGCTCAGGCTAGCGACACTCTTCGCGATACTTCTGATCGGCTCGATGACGGGCGCGAACGCTTCGGAGGTCGCCATCAAGACTTTGAACAGCGGTCCGGGCGGGATGATGGTCTTCGACCCGGCCTTCGTGAAAATCCAGCCCGGCGACACGGTGCGGTTCGTGCCGGCCGACAAGGGTCACAATGCCGAGCTGATCAAGGGGATGGCGCCCGAGGGCGCGGCGCCGTTCAAGACGGTGGTCGGCAAGGAGGAGGCCGTGACCTTCGACAAGCCCGGCCTCTACGGCATCAAGTGCTCGCCGCACTACATCATGGGGATGGTCGGCCTCGTCCAGGTCGGCGACAGGCCCGAGAACCTGGAGGCGGCCCGGGCGGTGCCGCAGAACAAGCTGGCCGCCAAGCGGTTCGAGCCGCTGTTCGAGAAAGTTCAGTAGGCGCCGGGGCGGCGCTGGCCGCCCCGATCCGTCTCAGAAGCCGGCGTGGAGCGCGGCGACCGCCCGGTCGATCGAGAGGTAGAACACCCCGAAGGCCACCAATGCGGCGGCCGCGAACTCCACGGCGACGTTCGAGAGCGTCTGCGCGCGGCGCAGGGCCTCGCGGCCGAAATAGACCGAGACCCAGGCGAGGGCGAGGACCGCCGGCATGGCGAAGAGGTAGGACACCGTGCTCTCGACGCGGTCGAATCCGCCGGTCGGATCGATCAGCGCCCGGATGTTGCGCACCCAGGGGGCGTAGACGGCGGCGTAGAGGGCGGTCAGCCAGGACAGGCCCGCGGCGACGCCGAGATGGAAGGTGAAGCTGCGGTGCAGGCGGGAGAAATCGTCGCGCGCCTCGTCGATGGTCATCCGGCAATCCCCTGCGACGGACCGCCGTCGCCGGGCGCGGATGCGCCGCCGTTCAGGGGCCGTCGTGGGCTCCCTTAAGCCGTCCGATCTGGCGGATTTTATGGCCCCGCCGCGGCCCGATTGGGGTCGGGACGCAGGACTGAAAGGCCGCGCCGCGGCTCCGCGGCGCTCGCGAGGACGACGCGTCAGGCGCGCTCGGGTTCGCCCGAGCGCATCAGCGTCACGAAGCGCTCGAAGAGGTAGTGGCTGTCGCGCGGGCCGGGGGAGGCCTCCGGGTGGTGCTGCACCGAGAAGGCCGGGCGGTCGGTGAGGGTCAGGCCGCAATTCGAGCCGTCGAACAGCGACACGTGGGTCTCCACGGCCGTCTCCGGCAGGCTGTCCGGGTCCACCGCGAAGCCGTGGTTCATCGACACGATCTCGACCTTGCCGGTGGTCTTATCCTTCACCGGGTGGTTCGCGCCGTGGTGGCCCTGGCCCATCTTCACGGTCCGGCCGCCGAGGGCGAGACCCATCAATTGGTGGCCGAGGCAGATGCCGAAGGTCGGCACCTTCTCGTCCAGGAGCTTGCGAATCACCGGGACCGCGTAGGCGCCGGTGGCGGCCGGGTCGCCGGGGCCGTTCGACAGGAACACGCCGTCCGGCTTCAGCGCCAGGATCTCCTCGGCCGTCGTGGTGGCCGGCACGACGGTGACGTCGCAGCCGGCCTGGGCGAGGAGGCGCAGGATGTTGCGCTTCACGCCGTAATCGATGGCCACGACCCTGAGGCCCTCGCCGGGTGCGCGCGTGCCGTAGCCGTTGCCCAGCGCCCAGACGGTCTCGGACCATTCCGACGGCGCGCGGCTCGTCACCGGCGGAACGAGGTCCAGCCCCTCCATCGGCGCGAGGGCCGCCGCGCGGGCCTTGAGGGCCTCGCGGTCGAAATTGCCCTGGGGATCGTTGGCGATCACGGCGTTGGGCATGCCCTGGTCGCGGATGCGGGCCGTGAGCGCCCGGGTGTCGACGCCCGTGATGCCGACGATGCCGCGCGCCTTGAGCCACCCGTCGAGATGCGACGAGGACCGCCAGTTCGACGGGTTCGTCACCGCCGAAGCGATGACGGTGCCGCGGACGCCCGAGGCCGGTGCCGCCTCCAGGCTCTCCAGATCCTCGTCGTTAGTACCGACATTGCCGATATGCGGGAAGGTGAAGGTGACGATCTGGCCGGCATAGGACGGGTCCGTCAGGATCTCCTGGTAGCCGGTCATCGCGGTGTTGAAGCAGACCTCGCCGTCGGCCACGCCGGTCTGGCCGATGCCGAATCCCTCCAGGATGGTGCCGTCGGCCAGCACCAGCAGAGCCGTCGCGACGGGCTCGGCCCAGGGCTCGGGAGCCTGAGGCTCGGGGGCATGCGCGGCGGCGTCTTGCAGCATGGGCTGAGTCTCGCTTATGTCCGGCCGAAGGCGGGCGCCGGGTTGCGGCGCTCTCGGCTTGCGGCATGATCGTGTGCGGCGCTCTTAGCGAGCGGCCCGCGATGGGGTCAATGTGGCTCCGCTGCCGGCAGGGCTCAACTCCCGCAAATCGCAGGCCAGCCCCCGCTTCGACCGTTGGAAGGTTCATCGAGATGCTGCGCGCGCGCTTCACCACCGAGATGAAGGAGGCCATGAAGGCCGGCGACAAAGAGCGGCTGGCGACCGTCCGGATGATTCAGGCCGCCCTGAAAGACCGGGACATCGAGGCCCGCGGCAACGGCAAGGAGCCGATCTCCGACGAGGAGATCCTGTCGCTGCTCCAGAAGATGATCAAACAGCGCACCGAATCGGCCGCGGTCTACGAGCAGGGCGGCCGGCCGGAACTCGCCGCCAACGAGCGCGCCGAGATCGCCATCGTCGAGACGTTCCTGCCGAAGCAGATGGACGAGACCGAGACGAAGGCCGCGGTCGAGGCGGCGATCCTCGAGACCGGCGCGGCCGGCCCGAAGGACATGGGCAAGGTGATCGCCGCCCTGAAGGGCACCTTCGCGGGCCGCATGGATTTCGGCAAGGCGAGCGGCCTGGTGAAGGCCGCGCTGGCGGCGAAGGGCTGAACCTCTCCCCGCAATCCTCCACCGGATTCCGGGCGTGTGAGGGACTCGGTCACGCCTCTAGCGCTATAGGAGCGGGTTCACGCAACCCGTCCCAGGCCCCGTGCGCTATCCGCCCCACATCCTGGAAGAAATCCGTTCCCGGCTGCCGGCCTCGTCGGTGGTCGGCCGCCGCGTGCAGTTGAAGAAGGCCGGACGCGAGTGGCGCGGCCTGTCGCCGTTCAACGCCGAGAAGACGCCGTCCTTCTACGTGAACGACCAGAAGCAGTTCTACCACTGCTTCTCGTCCTCCAAGCACGGCGACATCTTCACCTTCCTGATGGAGACGGAGGGCCTCAGCTTCCCCGAGGCGGTCGAGCGGCTGGCGGGCGAGGCCGGCGTCAGCCTGCCGGCGCCCACCGAGGACAACCGGGCCAGCGAGCAGAAGCGGGCCGGGGCGATCGAGGTCATGGAGATGGCCGCGCGCTGGTTCGAGGAGCGCCTGCGGTCGGGCCAGGGCAGCGAGGCCCGCGCCTATCTCGAGCGGCGCGGGTTGCGGGACGAGACGCAGCGGGCCTTCCGCCTCGGCTACGCGCCGGGCGAGCGCTACGCCCTGCGCGACCACCTCGCCGGGCAGGGGGTCGAGAAGGCGCTGATGGTCGAACTCGGCCTGCTCGCGGCGGGGGAGGGGGTCTCCGTCCCCTACGACTATTTCCGCGACCGGGTGATGTTCCCGATCACCGACACCCGCGGCCGGGTCGTGGCCTTCGGCGGCCGGGCGCTCGCCAAGGAGGTGCGCGCCAAGTACCTCAACTCGCCGGAGACGCCGCTCTTCCACAAGGGCCGGACGCTCTACAACCTGCACGGCGCCCGCAAGGCCGCGCATGATCGCGGCTCGATCATCGCGGTGGAGGGCTACGTCGACGTCATCGCCATGACGCTCGCGGGCCATCCCGAGACGGTGGCGCCGCTGGGCACCGCTCTCACCGAGGACCAGCTCGGGCTGCTCTGGCGCCACGCCGACGAGCCGATCCTGTGCTTCGACGGTGACAAGGCCGGCCAGCGGGCGGCCTTCCGGGCCCTCGACATCGCGCTGCCGCTCCTCGAGCCCGGCCGCTCGCTGCGGATCGCGCTGCTGCCGGGCGGCCAGGATCCGGACGACCTGCTGCGCTCGGGCGGCCCGACGGCCATCGACCAGGTGCTCGCGGCCGCGCTTCCCCTCTCGGAGCTGCTGTGGCGGCGCGCCCTCGAGGCGGGACCGGTCGACACGCCGGAGCGCCGCGCCGGCCTGACCCAGACCCTGCGCACCACCGTCGCGACGATCCGCGACGAGACCGTGCGGCGCTACTATCGCGACGATGTCGAGGAGCGCCTGCGCGGCCTGTCGCCCCGCGCCAACCGCGCCACCGGCGCGGCCCCGCGCGGACGCCAGCGCTTCGCCCGGCCCGGCGAGCCCGTCTCGCCGCGCATCACCGGGAGCCCGAGTCCCTCGGTGACGGCCTCGGCGGGCTTCACGGGCGCCGCCCCGGTGCGCGAGGCGGTGATCGTCGGCACCCTGCTGGCCCATCCCGAGATGATGGCGGAGTTCGGCGAGGAGGCGGCCGAGCTCGACTTCGCCGATCCCGACGCCCGGGCGCTGCTGTCGGTCCTGCTGGCCTGCGCGGCCGAGGACGAGGACACGGCGCCCGAGGTGTTGCAGAACCGCATCAATCGCGCCGGACTCACAGGGGCGGCCGACCGAATCCTCGCCCTGGCCCGCTCGCGGGACCGCACGACCCTGGCCCCGCACGCCGATCCTGCCCACCGCGCAGACGCGCTCCGACAGGCGATGATCTTGCACCGGCAGGCAGGAGCGCTACATAGCGAACTTCGCGAAGCACGGCAGGCGTTTGAGGACGATCCGACCGATGCCGGGTGGGCATGGCTCTGCGAAGTGAAGGCGAGGCTGGAAACCGTCATCGCCGCCGAGGCGGAGGCCGATGCACCGGTGTCGAGCGACTCGACGGCCGTGTGATGCCTGTGTCATGGCGGTGGCGGGGTGACGTGTCCCGCCATAGTTAACAATCGGTCAAGCCTCGGGCTTGCATACGGAAACCGACGACTCACGGCGACCGGAGCGATCCGGCGCCGATCTCATACAGCGGCGCCGACGGCGTGGACCGGCCTCATCGGGGCCTCCGCTACGCGCCGCGTGCGAAACAATAGGCTGATCATGGCGACGAAGGCAACGGAACGGGACGAGACGGACGCTGCCCCCGAGCAGCAGACCGACGGGCCGCTCCTCGACCTGACGGATGCTTCGGTCAAGCGGATGGTCAAGCTCGCCAAGAAGCGCGGCTACGTGACCTACGAAGAGGTCAACGAGGTCCTGCCCGAGGGGCAGTCCGATCCGGACCAGCTCGAGGACGTGCTCTCGCAGCTCTCCGAGATGGGCATCAACGTCGTCGAGGCCGAGGAGACCGACGAGGCCGCGGGCGAGAAGGCCGCGGACGGCGAGGAGGAGGAGGCCGAGGGCGGCGAGGTCGCCGAGGTCGCGCCGGCGCGCGCCGTCGCGGTCGCCACGACCACCAAGGAGCCGACCGACCGCACCGACGATCCGGTGCGCATGTACCTGCGCGAGATGGGCTCGGTGGAGCTCCTGTCCCGCGAGGGCGAGATCGCCATCGCCAAGCGCATCGAGGCCGGCCGCGAGGCGATGATCGCGGGCCTCTGCGAGAGCCCGCTGACCTTCCAGGCGATCATCATCTGGCGGGACGAGCTCGTGGAGGGCAAGGTCCTCCTGCGCGACATCATCGACCTCGAGGCGACCTACGCGGGCCCGGACGGCAAGAACGCGCCGCAGATCGCCGAGGGCGAGGACGGCGGGGACGACGCGGAGCCGCCCGCGCCGCCGGAGGGTGGCGACGACGAGGACGACCTCGAGAACAACGTCTCGCTCGCCGCTATGGAGGCGGAGATCAAGCCGCGGGTCCTCGAGACCTTCGACGCGATCGCCGCGAACTACCGCAAGCTGCGCAAGTTCCAGATCGAGGGCACCGAGCGCAAGGCCGCCGGCGAGCAGAACACCCCGGCCCAGAACCAGAAGCAGATCGAGCTGAAGGACATCGTCGTCGCCGACGTGAAGTCCCTGTCTCTGAACAACAACCGCATCGAGGCGCTGGTCGGCCAGCTCTACTCGATCAACAAGCAGCTGATCGGCCACGAGGGCCGGCTGATGCGCTTCGCCGAGAGCCACGGCGTGGCCCGCGACGAGTTCCTGCGCCACTACCAGGGCTACGAGCTCGATCCGAACTGGATGGAGCGCGTCGGTACGCTCGGCGGCAAGGGCTGGAAGAACCTGGTCGAGCGCGGCTCGAGGCAGGTGGCGGAGCTGCGCGCGCAGATCCTCGACCTCGCCTCGGAGACGGGCCTGGAGATCGGCGAGTACCGCCGCATCGTCAACATGGTCCAGAAGGGCGAGCGCGAGGCCCGGCAGGCCAAGAAGGAGATGATCGAGGCGAACCTGCGCCTCGTGATCTCGATCGCCAAGAAGTACACGAACCGCGGCCTGCAGTTCCTGGATCTGATCCAGGAGGGCAACATCGGCCTGATGAAGGCGGTCGACAAGTTCGAGTACCGCCGCGGCTACAAGTTCTCGACCTACGCGACGTGGTGGATCCGTCAGGCGATCACCCGCTCGATCGCCGACCAGGCCCGGACCATCCGCATCCCGGTGCACATGATCGAGACGATCAACAAGATCGTCCGCACGTCGCGCCAGATGCTGCACGAGATCGGCCGCGAGCCGACCCCGGAGGAGTTGGCCGAGAAGCTGGCCATGCCGCTGGAGAAGGTCCGCAAGGTCCTGAAGATCGCCAAGGAGCCGATCTCCCTCGAGACGCCTATCGGCGACGAGGAGGACAGCCACCTCGGCGACTTCATCGAGGACAAGAACGTCGTCCTGCCGATCGACGCGGCGATCCAGTCGAACCTGCGCGAGACCACGACGCGCGTGCTCGCCTCGCTCACGCCCCGCGAGGAGCGCGTGCTGCGCATGCGCTTCGGCATCGGCATGAACACCGACCACACCCTGGAGGAAGTCGGCCAGCAGTTCTCGGTGACCCGCGAGCGCATCCGCCAGATCGAGGCGAAGGCGCTGCGGAAGCTGAAGCATCCCTCGCGCAGCCGGAAGCTCAGGAGCTTCCTGGACAACTGAGCCCGCGCCGCGAACCGCGCGGCGCTTCCCCGTCGCCCGCGTTGCCACGGTGCCGCGCGGCATCCAGTCTGGCGCCATGCTCGAACGCCGCCCGCCAACGCCCGGATCCCCGACGGCCTTCGCGGACGGCTCGGAGGCCGACGACGTGCCCTTCGGCGCGCTCCAGCCCTCCGTGGGCATCCGCGACTGGCTTCTCGGCGAGGGCGCGCGGATGCCCAACGCCGAGGAGATGCTGGCCGGGCTCGCCGAGCGCCTGATCGCGATCGGCGTGCCGGTGGACCGGGCCTCCACGGCGATCGACACCCTGCACTCGGAGTATGCCGGCGTCGGCCGAATCTGGACGCGGGACGGCGGCACCACCGTGCGGCTGTTCCCCCACGGGGCCCGCTCGACGGACGCGTACCTCAACAGCCCGTTCCACACGGTCCACGAGACCGGGGAGTGGCTCATCCTCGACCTGTCGAAGACTCCGGACGACGCCTACGCGATCGTTCCCGACCTGAAGGCTGGCGGCTACACCCACTACGTCGTGGCGCCCCTGTTCTTCACGAACGGCACGCAGAACGGCATCACCTTCGCCACGCGGGCCCCCGAGGGGTTCCGGGACGACGACATCGCGATCCTCCGCTTCGTCATGCCGGCGCTGGCGGCCGTGATGGAGATGCGCGTCCTCAACAAGCAGCTCGACCACGTGCTCCGGCTCTATGTCGGCGACGAGCCGCACCGGGCGATCCTGGCCGGCGACATCCGCCGCGGGCAGGTGACCCGGATCCGCTCGGCGATCCTGTTCGCCGACATGCGCGACTACACCCGCACCACCGCCGACATGACGCCGGAGGAGGCGGTGGGCCTGCTCAACGTGTTCTTCGACTGCCTCGTGCCGCCGATCGAGCGTGAGGGCGGCGAGGTCCTGAAGTATCTCGGCGACGGCCTGCTGGCGATCTTCCGGGAAACCGGCGACGATCTGGGCGGCGCGGCCAAGGGCGCGCTCACGGCGGCCCAGCACGCCCTGGCGGCCCTCGACGAGGCGAACGCCCTGCACCAGTTCCCGGTGCCGGTGGCCGCCGGCATCGCGCTCCACCACGGCGAGGCCGCCTACGGCAATGTCGGATCCGGCTCACGCCTCGACTTCACGGTGATCGGCCGCGACGTGAACCTCGCGAGCCGCATCGCGCAGCTGAACCGCGCCCTCGGCGAGCCGCTGCTGATGTCGAAGCCCTTCGTGGACTTCCTCTGGGGAGACCCGATCCCAATGGGAGAGCACCGGCTCAACGGCTTCGACGAGCCCATGGCGGTGTTCCGGCCGAAATTCCTGCGGCCGCGCAAGTCCAGCTGAGCGGCCCTCCGATCGGACCCGACGTCACGCGGCGCTCGCGGAGATCCGCCGCGATCTGAGGCTCGCGGGCGATCCGCGCGCGGTGCGTGTCACCACGTCGGCACGAACGGCAGAGCGTAGGGTGTGTGCCGGCAACCCCAGACCGGATCGATCATCTGCGCCATCACGTCCCGGGCCAGGGCGCCGGCGCGTATGGCGACCTCCCGCGGGACATGCGCCCGCTCGAGGATCTTCAGGCAGGCATGTCCGCAGGCGCTGAACTGGCCGCTGTGGTACGCGTTGAGGGCGAACTCGTCGAGCAAGCCGTACTCGTAGACCCACGGGTTCAGGGAGATGCCCTCGCTCGGAAGCTCGAGAGCCAAGCCCGCCTCGGCGTAACGATAGCCTTCCGCGAACCGCTTCCTCAGCCTGCAGAATCGGCTGGCCCCGTGGCGCGCCTCCGCCCGCCCCGGACGGATTGCGGTGGCGCGCTCGTAGAGCTGCAGCACCCTGTCCTCCGGCTCGTCGAGGCGCTCCGCGTTCACCGCGGCCATCAGCAGGTTGAAATAGACCTCCTCGTCCCATCCGCCGAGATCGGCCCGCTTCAGGAAACAGGCGAACGCTTTCCGGTACTCGCCGGCGGCGTCGTAGGTGGTGCCGAGGTACATCGTGTACCGGGCGATCATGAAGGGGTCCGTCTCGACCGCCAGTGCCTTCTCGAGGACGGCGATATCCCGCGCGTCCGCCGTCGCGTCGCGGTGGCGGGCACCGTCGTCGCCCCGACGCATCGCGAGGGGGAGGATCGGTGTCTCTGTCACGCCGGGGCAGCTGAGGAATTCGTGCAGCACGCCCCGGTAACGCCAGTTCTCCCGGGTGCTGACCAGCTGGTTGCGCCAGTACCGCGTGTGCGCGTCGATGATCTCGAACCGATAGCCGGGCGCACGCAGCTTCGGCATCGTGAATTCCGCCGGGACGATCAGCTCATCGTCGGCGTCGATGATCAATGCGTACTGCGCGTGACGCCGCGCGAGTTTCAAGGCCTCGTTCCGGTTGAAGGCGAAATCGACCCAGGGGCGCTCGACCAGAGCACCCGGTATGTCCGCGAGCGCGGCACGGACGACATCCTGGGTTCCATCCGTCGAGCCGGTATCGACGACGATCCAATGATCGATGATCGGACGAACAGAATCGAGGCAACGCCGGATAACGTGGGCCTCGTCCTTCACGATCATGGACAAACAGATCGTCGATCCGCGATTCTTCATACCGAAGCCGTCCCATCGCGCGCTCACGTGTCGGATGCGCAGTCATGAACGCTCCTAGCATTGCCGGAATGCGCTGACAAAACAAACATATCCTTCGGAAAAATTTGGATTAAATATCTGAAACTACATATAATAAGCCAGTTATATATAAATTCTCCGGCTCACGGTCTTATGACTGCAAATACCCGCGACCGATAGACTGATCGAGCGGATCAGGAGACACCCGCCATCGGGCTGGCACGAGGCCCGAACGCCGTAGGTCATCGGCGCGGGCGTTGGGCCCGCAGCCGATCCCGTGGTGCAGGCCCGGGGGATCCCCACAGGCGCGCCTCGGCCAGACAGATCAGCGTCGATCTCCGGCCGCCTCAGCCCCTGAGCGTCATCGTGCTGCCGGAGATGCCGAAATCGCGCAGACGCCTGAGGAACGACATGCCCAGCAGGCTCGTCGACAGGAGCCCGCGCGGGATCACGACCGCATCGACGTCCCGGACCGTGATCGATCCGATCTGCACGATGGCGATCCGGATCGGCGCCACGCGGACCGTGCCGTTCGCGGTGTTCCAGACGCGGGTGAAATCGGCCGGAGTGACCCGGATCCCGATCCGCGCGGCATCCTCCTCGGAGAACGCGCAGGCGCTCGCTCCCGTATCGACCATCATCGGCAGCGAGCGGCCGTCCAACAGCGCATTGACGAAGAAGTGGCCGTTGCGCCCGGCCTGGAGGGCCACGCCGGCGGCGTCGACTGCGGGAACGGGCTCCGGCGGCGTGACGGCGAGGGCCACCGGCGCCGGCCTCATGCCGTCGCGCAGCTTCAAGGCGGCCGTGACACCGAGGAAGCCGAGCAGGCAGATCAATAGGATTGCGCGCACGCGAGTCCGCCCGTGACGTGGAGTGCCGGCGACCGGAGACGTTCCGGAATCCCGGTGATGAGATGCCAGACCAGTGAAGGGATGGTGCGCGATCGCGGTCGCCGCCGCGGCGCGCGCGCCGATTCCGCTCCGCTTGGTGTCCAGATCGTCACCGGGATCCGCGGATTGTCGCGGGAACGACTGGATGCTCGCGGCGCGGGGTTGACCGGCAGGGGCCGGGGAGCCACATCTGCGTCTGTTCCAGGGAGATCCCCGGCAAGGGGCTGAGAAACCGCTGGCACGTCCGTCAGGACCTGCGGCGCGGAAATCCTTCGAACCTGATCCGGCTCATACCGGCGTAGGGATTGGACCGCGGCCGCCTGAAAGGCAGGCCACAGCTTCTCACCGAAGCGCACGGCCCGATCTCCGCGACGGCAATCCGCGGAGATGATTGTGCCCCTCGACCGACCCGCCTCACCGATCGGCCGCCGCCGCAACCCGGACGGCAACGTCGCGCCGGCGACCCTTCCGGCGCGGACGGACGTCGCCGTGGTCGGCGGCGGGCTGATCGGGCTGTCGATCGCGTGGCGCCTCGCCCGGGCCGGCCGCGCCGTGACGGTGCTGGAGCGGGACACGATCGGGGCGGGCGCGAGCCTCGCGGCCACCGGCATGCTGGCCCCCGCCGCCGAGCACGAGCCGGGCTCCGATCCGCTGCTGCCGCTCGCCCTGGACTCGCTGCGGCTCTGGCCCGCGTTCCGCGACGCCCTGGAGGCCGAGTCCGGCCGGGCGATCGACTACCGCGCCGACGGCACCCTGGTGCTGGCGGTCGGCCGCGACGAGGTCGAGCGCCTGCGCTTCCGCTTCGACCTTCAGCGCCGCTCGGGGCTCGAGGCCACGTGGCTGCCGGGCAGCGAGGTGCGGCGCCTGGAGCCGGGCCTGCGCCCCTCCGTCACCGCCGGGATCCACTGCCCGCTCGACCATCAGGTCGACCCCCGTCTGGTCATGGACGCCCTCACCGAGGCCTGCCGCCGCGCCGGCGTAATTCTGGCGGAGCGGAATCCCGTCACCGCCCTGGACTGGTCGGGTGGCCGCGTGACCGGGATCCGCGCCGGCGACCGCGTCGTCCCGGCGGAGACCGTCATCCTCGCCTCCGGCGCCTGGAGCGGGGAGGGCGGTCTGCTGCCCGACGCGCTCGCCCTGCCGGTCCGCCCGCTGAAGGGCCAGTCCCTGGCCCTGCGCACCACCGCCCGGACCGGTACCCTGGCGCGGATGGTCTGGACCGAGCAGGTCCACATGGCGCCGAAGAGCGACGGCCAGCTCATCGTCGGCGCGACCGTCGAGGATTGCGGCTTCCGGCCCGGCGTCACCGCGGGCGGACTCTACGCCCTGCTGGAGGGTGCCCGCCGGGTGCTGCCCGGCATCGAGGAGATGGAGGTGGAGGCGGTCTGGAGCGGGTACCGCCCGACCTCGGACGACGACGCACCGATCCTCGACGCGATCGCGCCGGGCCTCGTCGCCGCCACCGGGCATCACCGCAACGGCTACCTGCTCGCCCCGGTGACCGCCGACGCGATCGCCGCGCTGGTGCTGCGCGGCGCGCTGCCGGAGGTGGCGCGTCCCTTCACCCGCGCGCGCTTCGGCCAGCCGGAAGCGCTGAGGGCCTCGGCATGAAACTCCTCGTCAACGGTGAGCCGCGCGAGTGCGCGGTCGAGACGGTGGACGCCCTGTTCCGCCTGGAGGCGGAGGAGAGCGGCATCGAGAGTCCGCAGGGTGTCGCCATCGCGCTGAACGGCCGCGTTCTGCGCCGCCGGGACTGGGGCGAGACACCGGTCGCGGAGGGCGACCGGGTCGAGATCGTCCGCGCCATGCAGGGAGGTTGAGCATGGACCAGAGTCACTTGCCGCCGCGCCCCGAGGGCGGGGATGACAGCCTGACCATCGCCGGGGTGAGGCTGTCGTCCCGGCTGTTCATCGGCACCGCCGGCTACCCGACGCAGGCGATCATGCGCGACGCCGTCGCGGCGAGCGGCGCCGACGTGGTCACCGCCTCGATCCGCCGGGTCTCGCTGCAGGGCCACGGCTCGGACACGGTCAAGATCCTGAAGGGCAAGCGCTTCCTGCCGAACACCGCCGGCTGCGAGACGGCCCGGGACGCGATCATGACCGCCGAGCTCGCCCGCGAGGCGCTCGACACCAACTGGATCAAGGTCGAGGTGATCGGCGACCGCGAGACGCTCTACCCGGACGTGATGGAGCTGATCGAGGCCTGCCGCCATCTCGTGGACGACGGCTTCGTCGTGCTGCCCTACTGCAACGACGACCCGATCGTGTGCCAGCGCCTGGAGGATCTCGGCTGCGCCGCGGTGATGCCCATGGGCTCGCTGATCGGCTCCGGGATGGGTGTCGCCAATCCGGCCAACCTGGAGCTGATCTGCCGCCGGGCGACAGTGCCGGTGGTGGTCGATGCCGGCATCGGCACCGCATCGGACGCGGTGATCGCCATGGAGCTCGGCGCCTCCGCCTGCCTGATCAACACCGCCGTGGCCAAGGCCGACGATCCGGTGCGGATGGCTCGCGCCATGGGCCGGGCCGTGGAGGCCGGGCGCGACGCCCACCGCGCCGGGCGGATCCCCCGCCGCGGCCGGGCCGAGCCGTCGAGCCCGCAGCTCGGCCTCGTCGGCTCGTGAGGGCGTTGCCGTCGCCGCTGCTCGCGGTGACGGACCGGCACGGGCATCCGCGGCCCCTCGCCGAGACCGTGCAGGCGGTCCTCGACGGCGGCGGGCGCTGGATCTGGTTCCGCGACCGGGACCTAGAGGCGGATGCCCGCCTGCGCCTCGGTGCGCGCGTGGCCGAGCGCGTGCGGGCCGCGAACGGCGTCCTGACGGTCGGAGGCGATGTCGCGCTCGCGCGCGCCCTCGGTGCCGACGGCGTGCATCTCGGCGGCGGCTCGGGACCGGAGGCGATCGCGGCGGCGCGGGCGGCACTCGGTCCGCTCGCGCTGATCGGCGTCTCGGCCCACGCGCCGCGCGAGGCTGCGGCTGCCGCGCAGGCCGGCGCCGATTACGTGACCCTCAGCCCGATCTACACGACCGCGAGCAAGCCCGGCTACGGGCCGGCGCTCGGGTCCGAGGGGATCGCCGCCGCGCGGGCGGCGGGCCTGCCGATCGTGGCCCTGGGCGGTGTCGGGCCCGAGATGATCGGGGCCTGTCGCGCGGCGGGGGCTGCGGGCTTCGCCGTCATGGGTGGCCCGATGCGCGCCCTGAATCCGGCCGACGCGACCCGGGCGCTCCTGAAGGCCTGGGGCGCAGCGGAGTCTTCAGCGGCTCGGACAGCCACGTAGAAATCTGCCCCCGTCCCGGCGAGCGCAGCGGAGCAAGACGGCCGATGCTGTAGTTGCCCTAGGCGTTGGACGGTCCGTAGGGCGGGCGCGGGATCGCCCGGTGCGCCGCGCGCAGCGCAGCCGACCAGCGCTCGCGCAGATCGTGGAAGTAGCCCTCGCCGGCCTCGATCCGGTGGTTCACCTCGAGCGTCAGCGCGTTCCGGCGAGCGACCGCGATGTCGATCGGCAGGCCGACGCCCAGATTGGAGCGCATGGTCGAATCCATCGAGACCAGGCTCACCTTGAGGGCGTCGTAGAGGTCGGTCGTGTACTTCACGGCGCGGTCGAGGATCGGCTTGCCGTACTTGTGCTCACCGATCTGGAGGAACGGCGCGTCGGTGCTGCACTCGATGAAATTGCCGGCGGAGTAGATCAGGTACAGCCGCATCTCGCCGGTGCCGATCTGGCCGCCGAACAGCAGCGAGATCGAGAACCGGATATTGGCCGCCTCGAACCCGTCCTTCTCGATGGCGCGCACCCGCCGGATGGCCCGGCCGATCAGCTGCGCCGCCTGGAACATCGTCGGCGCCTCGACGAGCTTCTGCGGCGGCTCACCCTCCTCCTCGCCGGGCACGCCCTCCTGGAGCAGGCTGAGCACCGACTGGGTGATCGAGAGGTTGCCCGCGGAGGCGAGCATCATCACCCGCTCGCCCGGCACGTTGAAATGGTGGAGCTTGCGGTAGGTCGAGATGTCGTCGAGCCCCGCATTGGTGCGGGTATCGGCGACCATGACCAGCCCTTCCTCCACCAGGACACCGACGCAGTAGGTCATCGTTTTCGGGCTCTCGTGCGGTCGGCGGACCGGGGTCGGGACGGTCAGGATTGAGCGGCGGCCCTGCCTTGCTCGACCCGGAGCTTCACGTCCAGTGTCTCGGTGCCACCGCCGGTCCGGCTGCCGCGGATCGGCGCCGCCCCGAGATAGTCCAGGCCGGTGGCGACGCGGATGTAGTTGTCCGTCGGGCTGACATCGTAGCACGGGTCGAACGCCACCCAGCCGAGATCCGGCACCAGGGCCTCGACCCAGCCGTGGGGCGCCTCGACATCCGCCTGCCCGTCCTCCCGGGCCCGGTAGCCGGCGACGTAGCGCGCCGGGATGCCGATGTGGCGGGCGGCGGCGATGAGCACGTGGGCGAGATCCTGGCAGATCCCGCGGCCCGCCGCGAACGCCTTGCCGGCCGGCACCGCGCCGCTCGCGGGACCGGGCTCGTGGGCCACAGCACCGTGGACCGCCCCCATCAGCCGGTGGAGTCGGGCCAAGGTCGCACCGTCGTCCTCGGCGGCGACGCGCTCCGCGAAAGCGTGCAGCTCCGGGCTCGCGGCGCACAGGTCCGTGTCGCGCAGGTAGAACTCGTCCGGCAGGCGCTCCACCGTGCCGCGCACGACGCCGTGTGTGTCGTCGGTGTCGACCTCGCCGGTGACCCGGATGGTCAGGGCGTCGGCCGGCTCGTCCGGGGTGAACCAGTGGACGACGTTGCCGAACCCGTCCTCGCGGGCGGTCAGCCGCCCGTCGACGGTGGTGTCGATCCGCCACCCGCGGACGTACTGCCCATCATGGTCGCGCGGCGTCAGCCGCAGGACCTGCACGAGCCCGCGGGCGGGCTGCTCGTACGTGTAGATGGTCTCGTGAACCACGCGGATGCGCATGCGCCGTCCTGTCCGTCCTGTTCAGCCGACCAGATACTGCTTCGCGATCGCCTCGCCCACCTTGTTGTTCTCGGCGATGAACGCCTCGACGAACTCGTGCAGCCCGGTGGCGAAGACCCGGTCGATATCCTCGCCCTCCAGCTTCGCCAACATGTTTCCGGCGAGGCGCTGGCTCGGGCCCCGGCGGCCGTAGGCGTCGGCGATCAGGTCGAGATACTCGACGATCACGCCGTAGCAGTTCGCGAAGGAGCGCGGCATCTGCTTGTTGAGCATCAGGAGGTCGGCCACCAGCAGCGGCTTGATGCTCTCCCGGTAGACCCAGTGGTAGGCGTTGAACGCCGACACTTCGCGCAGGATCGTGGTCCACTGGAAGTAGTCGAGGCTGCCGCCCACCGTCTCGTCGTGCGGCAGCAGGATCTGGTACTTCACGTCGAGGATGCGGGCGGTGTTGTCCGCCCGCTCGATCGCCGTGCCGAGCCGGGTGAACCAGAAGGCGTCGTTGCGCAGCATCGTCCGGAACGCCGAGCCGTCGAAGGTCAGCGAGACGGTCTTCACCCAGTCGAGGAAGCGGCCGAACTCGTCGCGGTTCAGGTCCTTGCCGGCGTAGTTGCGCAGCTCCAGCCACGCGCCGTTGATCGCGTCCCACATCTCGGTGGTGAGCGCCGTGCGGACCGAGCGGGCATTCTCGCGGGCCGCCTCGATGCAGGAACGGATCGAGGAGGGGTTGTGCGGGCTGAAGGCCAGGAAGTCGCAGACCGTGTCGGCGTTGATCGCGCTGTAATGGGTCTTGAACGCGTCGGGGTCGCCGGCGGAGGCGAGGGCCGATTCCCACTCGTTGCTCCCGCCGCCGCCGTAGCTCGTCGGCAGCGACGCGAATCGGTGCGCCGCGTCGAGGATGCGGGCGACGAAGTCGGCGCGCTCGACGTAGCGGGAGAGCCAGAAGAGGTTGTCGGCAGTCCTGGAGAGCATCGGTCTTCAGCCAAGTCGTGCGGACCACGGTGTCCGCGCCTCGGAACGTCCGGATATCGCGGAGCTCAGGCGTCGAGCACCCAGGTATCCTTGGTGCCACCGCCCTGGCTGGAATTGACCACCAGGGAGCCTTCCTTCAGCGCCACCCGGGTCAGGCCGCCCGGAACGATGCGGATCTTGTCGGCCCCGCACAGCACGAAGGGCCGCAGGTCGACGTGGCGGGGCGCGACGCCCGAGGCCACGAAGGTCGGGCAGGTGGAGAGCGACAGGGTCGGCTGGGCGATGAACCCGTCCGGGGCGTGCTTGAGCTTCTTGGCGAAGTCGTCGAGCTCGCGCTTGCTGGCATGCGGCCCGACCAGCATCCCGTAGCCGCCCGAGCCGTTGACCTCCTTCACCACCAGGTCGGACAGGTTGTCCATCACGTACGCGAACGCGTCCTTCTCGCGGCACCGATAGGTCGGCACGTTGTGCAGGATCGGCTCCTCGCCGGTGAAGAACTTCACGATCTCCGGCATGTAGCTGTAGACCGCCTTGTCGTCCGAGATGCCGGTCCCGACCGCGTTGGCGAGGGTGACCGAGCCGCGCTCGTAGGCGTTCATCAGGCCGGGCACGCCGAGCACCGAGTCCGGGCGGAAGACCAGCGGGTCGAGGAAGTCGTCGTCGAGGCGGCGGTAGATGACGTCGACCTTCCGCGGCCCCTCGGTGGTGCGCATGTAGACGACGTCGTCCTTGGTGAAGAGGTCGGACGCCTCCACCAGTTCGACGCCGAGCTTGTCGGCCAGGAACGAGTGCTCGTAGAACGCGGAATTGTAGCGTCCGGGGGTCAGCAGCACGACGGTCGGGTCCCGGGTCGCCGAGCCCGGCGCGAGGCTGCGCAGGGTGGCGAGCAGGGCGTCCGGGTAGTTCTCCACCGGCGCGACCCGGTGCTTCGAGAACAGGTCCGGAAACAGGCGCAGCATGACCTCCCGGTTCTCCAGCATGTAGGAGACGCCCGACGGGATGCGGGCGTTGTCCTCCAGCACGAAGAAGTCGTTCTCGCCGGTCCGGACGATGTCGATGCCGGCGATGTGCACGTAGAGGTCGTGCGGCACGCGGAAGGACCGCATCTCCATGCGGTAATGGGCGTTGCGGTAGACGAGGTCGGCCGGGATGATGCCGGCCTTGATGCATTCCTGGGCGCCGTAGATGTCCTTGAGGAACAGGTTGATGGCGGTGACCCGCTGCGTCAGCCCGCGCTCCAGGAAGGCCCATTCCGGCTTGGTGATCACCCGGGGGATGATGTCGAACGGGATCAGCCGCTCGGTCGACTCGTTGTCGCCGTAGACCGCGAAGGTGATGCCGATCCGGCGGAACAGCAGCTCGGCCTGGCTGCGGCGGGTGTTGAAATGCTCGGGCGGCGTGGAGTCGAGCCAGGCCTTGAGCTGGCCGTAGGCGTCGCGGACGGCCGCCGGATCGGCCGCGCCGATCCCGTTCATCTCGTCGAAGGCCGTCACCGCCATCTCGCTCCTCCCGTACGCTCCCGCTCTTGAGGCAAGAGGCGCGCCACCCGATCATGGCTATATCCGCGGGCGATAACGCTCAAGGAGGCCGGAGGATCAGATCAACTTCAGGCCTTTCAGGCTGGCGTGACCGTTTCGGCCGAGGATCACGTGGTCGTGGACCACGATCTTGAGCGGCGCCAGGACGGCCACGATCTCGCGGGTCATCGCCACGTCGGCCGCCGACGGGGCCGGGTCGCCGGACGGGTGGTTGTGGGCCAGGATGATGGCCGTCGCCGACAGTTCGAGCGCCCGGCGGGCGACCTCGCGCGGGTAGACCGGCGTGTGGTCGACGGTGCCGCGCCCTTGCACCTCGTCGGCGATGAGGTGGTTGCGCTTGTCGAGAAAGAGGACGCGGAACTCCTCGCGCGGGGCGAACGCCATGGTGGCGCGCAGGTACTCGTGCAGGGCGCTCCACGAGCCCAGGAGCGCGCGCTCGCGGATCGCGCCCCGGGCCAGCCGCCGCGCCGCGGCCTCGATCACCTTGAGGTCGGACGCGACCCCGGCGCTCACGCCCTCCACTTCCATGAGCCGCGCCGGCTCGGCGCTGACCACCTCGGCGAAGCTGCCGAACCGGGCGACCAGCGCCTTGGCGAGGGGCTTCACGTCGCGCCGGGGAATCGCCCGGAACAGGACGAGCTCCAGCAGCTCGTAATCGGGCAGCGCGTCGGGCCCCGCGGCGGAGAACTTCTCCCGCAGGCGGTCGCGGTGGCCGTGGTAGTGCGGCGTCTCCTTCTCGACCGGCGACGGGGCGGCGCTGTCGGCGAACAGCCCCGCCTCACCGTCGTCCTGCCGCTCGGGCACGGCCGGTCAGGCGGCCGGGTTGACGGGCTGGTGCAGCCCCTTCGGCGAGATCGTGAAGATCTCGACGCCGGTCTCGGTGACACCGACCGTGTGCTCGAACTGGGCGGAGAGCGAGCGGTCGCGGGTCACGGCGGTCCAGCCGTCGCCCAGGACCTTCACGGCGGGCCGGCCCAGATTGATCATCGGCTCGATCGTGAAGAACTGGCCGGGTTTGAACGGCACGTCGTAGCTGGCCTCGACGTAGTGCAGGATCGTGGGCGCGTCGTGGTAGGTGCGCCCGAGGCCGTGGCCGCAGAAATCGCGCACCACCGAGCAGCGCTCGCCCTCGGCGTAGGACTGGATCGCCCGGCCGATGTCGTTGGTCGATCCGCCGGGCTTCACGGCGGCGACGCCCCGCATCAGCGCCTCGTAGGTGATCTCGCACAGGCGCTGGGCCTTGCGCGGCACCTCGCCGACATAGGCCATCCGGCTCGAATCACCGTGCCAGCCGTCGAGGATCAGGCAGATGTCGAGGTTGACGATGTCGCCCTCGCGCAGCGGCTTGTCGTTGGGGATGCCGTGGCAGACCACGTGGTTGATCGAGGTGCAGATCGACTTCGGATAGCCGCGGTAGAGCAGCGAGGCCGGATAGGCGCCGTGGTCCATGGCGAAGGTGTAGGCGAGCTTGTCGAGTTCCTCGGTGGTGACGCCGGGCTGCGTCGCCTCCATCAGCAGGTCGAGGGCCTCGGCGGTGAGCCGACCCGCCCGGCGCATGCCCTCGAAACCCTCGGGACCGTGGATCGGCGGTTCCGGGGCGCGGCGCGCACCCTGCGCACTGGCCTGTTCCTGCTGCATGATCGGGACTTTTTTCGCGGCGGCGTCAATCGGGCTTCGCCCTATGTACGGCGCGGGGCCCGGGAGTCCAAGCCGCATCGGTCGTAGGTCGGGCGAGGCTTGCGCCGGTCGCGGGGCTGGCGGCATAAGCGGCCGCGAGACGCCCGGGAGCGCGCTGGCAGATTCGCCGCGCGGTCAGTCGCGGGGCAGGCGAGGGCCGGATGGCAGGCAAGGCGGTACCGCACTTCCACAACGAGCCGGGCGTGCCGGTGATCACCGTGGGCGTGAAGGAGTTCATGTGCATCGGCGCGCTGCCGCCGTTCGACCACCCGCACGTGTTCCTCGACATGGGCGCCGACAGCGAAATCATCTGCCAGTACTGCTCGACGCTCTACCGCTACCGGGCCGGCCTGAAGGCCGACGAGGCGGAGCCGCAGGCCTGCGTGTGGCGGGACGACGCCAAGGTCGCGGCGGAGTAGGCGCCGCCCACCGTGCCTTCTGGCAGTCCATCTCTGCGGATCGGGATCGTCGGGGCCGGGATCGGCGGCCTGACGGCGGCGCTGGCGCTGTCGGATGCCGGCCACGCCGTCACGGTGATCGAGCGCCGGACCGGCTTCAGCGAGGTCGGGGCCGGGATCCAGATCTCGCCCAACGCGAGCCGGGTTCTGGCAGGCCTCGGGCTCTCGGCGGCCCTGCGCCGGGCGGCGAGCGAGCCGCCGGCGGTCGAGGTGCGGGCCCTTGACAGCGGCCGCCGCATCGGCGGCGTGGCGCTCGGCGCGCAGGCGCAGAGCCGCTTCGGCGCGCCCTACTACGTGATCCACCGCGCCGACCTGCAGACGCTGCTGCTCGACGCGCTCCGGAGCCGCTCGACCATCCGCCTGATGATGGGGCGCACCGTCACGGCCGTGTCCCAGACGACGTCCGAGGCCGTCCTCACCGTCGAGGGCGCGAGCGGGGCCCAACCGGTCGCCTTCGACCTCGCGATCGGCGCGGACGGGCTGAGGTCCCGGCTGCGCGCGCATCTCGATTCGGCGCCGCTCCGCCCGGGTCAGGCCGCGGCGTGGCGCGCGCTCATCCCGATGGAGGCGGTCCCGCAGGACCTGCGCGGCGGCGCCACCGGCCTGTGGCTCGGCCGCGGCCGGCACGTGGTGCACTACCCGGTGCGGGACGGCCAGTTCCTCAACGTGGTGGCGGTGGTGCCCGAGGCGGTGGGCGACGAGGGCTGGGGCCGGCTCGGGGAGCCGGCCGTGCTGCGCGGGCACCTGCGCGGCAGCGCCGCGCCGCTGCGCGATCTCCTGAGCCTGCCGGATTCCTGGCTGGTCTGGTCGCTCGCCGACCGGGCCGTGGCGCGCCCGCTCGCCCGCGACCGGCTCGCGCTGATCGGCGATGCCGGCCACCCGGTGCTGCCCTATCTCGCGCAGGGGGCCGCCCTGGCGATCGAGGACGCCGCGATCCTCACGCGCGCCCTCGCAGACAACGCCGACGTTCCGGCCGCGCTCGCGGCGTATTCGGGCGCGCGGACCGCACGGGTGCGACGGGTTCAGAAAGCGGCGCGGAGCAACGGCCGGACCTACCACGCCGGCGGCGTGGTGGCGTTCCTGCGCAACGCCGTGATGGCCCGTCTCGGCCCGGACGGCATGCGCGACCGCTACGCCTGGCTGTACGGTTGGACGCCCCCCGCTTGATCGGACCCGCCGCCCCCGCTACCGAGGGTGCATGCGGACGTGGCGGAACCGGTAGACGCACGAGACTTAAAATCTTGCGGCCGCGAGGCCGTGCGGGTTCGAGTCCCGCCGTCCGCACCAGCACGCAGCGCGACGCCGGACCGGGATGCCGGAGGGGAATGGCGTGGTCTACGTGCTCATCATCATGCTCGCCGGCTCGGGCTCCGCGATCGGATCGGTCGAGTTCAACACGAAGCAGGCCTGCGAGGCCGCCGCGAAGCAGATCGCCGAGGCGGAGCGGCCCTACGGCGGCGCCTCTCCGGTGACCGTGTGCGCGCCGAAGGGGTGAGGCGGACGCGGCGGCCGTCGCGCCGGATGGATTGCATTTGAGCGATCGCCGAAACCGGCCCTTGTCGTGTCCCTGCCAGAGTGGCGGCGGGGAGATTCCGGTATGATCGACGCCCTTCAGACCGCCGCCACCGGCATGACCCGGGCCACCGACCGGCTCGGGAGAGCGGCCGAGACCATC
Organism: Methylobacterium sp. yr668; assembly: GCF_900116245.1. Classification (NCBI taxonomy): domain Bacteria; kingdom Pseudomonadati; phylum Pseudomonadota; class Alphaproteobacteria; order Hyphomicrobiales; family Methylobacteriaceae; genus Methylobacterium; species Methylobacterium sp. yr668. The sequence continues at coordinate 365,896 of NZ_FOZY01000002.1, read as the reverse complement.
GCGGCGAGCGGCGCGCCCACCGGCGACGCGACACTGCCGCCGGCCGCGCAGGTGGACCTGTCGGGCGCCGCGCTGGACCTGATCGGGTCGCGGTCGGCCTTCGCGCTGAACGCCGCGGTGGCGCGCTCCGCCGACCGCATGATGGGTCAGCTCCTCGACGTCACCGCCTGAGCGCCGGGAGGGCGAGGCCGGCCAGGATCGCGGCCGCCGCGAAGAGCAGGGCCACGCCGACGAGGCGGTAGGCCACGACCCCCACCACACCGCCCGCCAGGAAGGCGCCGACGGTCAGCAGGTACAGCCGCAGCCGCTCCGGATCGTGGGGCTTGAGTGGATCCGCGCCGGATGGGCCGCGGTCCAGCCAGCGCGCGAGTTCGATGCCGATGTCGGTGATCATGCCGGTCACGTGCGTGGTCCGCACCCGCGATTCGGAGATCTTGGTCACGGCCGCGTTCTGAAGGCCCAGGACGAAGCTCAGGCCGAGTACCAGGGCGTGGCTCCGCGCCGGCTCGTGGAGCGGCAGCACGACCAGGCCGACGGCGACGAGGAGGATCGCCTCCGCGCAGACCCCGTAGGCGTAGGCGCCCGGTCGGTGCCCGCGACGGCGGCGACGGATGAGCAGCGTCGCGGTGGCGGCGCCGAGCACGAACAGGACGACGAGCAGACCGGCTTGCAGGGCGAGGAGCAGGTCGCCCGTGCCGGTCCTGTCCGAGATGGCCGAGACGTTCCCGGTCATGTTCGAGGCGTAGAGGCCCACCGCGTAGAAGCCGGCGGTGTTCAGCGCGCCGGCCACCCCGGCGAGGGAGAGGGCGAGCGCCCTGTCGGCCTCGGGGGTACGCGTCTCGCCTTCGTGGACCAGCATGGACCCGTCGATGACCCGTCGGTGGGGTGCCGGAAACCCGATTCGGTCGGCGCCGCCACCGTCTTAAGCCACGCGCCCGGGCGCCGTCACGGCGCCCGGGCGCAACCCCCGGCTCACCAGCCGCGATAGCCGTAGCCGCCCTCGTAATCCCCGCCCCAGTGGCGGGCGGGGCCGTAGCCGACCGGGACCCGCTCGTAGGTCACGGTCCGGCGGGTGGCGTAGACCGGCGCGTCCTCCTCGTAGACGCGGTAGACCGGGGGCCGCCGCACGACCACGGGAGCCGGGGCGTAGCCGTAATCCGCGTATCCGTAGCCGTAGCCGGGCGCCGCGTGGGCCTGGGTCGCGGCGCCGATCAGGGCGCCGGCCGCGAGGCCGCCGATGATGCCGGCCGCGATGGCGCCGCCGCCGCGGGCCTCGGCGGCGGTGGAGGCCAGGGTGCCCGCGCCGATCAGCGCGGCGGCCGAGAGCAGAGCGATGCGTGTCATGACCTGTCTCCGGTGGGTGCGGGGAGCGCCTGCGGCGCCCCGGATCACACGAGGGACAATGCCGCGCCCGCGCTGCACCGATGCTGAAGCCGGCCTGCAGCCACGGTTCAGCTTGCCGGTCCGGCCTCCGTGTCGGGGGCGGTGCGGATGTAGCCTCGGGAGATCAGGCGACTGCGCTCGCGCGTGCGCCGCTCGGCCTCCATCAGGTCGGACAGGGCGTCGGCGATCGCGCAGCGCAGGGCGATCCCGGCATCGCCGCCCGCGAAGCCGAGATACGCGGTGCTGATCGCCTCGACGGGGCATACGTGATCGTCGCGCTGGGCCAGGACCTGGGTCAGCATCGGGTTCTCCTTCGTCGCGTCCGGGAACGAAAAGAGAACAGGCCATAAGGGTTAACGTTCCGTCAACGGAGGCCGGGCCGGCCGCGCGTGACCGGCCAAACCCTGTGGACAACGCAGTTTCCGCTGCCGGACGACTGTGGATAAGCCGGCTCACTCGGGCATGCGCGGCAGCGGCTTGCCGTCGGCGGGAATCGGGTAGCGGGCCGCGTTCAGCTCCATCGCCAGGAACGTGTAGTAGCCGGAGATCGCCGCCAGATCGACGACGCCGGGCTTGCCGAACCGGGCCTCGGCGCGGGCGAAGGTCGCGTCGGAGACGCGCTTCGTGTCCTGGAGCTCGGCGGTGAAATCGTACACGAGGGTCTCGTCGTCGCTCATCTTCGCCGGCCGGCGGCCGTCGCGGATCGCCGCGATGATGTCGGCGGAGATGCCGGCCTTCTCGGCGATCGGCGCGTGGACGTACCACTCGTAGTCCTGCGTCCAGCGGCGGGCGGTCATCAGGATCACCAGCTCCGAGAGCGTGGTGCCGATCTTCGGCTTGAAGCGGAGGTAGTCGCCCATCGACCGGGCGAGCGTCATCACCTCCGGCGAGTACATGAGCGGCTCGAACGGCCCGAAGGGCGGCTTGCCGCGCGCCTGCGCGAAGGCCTCGGCCGCCTGCTTCTGCTCGGGCGTGTAGTCCTGGGGCGGGATGGTCGGCAGCCGGTCCTGCGCCCGCGCCGCCACGGTCGCCAGCGGGGTCGCCAGCGGCAGGGCCAGGGCGAGGGCGGCCAGAGTCAGCGCGCGGCGGCGGAGGGTCATCGTTTCGCTCCCGTTGGATCTGTGCAGTCGCGCCGCACGATCGCGGCGGCGCCGCGCGGCCACCAGGGCCCGGGGCGGCAAGCCCGTGTCGAATCGCGCGCGGCGTCACGGGAATGCCGGACGCGTCGCGGTCCCGGGCCCGGCCCGGTTGCGCTCGGCGCCGCACCGCGCCATCAGCGGCCGCGATGGCCGGTCCCGCACCCGTGCTGCCGATCGAGGCGGCGCTCCCCGATCTGCGCCGCGCGCTCGCCGCGCGGAACGCCGCCGTCCTGGTGGCGCCCCCCGGCGCCGGCAAGACGACGCGCGTGCCCCTCGACCTGCTCGCGGTGCCCTGGCTTGACGGGCGCAAGATCGTCCTGCTGGAGCCGCGCCGCCTCGCGGCCCGGGCCGCCGCCGCGCGGATGGCCCAGACTTTGGGCGAACCGGTCGGCGGCACGGTCGGCCTGCGGGTCCGCCTCGGCTCGAAGATCTCGGGCCGCACGCGGATCGAGGTCGTCACCGAGGGTGTCTTCACCCGGATGATCCTGGACGATCCGGAACTGTCCGGGGTCGGAGCCGTCCTGTTCGACGAGTTCCACGAGCGCTCCCTCGACGCCGATCTCGGCCTCGCGCTGGCGCTCGACGCGCAGGGCGGCCTGCGGGAAGACCTGCGGATCCTCGTCATGTCGGCGACCCTCGACGGCGCCCGGGTCGCGCGGCTGATGGGCGACGCCCCGGTCGTGGCCTCCGAGGGGCGCGCCTTCCCGGTGGAGACCCGCTACGCGGAGCGCGATCCGAACCGGCGGATCGAGGACTCGGTCGCCGAGGTCACTTTGCGCGCCCTGCGGGCGGATCCGGGCTCGATCCTGGTGTTCCTGCCCGGGCAGGCCGAGATCCGCCGGACCGCCGACCTGCTGGCCGAGAAGGTCGGACCCGACGTGCAGCTCGCGCCGCTCTACGGCGCGCTGACGCCCGCCGAGCAGGACCGCGCCGTCGCGCCGGCCTCCGCCGGCACCCGGAAGGTCGTCCTCGCGACCAGCATCGCCGAGACCTCCCTGACCATCGAGGGCGTCCGGATCGTGGTCGATTCGGGGTTGGCGCGGGTCCCGGTCTACGAGCCGGGCCTCGGCCTGACCCGGCTGGTCACGGCCCGCGCCTCCCGCGCCTCGGTGGACCAGCGCCGGGGCCGCGCCGGCCGCACCGAGCCCGGCCTGTGCTGGCGGCTCTGGTCCGAGGCCGGCACCAACGCCCTGGAGCCGTTCACGCGGCCCGAGATCCTGTCGTCCGACCTCGCCGGGCTGCTCCTCGACTGCGCCGCCTGGGGCGTGACCGACCCGGGCGCGCTCGCCTTCCTCGACCCGCCGCCGGCGCCGGCCCTGGCGGAGGCCCGCGCCCTGCTGAGTGAGCTGGGCGCCCTCGACGCCGACGGCCGCCTGACGCCGGTCGGCGCGCGCCTGCGGGCGCTGCCGCTGCCGCCGCGGCTCGCCCGGATGGTGACGGTCGCGGCCGGTACCGGCCAGGCGCGGGCCGCGGCCGACCTCGCCGCCGTGCTGGTGGAGCGGGGCCTTGGGGGCGACGGGGTCGACCTCGACGACCGGGTCGAGCGCTTCCTCCGCGACCGGGGCGGGCGCGCCGCCGACATGCGCCGGCTCGCCGAGAACTGGGCCCGGAACGCCGGGGCCACCGGCCCCGCGAGCCCGGATGCCGGTCCGGCCGCCGCCGGGCCGCTCCTGGCACTCGCCTATCCCGACCGGGTCGCCCGGGCGCGCGGCCGCGAGGGCGAGTTCGTGATGGCGAGCGGTCGGGCCGGGCGCCTCGACCCGGCGAGCCCGCTCGCCCGCGAGACCCATCTGGTGGTCGCCGACCTCGCCGGATCGGCCGGGAACGCCCGGATCCTGGCCGCGGCGGCGATCGGCACTGAGGCGATCGAGCGCCTCTTCGCCGACCGGATCGAGTCGCGCACCGAGATCGCCTTCGATCCGCAGGCGGCCGCCCTGCGGGCGCGGGCGGTCCGGCGGCTCGGCGCGGTCAGTCTCGGGTCACGGCCGCTGCCGGTGCCGCCCGATACGGACAGCGCCGCGATCCTGGCGCGCGGCATCGCCGATCTCGGGATCGACCGCCTGCCGTGGACGCAGGCCCTGGCGCAGTGGCGGGCCCGGGTGACCTTCTTGCACGCCGCCGACGGCGTGGCTTGGCCCGACCTGTCGGACGACGCCCTGGCTCGCACCGCGGAGACGTGGCTGGCGCCTGCCCTAGTGGGGCGCGCCGCCCTGGCGTCGGTCACGGCGAGCGACCTCGCGGACGCCCTCCAGGCCCTGCTGCCCTGGGACCTGCGCGCGCGGCTCGACGCGGAGGCGCCGACCCATGTCGAGGTGCCGACCGGCTCCCGCATCCCGGTGGATTACACGGCCGAGGAACCGGCGCTGGCGGTCCGAGTCCAGGAGCTGTTCGGCCTCGACCGGCATCCCAGGGCCGGCGGCCGGCCGCTGGTCCTGCACCTGCTGTCGCCGGCCCAGCGGCCGATCCAGATCACGCGGGACCTGCCGGGCTTCTGGCGCGGTTCCTGGGCGGCGGTGCGGTCCGAGATGCGCGGGCGCTACCCGCGCCATCCCTGGCCGGAGGACCCGCTCAGCGAGGCCCCGACCCGCCGGGCCAAGCCCCGGGAAACCTGACAGCCGCCCTCCGAGACCCCGACACGAACGAGCCCGACGCGATGACGAACGACACGGATGCCCACGACCCCGCCGCCCACGACCCCTCCGCCGAAGGCTGGACGCCGGTGGAGGACAAGGGCTTCATCGCCCATGTCGGGCCGCTGCACGTCCGCGGCGCGGACGGCGCCTACGCCTTCCGGGCCGATCAGAAGCACGCCAACCTGATCGGCGTGGTCCACGGCGGCATGCTGATGAGCTTCGCCGACCGCGCCCTCGGCGAGACCGCGATGCGCGCCGCCGGGGGCGCCAACTGCGTGACCATCCAGCTGGAGATGAAGTTCATCGATGTCGGCCGACTCGGCGACTGGATCGAGATCCGGCCGCAGGTCGTCAAGCGCACGGGCTCCCTGGTGTTCATGCGCGGCGACGTCCGCGACGGCACACGTCTCCTCGCCTCGGCGGACGGCGTCTGGAAGATCCTGAGGCGCCGTCCCGATTGACCCGCGCAGGACGACGGTCCTAACCTGCCCGGGCGCATCGCGGCGCAGAGGCCCGATGTGCGGGGGAGGATCACATGCGACCGTCGCGGACCGACGCATCCGGGATCGCGGGTGAACGCGAGTCGATTCCGCGATCCCGGCGCACGATCCTCGCGGGCCTGGGGGCCCTGGCCGTCACTGCCGGCGACGCGGCGGCCCGACCGGAACCGCCCAGCACGGTGACGAGCCCGCCGCGCGACTTCCGGCCTGGCGCCGCCCCGACCACCTACTTCACCGATCCGGACATCGTCACGGTCGACCCGGCGTTCGAGCCCTACATCGTGCCCAACAGCGCCATCCGCCGGCTCTGGACCGGCGCCCTCTGGGCGGAGGGACCGGCCTGGAACTCGGTCGGCCGTTACCTCGTCTGGAGCGACATCCCGAACAACCGGCAGATGCGCTGGCTGGAGGAGGACGGGCACGTCTCCACCTTCCGGATGCCGAGCAACAACTCCAACGGCAACAGCTTCGATCGCCAGGGGCGACAGCTTACCTGCGAGCACGCCACCGGGCGGGTCGTCCGCTACGAGCTCGACGGCTCGGCGACGGTCCTGGCCGATTCGTTCGAGGGCAAGCCGCTCAACTCGCCCAACGACGTCATCCAGCACCCGGACGGCGCCTACTGGTTCTCCGATCCGCCCTACGGGGCGCTTCTCTACGAGGGCCTGCCCGACGTCGCCGGCGGCCCGAGCAACCGGCAGGGCCATCTCGATCCGCGGCTCGGCCAGCCCGCCGGGACCGTCCCGCGGCGACGCGAGCTCCCGAACGCGGTCTACCGCATCGACCCGTCCGGCCGGGTCGACCGGGTTCTGACCGACGACGAGGTGCCCGACCCCAACGGCCTGTGCTTCTCGCCCGATCACCGGACGCTCTACGTCTGCTCCACCGGCAAGGGTCCCGGGGATACCGGACCCGGCGGCAAGGGCGAGATCTATGCCTTCGACGTCGGGGCCGGGGCGGCGCTCTCGAACAAGCGCCTCTTCTCGGACTGCGTCGTCGACGGGGTGAAATGCGGGCCCGACGGCCTGCGGACCGACGTCGACGGCAATCTCTGGGTGTCGAGCAATGCCGGCCGGGCCGTGGGCTACAACGGCGTCACCGTCTGGACGCCCCAGGGCAAGCTCATCGGTCGGATCCGCCTGCCGGAAGTGTGCGGGAATCTGACCTTCGGCGGCCCCAAGCGCAACCGCCTGTTCATGGCGGCGAGCCAGTCGCTCTACGCCCTGACGGTGAATACCCAGGGCGCCGGGCCGGCCTAGGATCGCGAATCTGCGATCCGGGACGGAACCGGCGCCGATCCTCCTCTCGGCCATGGCTGACCGGGCATCGCGACGCTATCTGTCACGGGCATGAGCGAGGATCCCGCCCCCGACCCGACCTTGAGCCGCCTCAGCGCGGCCCTCGGGGATCTGCCGAAGCGCGGGCTGCCGCCGGTGGAGCGGTGGGACCCACCCTATTGCGGCGCCATCGACATCCGCATCGCCGCGGACGGGACGTGGTTCCACAACGGCTCGCCGATCCGACGGGACAAGCTGGTCAAGCTCTTCGCCACCATCCTGCGGCGCGAGCCGGACGGCCGGACCGTCCTGGTCACGCCGGTGGAGAGCGTGGGCATCACCGTGGACGACGCGGCCTTCGTGGCCGTCGAGATGGCGGTGGACGGGAGCGGGGCGGACCGGCGGGTCTCGTTCCGGACCAACGTCGACGACCTAGTGAGCGTCGACGCCGACCACACCCTCCGCTTCGAGGAGGCGCCGGACGGGGCGCTGAAGCCCTACCTCCATGTCCGCCGCGGGCTGTGGGCGCTCGTGACCCGGGCGCTCACCTACGACCTCGTGGACCTCGCCGAGGAGCGTCTGGTCGACGGGAAGCCCTGGCTCGGCCTGTGGGCCGGCGGCGCCTTCCACTCGATCGCGCCGGTCGCCGCCGCGTGAGCGACCCGCTCGCCGACTTCCTCGCCCGCGCCGCCGCCGGCCTGTCGCCGGACCCGCCCGGACCGGACGATCCGACCTCCAATCCCCGGGGCGACCACAGCCTCGATCCGGACGGGACGGCCGTGATCCCGCCGCCGCCGCACCGCCGGGCCGCCGTCCTCGTGGCGGTCGTGCCGCGCGCGGACGGTCCGACCCTGATCCTGACGATGCGGGCCGCCAACCTGCGCGACCATTCCGGGCAGGTGGCGCTGCCGGGGGGCAAGATCGATCCCTCCGATCCCGGGCCTGCGGACGCGGCCCTGCGGGAGGCCTACGAGGAGATCGGGCTGCCGCCCGAGGCGGTGCGGTTCCTCGGCTATCTCGACCCATACCTCTCGGGCACCGGCTTCCTCGTGACGCCGGTCATCGGCCTGGTCGATCCCGGCGCGGTCCTGACGCCGAACCCGGACGAGGTGGCCGACGTCTTCGAGGTACCGCTCCCGTTCCTCATGGACCCGGAGCGCTACCGCCTGCGCTCCCGCGCGTGGCAGGGCCGCGAGCGCTGGTTCTACGCCTTGACCTTCGGCGAGCGGCTGATCTGGGGCGTCACCGCCGGGATCCTGAACAATCTGCGGGAACGGCTCTACCCGGAGGCGGAGCCGGGCGACGCCGACCGCGCGGCGCGTTAGGCTGACCGCATGCTCCGCCGCATCCTCGAAGAGTTCGGCCTCTTCCTCATTCCCTTCGCGCTGTTCCTCGTCTACCTGCTGCTGTCCGGCCGCAATCCCCTGCGCCGGGTACACTGGGACGCGCACCTGTTCCGCTTGGTCCTGGCCGGGCTGGCGGTGGTGATCGGCACCCTCGTCTACGAGGGCCTGTTCTCGGAGCGCCGTCCCGGGGGCTACGTGCCGACCCACATGGAGAACGGCCGCCTCGTACCCGGTGGCTTCCGGTGAGCCGCGCCCTCGATCCGGCGGGGCTGGCGGCCCTGCTCGAACGCCCGGGCGTCCGCCGCGTCCTCGCGGCCCTGGACGCGCCGGGCGCGGAGACCCGCCTGATCGGCGGCTGCGTCCGCGACGCGCTCCTCGGCGCGCCGACCGCCGACATCGACATGGCGACGACGCACCGGCCCGAGGCGGTGATGCGGGCGGCGCAGCGGGCGCCCGGCCTCAAGGCGGTGCCGACCGGCATCGAGCACGGCACCATCACGCTGGTGACCGAGGACGGGCCGATCGAGGTCACGACCCTGCGCGAGGACGTCGAGACCGACGGGCGTCACGCCGTCGTCCGCTTCGGCAGCGACTTCCTCCGCGACGCCGAGCGCCGCGACTTCACCGTCAACACGCTCTCCCTCGGCGCCGACGGAACCCTGCACGACCCGGTGGGCGGCCGGCCCGACCTGACGGCCGGGCGGGTGCGCTTCATCGGCGACCCGGCGACCCGGATCCGCGAGGACGCGCTGCGGATCCTGCGCTTCTTCCGCTTCCATGCGCGGTTCGGAGCCGGCGCGCCAGACGCCGCGGCGCTGGCGGCCTGCGTGGCCGCGCGGGACAGCCTGGACCGGCTCTCTCGCGAGCGCGTGCGCGCGGAATTCCTGAAGTTGCTCGCGGCCCCCGGCGGCGCGGCCATGGTGACGACGCTGAGCACGACCGGGCTGCTGCCGCGGATCACCGGCGGCGTCGGGGAGCTCGGGCGGCTGGAACGGGCCGCAGCCGCGGGCCTGCCTCCGGTGACGCGCCTCGCGGCCCTCGCCGTCGGCGCTCGGCACGACGCCGACCGGCTGCGCGACCGGCTACGCCTGTCGAAGAACGAGCACGGGCAGCTGCTCGGCTACGCCGCGGCGCTGGCCGATCTCCACGGATGCGCGGTGCTGGACGCGGTCGCGGCGCGGGCCCTGGCGGCGGAGCACGGCCTGTCGTGCCTGGCCGACGCGCTGGCGATCCTGGCCGGAGAGCCGCGGCCCGCCGTGACGGAGGCGGCGCGGGCGGCCCTGCGGGCCCTGGAGGGGGAAGGGGAGTCGCCGGCCTTTCCCCTGGCGGGGGCGGATCTCGTCGCGGCCGGGGTGGCGCCGGGGCCCGGGATCGGGCGCGGGTTGGCCGCGGCGCGGAGGATCTGGCTGGAGCGGGGCTGCCCGACGGACGCGGCAGCGCGGGCCGACCTGCTGGCGCGGGCGCTGGAGGGCGCCCGCTGAACGAGGCTCAGAGCTTCAGGAGCGCCTTGGTCTCCTGGAGCTGGACGATCTGGCCGTTCAGCTCCTCGCGCTTCTGCAGGTCCTCGGTGGCGTCGCGCTGCATCTCGATCGCCTCGATGTCGCGGTCGAGGGATTCGTGCGTCAGCTCCTCGATCGGGGCGGCGCGCTCGGCCAGCACGGTCACGGCCGTCGGGCCGATATCGGCGAAGCCGCCGCGGACGTAGATCCGCTTGCCGCTGCCCTGGCTCTCGGTGATCACGATGACGCCGACCCGAAGGGAGGTCAGCACGGGCGCGTGGCCCGGCATCACGGTCATCTCGCCCTCGGTGCCGGGCAGCTGAACGGCGGTCACCTCGCCGGAATACAGCGTCCGCTCGGGGCCGACGAAATCGAAGTGGAAGGTGGCCATGGCCTGACGTGTTCCCGGATCGGCGGCGCGCGCCCCGCCAAGCGGGCGGAGCGTCTCGGAAAAAGGCTGCGCGGACGGCACCGGTCAGGGTCGCCCGCGCGGCCTCTGTCCCCTTCCCGCGCGGGGAAGGGGGTGTCGTCTTACGCGGCCTTGAGCTTCTTGGCCTTCTCCTGGGCCTCCTCGATGGTGCCGACCATGTAGAAGGCGGCCTCCGGGAGGTCGTCGTAGTCGCCGTTCACCAGGCCCTTGAAGCCCTTGATGGTGTCCTCGAGGGCGACCTGCTTGCCCGGCGAGCCAGTGAACACCTCGGCCACCGAGAAGGGCTGCGAGAAGAAGCGCTCGATCTTGCGGGCGCGGGCCACGGTCAGCTTGTCCTCCTCGGACAGCTCGTCCATGCCCAGGATCGCGATGATATCCTGGAGAGCCTTGTAGCGCTGCAGGGTCTGCTGGACGCGGCGGGCGACATCGTAGTGCTCCTCGCCGAGGATCGCCGGCGACAGCATGCGCGAGGTCGAGTCCAGCGGGTCCACCGCCGGGTAGATGCCCTTCTCGGCGATCGAGCGCGACAGCACGGTCGTGGCGTCGAGGTGGGCGAACGAGGCGGCGGGCGCCGGGTCGGTCAGGTCGTCGGCCGGCACGTAGATCGCCTGCACCGAGGTGATCGAGCCCTTGGTCGTGGTGGTGATGCGCTCCTGGAGGGCGCCCATGTCGGTGGCGAGCGTCGGCTGGTAGCCCACCGCCGACGGGATGCGGCCGAGGAGCGCCGACACCTCGGAGCCCGCCTGCGTGAAGCGGAAGATGTTGTCGACGAAGAACAGCACGTCCTGGCCGTCGTCGCGGAACTGCTCGGCGATCGTGAGGCCGGTCAGGGCGACGCGCGAGCGGGCGCCCGGCGACTCGTTCATCTGGCCGTAGACCAGGGCGCACTTCGAACCCTCGGCGGAGCCGTGCTCCTTCGGGTCGACGTTCACCTTGGACTCGATCATCTCGTGGTAGAGATCGTTGCCCTCGCGGGTGCGCTCACCCACGCCGGCGAACACCGAGTAGCCCGAGTGCACCTTGGCGATGTTGTTGATCAGCTCCATGATCAGCACGGTCTTGCCGACGCCGGCGCCGCCGAACAGGCCGATCTTGCCGCCCTTCGCGTAGGGGGCGAGCAGGTCCACCACCTTGATGCCGGTCACGAGGATCTGGGCCTCGGTCGACTGCTCGGCGTAGGAGGGGGCCGGCTGGTGGATGGCGCGGAACGTGTCGGCCTGGACTGGGCCAGCCTCGTCGATCGGCTCGCCGATGACGTTCATGATGCGGCCGAGCGTGTTCATGCCGACCGGAACCTTGATCGGCTCGCCGGTGTCGGTGCACTCCTGGCCGCGGGTCAGGCCCTCGGACGTGTCCATGGCGATGCAGCGGACGGTGTTCTCGCCGAGCTGCTGGGCCACCTCGAGGACGAGGCGGGCGCCGTTGTTCTTGGTCTCCAGCGCGTTCAGGATCTCGGGCAGGTGGCCCTCGAACTGCACGTCGACCACGGGGCCGATGACCTGGGTGATCTTGCCGACCTTGTTGGAGCCGGTGCCGGGGAGTGCGGTGTTCGCCATCGTTAACCTACCCTTCAAGCTGTGCGGTCGGGTCGCGGTGCCTCAGAGGGCTTCCGCGCCCGAGATGATCTCGATGAGTTCCTTGGTGATCATGGCCTGACGCGTCCGGTTGTAGATCAGCGTCTGCTTCTTGATCATCTCGCCCGCGTTGCGGGTCGCCGAGTCCATGGCGCTCATGCGCGCGCCCTGCTCGGAGGCGGCGTTCTCCAGGAGCGCCCGGTAGATCTGCACCGTCAGGTTCTTCGGCAGCAGCGTCTCGAGGATCGCCTCCTCGGACGGCTCGAATTCCAGGGCGGCGTTGCCGGCGGCCGCCTTCGCGGTCGTGTCGACCGCCGGCAGCTCCGCGGGGATCAGGCGCTGCGCGGTCGGGATCTGCGAGATGACCGAGCGGAACTCGGAGTAGAACAGGGTCGCGACGTCGAACTCGCCGTTCTCGAAGCGGGTCAGGATCTTGTCGGCGATCGAGGCGGCGAACTCGTAATCCACCGGGCGGTTGCCGCGGATGTCCATGCTCTCGACGATCTGGTCGCGGTACTGCCGGCGCAGCGCGTCGAGGCCCTTCTTGCCGACCGTCATGATCTTGACCGTCTTGCCCTCGGCGGCGAGCCTCTGGGCGTACTCGCGCACCGCGAGGCGGACGATCGACGAGTTGAACGCGCCGGCGAGGCCGCGGTCGCCCGTGCACACCACGAGCAGGTGCGTCTGCTCGGAGCCGGTCCCGGACAGGAGCCGCGGGGCGCCGACGCCGCCGACGAGGTTGCCCGCGAGGTTGCCGAGCACCGCCGACATCTTCTCGGCGTAGGGACGGCCCGCCTCGGCGGCCATCTGCGCCCGGCGCAGCTTGGCGGCGGCGACCATCTGCATGGCCTTGGTGATCTTCTGCGTCGCCTTCACCGAGGTGATGCGGTTGCGCAGGTCCTTCAAACTCGCCATCGGGTGAGGTCCAGGTCCGTTCTATGGGCCTCTCCTTCCCTCGGCGGGAAGGAGCCGGAAGTTCGGGCGGTGCGGCGGGGACCGGGATCCCCCCGCACCACCCAAGATCCCTCCCCGAGGGGAGGGGCCTCACATCAGCCGATCGACTTGGCGACGCTCTCGACGACGCTCTTCAGCTTGCCGGCGTTCTCGTCCGACAGGTCCTTGGAGGCGGCGATCGAGTCGAGCAGGTCCTTGTGCTTGGAGCGCAGGGTCGAGAGCAGCGCGTCCTCGAAGGGACGGACCTTGGTCACCGGCATCTTGTCGAGGTAGCCGTTCACGCCGGCGTAGATCACCGCGACCTGCTCTTCCATCTTCAGTGGCGAGAACTGCGGCTGCTTCAGGAGCTCGGTGAGCCGCGAGCCGCGGTTCAGGAGCGCCTGGGTGGAGGCGTCGAGATCCGAGCCGAACTGCGCGAAGGCGGCCATCTCGCGGTACTGCGCGAGCTCGCCCTTGATCTTGCCGGCGACCTTCTTCATCGCCTTGGTCTGCGCCGAGGAGCCCACCCGCGACACCGAGAGGCCGACGTTCACCGCCGGGCGGATGCCCTGGTAGAACAGGTCGGTCTCGAGGAAGATCTGGCCGTCGGTGATCGAGATCACGTTGGTCGGGATGTAGGCCGAGACGTCGTTGGCCTGGGTCTCGATGACCGGCAGCGCGGTCAGCGAGCCGTTGCCGGCGGCGTCGCCCATCTTGGCGGCGCGCTCGAGCAGGCGGCTGTGGAGGTAGAACACGTCGCCCGGATACGCCTCGCGGCCCGGCGGGCGGCGCAGCAGCAGCGACATCTGGCGGTAGGCCACGGCCTGCTTGGACAGATCGTCGTACACGATCACGGCGTGCATGCCGTTGTCGCGGAAGTACTCGCCCATGGCGCAGCCGGCGAACGGCGCGATGAACTGCATCGGGGCCGCGTCGGACGCCGTGGCGGCGATGACGATGGAGTACTCCAGCGCGCCCTGGTCCTCCAGGACCTTCACGAACTGGGCCACCGTCGAGCGCTTCTGGCCGATAGCGACGTAGATGCAGTAGAGCTTGGCCTTCTCGTCACTGCCGGCGGTGTGGCCCGGCTTCTGGTTCAGGATCGTGTCGAGGGCGATGGCGGTCTTGCCGGTCTGGCGATCGCCGATGATCAGCTCGCGCTGGCCGCGGCCGACCGGGATCAGGGCGTCGATCGCCTTCAGGCCCGTGGCCATCGGCTCGTGCACAGACTTGCGCGGGATGATGCCCGGAGCCTTGACGTCGACGCGGCGACGCTCGGTCGACTGGATCGGGCCCTTGCCGTCGATCGGGTTGCCGAGGGCGTCGACGACGCGGCCGAGCAGGCCCTTGCCGACCGGCACGTCCACGATGGCGCCGGTCCGCTTGACGGTCTGGCCTTCCTTGATCTCGCGGTCGGAGCCGAAGATCACGATGCCGACGTTGTCCTGCTCGAGGTTCAGGGCCATGCCGCGCACGCCCGACTCGAACTCGACCATCTCGCCGGCCTGGACGTTGTCGAGGCCGTAGGCGCGGGCGATGCCGTCGCCGACGGACAGGACCTGCCCGACCTCGGAGACCTCGGCCTCCTCGCCGAAGTTCTTGATCTGCTCTTTCAGGATCGCGGAGATCTCGGCGGCGCGGATGTCCATACTCGGGCCTCTGTCGCTGATGCGTCTATGCGTGTTCGGGTCGGATGGGGGCGCTTACCGCGCGGCCCGCATCGCGAGGCGGATACCGTTGAGCTTGGTCTTGAGGGAGGCGTCGACCATGCGCGAGCCCATCTTCACGACGAGGCCGCCGATCAGGCTGGGATCGACCACGAGGTCGACGGCGACATCGGCCTTGGCGATGTCGCGCAGCGACGCCTTGATCTCCTCGATCACCGCGTCGGAGGGCTTCTCGGCCACCCGGACCTGGGCGCGCACGATGCCCTTCGAGTCCTGGACCAGGGTCCGGAACGCGTCGATCATGTCGGGCAGGGCGAAGAGCCGGCGGTTCGAGGCCGCGAGGCGGATGAAATTGCCGGCGAGGCCGCCGATGCCCGCCTTGTCGAGCACGGCGCCGATGGCGGCCGCCTGCTCCTCGGCGCTGAAGACCGGGCTGCGGACGAGGCGGCGGAGATCCGCGCTCTCCTTCAGCAGCGTGTCGAATTGATCGAGAGACTCGGCGACCGCGTCGACCTGGCGCTCGTCGCGCGCGAGCTCGAACAGGGCGGAAGCGTACCGGCCCGCCACGCCTGCGACCAGGGGACCAGCCTCGGAACCGTTCTGCGCCACCCGTCGCTCTCTTCTCTGGTTGCCCGTCCGCTCCGCGCGCTCCGGCTGGAGCGCGGTGCGAGACCGTTCGGGACGTGGGATCGCGCCGGCAACGGACAGGTCGAGAACTGTCCTCGCGGCGCGGCGACCGCCTAGCATGCCAGCATGGCCGCGCGCAACACGGCAGGCGCGCGTCGCTGCGCGTCAGGACGGCGGAAGTGTGACGCGGGTCCCGCCTCAGCAGGCGAGCCGGTCGCAGCGCCGCACGCTCGCGATCATCTTGGCCATGGCGCCGGCGCCGGGATGCCCGAGGATCCCGCTGTTGCCGATCACGTAGGACGGCGTCGCGTATAGGCCGAGATCCGCGGCCATCCGCATCTGGCTCTTCAGCGCCGCGCGCACCTCCTCGCTGTCGGCGATCTCCTCGACCTCCGCCTGCGGGATCCCCATCGTGGCGGCGACGGCGAGCGCGCCGGGCCCGTCGATGCGGCCGGGCTTGCCCAGCAGCGTCTGGTAGAAGCGCCACGCCGCCTCGGAGCCGAGCTTGCGCTGCACCGCGAGCATCACCTTGGCGGCCTGGGCGGATTGCGGCGACAGGATCGGGTTGTGGACAAGCCCGATCCGCAGCTCCGGATCGCTGTCGTGCAGGGCAACCACGTCGGCGGCCGCCTTCCGGCAGTACGGGCAGTTGAAGTCGAAGAACTCGTAGAGCGTGGTGCCGGCATCCCGCGGCCCGACATAGGTCACGCCGCGCAGGGCCGGGATCTGCCCGGTGATCTCGCCCGGCAGGATCGAGTTCGCCACCGCGCGCCCGTCGTCGCCCGTCACCGCGACCCGCTGGCCGTAGGATTGCGCGGAGGCGCTGGTCAGGCCGGCACCGAAGGTGGCGGCTGCGGCGAGCAGGAGGCGTCGCGAGACAGGCTTCGAAACAGGCATGGGACTCGTCCGGGGCATCGCTGTCCCGCTCCGGCCGCGCCGAAGCGGAGCCGGACCAGAACCAGGGGGTCGAGTCGGTTTCATGGCCGAGCGGCCGTGAACGTCGCGCTACCGCGCGGCGGGCGCGGCCTAGCGCAGCCCCTTCGGCCGGTCGCCGGTCGCCCAGGCCAGGGCCTGCTCGAGCCGGTCGTTGCCCCAGAACAGCTCGCCGTCATCGGCCAGGAACGTCGGCGCCCCGTAGATCCCGCGGGAGCGCGCCTCCTCGACGCTGACCCGCAGCTTCGTCTTGTTGGCCTCGGCGGCGGCGGCCCGCACGGTCTGCGTGCCGTCGAGCCCGAGCGAATCGAGGATCTCCGCGACGGCCGCCGGCTCCGCGATCGAGCGGCCCTCGGCGAAGCTCGCGGTGAAGACCGCCTTCGAGAACGGGACCAGCCACGGCTGGTCCTGGCCGAGGATCGCGACCCGCACCGCGCTGAGGCTGTTCTGCGGAAACTGGGCGGGGCGCGTCACCGGCGGCAGGCCGAGGCGGGCGGCCTCGCGCTCGACGTCGCGCCACATGTTCTTGCCCTTGGCCGCGTAGAGATTGAACGGCGAGGTGGTCCAGCCCTGCGCGGCGAAGAGCGGCCCGACCAGGAAGGGGCGCCACCGGATCGCCACGTCCGCCTCGGCGGCGGCGGCCTCGACGCGCATGGCCGCGAGGTAGGAGTAGGTGGAGGCGAATTCGTACCAGAACTCCAGAATTGGCTGGCGCGCCATAGACTTCGCTTCTCCGATGCACTCTCGCGGCGATGACGACCTGCAACGCCCGCGCCGTTTCTGACACAACCGCAAGGCCGTCGTGAGGCGAAACGCGGCCGATCCTCCGGCATCTCGGCTACGCGCGAGGCGGCGCGCCGGTTGCAGGCCGGTGACACCCGCGATAAGCCGCAGACGCCGAGCCAGATCCCTCGCCCAGTTCCGGAAGTCCCATGTCCGTCCCCGCGAAGAGCCCCGTGAAGAAGGTCGTGCTGGCCTATTCCGGCGGCCTCGACACATCGATCATCCTGAAGTGGCTGCAGACCACCTACGGCTGCGAGGTCGTCACCTTCACGGCCGATCTCGGCCAGGGCGAGGAGCTGGAGCCCGCGCGCCGCAAGGCGGAGCTCCTCGGCATCAAGCCCGAGAATATCTACATCGAGGACCTGCGCGAGGAATTCGTCCGCGACTACGTCTTCCCGATGTTCCGGGCGAACGCCGTCTACGAGGGCGTCTACCTGCTCGGCACCTCGATCGCCCGGCCGCTGATCGCCAAGAAGCAGATCGAGATCGCCGAGCGCGTCGGCGCCGACGCGGTCTGCCACGGCGCCACCGGCAAGGGGAACGATCAGGTCCGGTTCGAGCTTGGCTACTACGCGCTGAAGCCCGACGTCACGGTAATCGCGCCCTGGCGCGAGTGGGACCTGCGCTCGCGCGAGCAGCTCATCGCCTTCGCCGAGCAGCACCAGATCCCGATCGCCAAGGACAAGCGCGGCGAGAGCCCGTTCTCGGTGGACGCCAACCTCCTGCACGCCTCCTCGGAGGGCAAGGTGCTGGAGGATCCGGCCGTCGAGGTGCCGGACTACGTCTACTCGCGCACCCTCTCCCCCGAGGAGGCGCCCGACCAGCCGACGGTCATCACGATCGGGTTCGAGCGCGGCGACGCCGTCTCGATCGACGGCGAGGCTCTGTCGCCCGCGAGCCTTCTGACCAAGCTCAACGAGCTCGGCCGCGCCAACGGCATCGGCCGGCTCGACCTGGTGGAGAACCGCTTCGTCGGCATGAAGAGCCGCGGCATGTACGAGACGCCGGGCGGCACGATCCTGCTGCCGGCGCACCGCGCCATCGAGTCGATCACGCTGGACCGGGGGGCCGCGCACCTCAAGGACCAGCTCATGCCGCAATACGCCGAGCTCATCTACAACGGCTTCTGGTTCTCGCCGGAGCGCGAGATGATCCAGGCCCTGATCGACAAGAGCCAGGAGAAGGTCACCGGCACGGTGCGGCTGAAGCTCTACAAGGGCGGCGTCCACGTGATCGGCCGCGAGAGCCCGCACTCGCTCTACGACCAGGACCTCGTGACCTTCGAGGAGGGCGCCGTCGCCTACGATCACCGCGACGCGGCGGGTTTCATCAAGCTCAACGCCCTGCGCCTGCGCACCCTGGCCCAGCGCAAGAAGCGCGAGGGCTGAGCCCGGTGCCGGTCGCCGCCGCGCGGGCGGCCGCGACCGGAGGTAGCCGTCAGGCGGGGAGCCAGCGCTCGGCGGCCCGACGGAAGTCGCCGGGCCCGAGATCGGCGTAGCGCAGGAAGATCTGCAGGGCCGGCTGCAATTCGCGATGGAGGCGCACGAGCCGCGTCTCCGCGTCCTCGTCGTCGTTCGCGGCCGCGCCCGGCACGGCGGCGAGAAGGCGCTTCATGGCCGCGGTGTAGGCACCGTCCGCGCCGTAGGGCCGCTCCGGGTCGACGCGCGGCACCCCCTGCTCGGCGTTCCACCCGATGTTCAGCTGCGGGATCAGCGCGAGGTGCTCGGGCGTCACCGCGAAGGTGATCAGGTCCGGGGTCTCGCCGGTGGCCGCGTCCCGGAAGACGTCGCCCACGGCGCCCGGATCGAGCTTGGCCAGACCGTTGTGGTACTGGTACCGGCCCGGCTTCAGCTGCCCGTTCTGGACGAAGACGGCGAGGCCGTCCTCGAGGGACCGGTGCTCCTCCTCGGCGCCCTCGTCGTCGCCGGTGACGTTGGCGATATCGCCGTCGCGGTCGAGGCTGCCATAGGGGGCGGCCGGGTGGATGGTCGGCGCCCCCGGCTCGGCGCCGTCCCAGGCGACGACCATCCGGCGGATCAGGGCGATGCGCTCCAGGCTCAGGTCGTAGGCGGCATCGCTCATCGTGTATCGGTCCCGGCTCTCACGCTTGGAAGGCCCGTCTTACAGAGGCGAGTCGCCCCCTGCTACCGCCGCACGCAGCCCGTGAGGCCGTCGATCTGTCCCATCATCGCCTGGATCCGCGCGGCCCGGCGGCGCACCCCGGGAGAGGGCCGGCCGGCGCTGCGGGTGATCGGGTTCGGCAGCACGGCGGCGAGCAGGGCGGCCTCGTTGCGGGTCAGCCGGCTCGCGTCCTTGCCGAACCAGTGCCGGCTCGCGGCCTGCGCGCCGTAGATCCCGTCGCCCCACTCGGCGACGTTGAGGTAGATCTCCATCATCCGGCGCTTGCCCCAGAGCGTGTCGAGCGCCAGCGCCAGCGGGATCTCGATGGCCTTCCGGATGTAGGAGCGGCCGGGCCACAGGAAGACGTTCTTCACCGTCTGCATGGCGATCGTGGAGGCGCCGCGGCTCGGGGAATCCTCGTCCTCGACCACGTCGCGGATCGCGCCGAAATCGACCCCGTGATCCAGGCAGAAGCGCTGATCCTCCGAGGCGATCACCGCCTGCGGCAGGACCGGCGCGATGGCGGAGAGCGGGACCGGATCCCGACTCACCGGCTGAAGCGTCAACCACCGTCCCAGCATCAGGGTCGACGGCGGCATCACCGCGCTATAGACGAGCGCCAACGTCAGCGCGAGGACGAACCCGACGGCGGGGAGCAGCAGCAGCGCTCCCACAAGCTGTCGGACGCGACGGGAACGGCGCGGGCGCGCGAGCGGGAGGTCGCGACCTGCCGTCTCCCGCCTGCGTCGAGCCCCGTCCACCGTGAGTCCGTCCCCGCCCAACTGACACCCGATTGGTTTCGCAAGGCCAGGACCGGACGTAAGCCCGATGACCCCGACCCCCTCAACGCAGGCACCGACCGGTTCGGTCAAGGCAGTCACGCCGGCCGCCGATTTTACCCACAGGTTGACGGAGGTCGCCGGCACGGTCGAGACCTTCCTGGTCGAGCGGCTCGGCCCCGCGGTCGGCGCCGGCGAGATCGCCCGGCCGCCCCGCCTGATGGAGGCCATGCGGCACGCCGTGCTCGGCGGCGGCAAGCGTCTCCGGCCGTTCCTGGCCATCGAGACCGCCCGGATGCTCGGCGGCTCCGAGGCCGCCGCGCTGGCGGCCGGCGCCGGCGTCGAGCTGGTCCACTGCTACAGCCTCGTCCACGACGACCTGCCGGCGATGGACGACGACGACATGCGCCGCGGCAAGCCCACGGTCCACAAGGCCTACGACGAGGCCACCGCCATCCTCGTCGGCGACGCCCTGCAGACGCTGGCCTTCGAGATCGTGGCCGACCCGACCTGGCAGCCGGATGCGCGCATCCGCGCCGACCTCGTGCTCGGCCTCGCTCGGGCCTCGGGCCTCGGCGGCATGGTCGGCGGCCAGCTCCTCGACCTCACCGCCGAGGGCCGGTTCGGCGCGGCCAACATGGACGTGGACGACACCCTGCGGATGCAGGCGATGAAGACCGGCGCGATCCTGGCCTTCTCGGTGGAGGCCGGCGCGATCGTCGGCGGTGCCGACAAGGACCAGCAGGCCGCACTCCTGCGCTACGGCCTCGCCCTGGGGCAGGCCTTCCAGATCGCCGACGACATCCTCGACCGGGAGGCCTCGCCCGAGGCCATGGGCAAGGCCACCGGCAAGGACAAGGATGCCGGCAAGGCGACGCTCGTCGACCGTCTCGGCATCGACGGGGCCCGCGCCGAGTGCGACCGCCTCGTCGGCGTCTGCGAGGACGCGGTGTCGTCCTGGGGGGAGGGCGCCCGCGTCCTGCGCGACGCCGCCCGCTTCACGGTCGCCCGCAAGACCTGATCGCGCCGGGCGGCGGAAACCCGGCCGCCGCCTCGGGCGGCCGGGCCGGGCCCGGCAGCCCGACCTCCGCGAACACTGCGCCACGACCACGCGGGGCACGCCACAAGCGATCGCGGCTCCGCCGGATCGACACCCTCCGCGACGCGGACCCGCGCCGTCCCGATCGGGGCCATCCGAACCGGAGGCGGGACCGCGGAGCGCGGGGCGCCGGTCAGAGCCGGTTGGTCTTGTTGTGGACGTCGAGGCACACGGCGGCGAGCAGGACGACGCCCTTGATCACCTGCTGCCAGTCGACGCCGATCCCCAGGATCGACATGCCGTTGTTCATGATGCCGATGATGAAGGCGCCGATCACGACACCCGAGACCTTGCCGATGCCGCCCGCCGCCGAGGCGCCACCGATGAAGCAGGCCGCGATCACGTCGAGCTCCATCCCGACGCCGGCCTTCGAGTTCGCGGTGTTGAGCCGGGCGACGAAGATCATGCCGGCGAGGCCCGCCAGCGCGCCCATGTTGGCGAAGGTCAGGAAGGTCAGCCGCTCGGTCTTGATCCCCGAGAGGCGCGCGGCCTTGATGTTCCCGCCCAGCGCGTAGATCCGGCGCCCGATCGTCGTCCGCGTCGTCACGAACCCGTAGAGCGTCACCAGCGCCAGCAGCACGAGGAGCACGTTGGGCAGGCCCCGGTACGCGCTCATCTGCCAGGCGAAGGCCAGGATCAGGATGGCGGTCACGCCGTTGCGGCCGATGAACGCCGCCGGGGACTCGGCCGGGCTCGCGTTCCGCAGCCGAGCCTGCCGCCGTCGCCAGTTCAGCCCGGTCAGCGTCGCGACCAGCGCGGCGGCGATCAGGACGGCGGTCCAGGGTCCGGCGCCGTTGACGAGGAAGCCCTTGGCGAGGAGCTGGAACACCTCCGGGAACGGTCCGATGGAGGCCCCCTGCAGCAGCACCTGCGTCAGGCCGCGGAACACCATCATGCCGGCCAGGGTGACGATGAAGCTCGGGATGGCGAGGTAGGCCACGAAGTAGCCCTGCAGACCGCCGATGACCGCGCCCACCGCGAGGCACAGGACGGCCGCAGAGAACGGGTCGACGTGGAAGCGGACCATCAGCAGGGCGGCGAGCGCCCCCACGAAACCGACCACCGAGCCGACCGACAGGTCGATATGCCCGGCCACGATGACCAGCAGCATCCCGAGCGCCATCACG
Organism: Methylobacterium sp. yr668; assembly: GCF_900116245.1. Classification (NCBI taxonomy): domain Bacteria; kingdom Pseudomonadati; phylum Pseudomonadota; class Alphaproteobacteria; order Hyphomicrobiales; family Methylobacteriaceae; genus Methylobacterium; species Methylobacterium sp. yr668. Next base: position 344,046 of record NZ_FOZY01000002.1, on the reverse strand, counting down.
ACGACGTAGCTGTTCTGGAGGATCAGGTTGGTCAGGTTCAGCGGCTGGAACAGGACGCCGCCCGTCGCGACCTCGAAGAACAGCGTGATCACCGCCAGCGCGACGACGAGACCGTAGGCGCGCAGCTGCGCCATCGGCAGGCGGCCGCGCCCGGCCCGGACTTCGCCCGCGGCGGCGGCCGGGATGAGGTCCCTGCCGGGGCTCACGGACTTGCTCACTGTGATGTCGGTCATCCGTTCAGCCCCCTGGAGCGCATGATGGCGCGCATGATCGCTTCCTGGCTGGCCTCGGCGCGGTCGAATTCGCCCACGAAGCGCCCCTCGTTCATCACGTAGATGCGGTCGCAGAGGCCGAGCAGTTCCGGCATCTCCGAGGAGATCAGGAGGACGCCGCGGCCGTCCTCCGCCAGCTCGTTGATGATGCTGTAGATCTCGTACTTCGCGCCGACATCGATGCCGCGGGTCGGCTCGTCGAGGATCAGCACCTTGGGCCGGGTGAACAGCCACTTGCTCAGCACGACCTTCTGCTGGTTGCCGCCCGACAAATTCACGGTCTGCTGCGTCACCCCGACGGAGCGGATGCGCATCTTGGTGCGGTAGCCGGTCGCGACCCGGTGCTCGGCCGCCTCGTCGATCACCGCGGCGGTGGAGATCCCGGGCAGGTTCGCCAGGGTGGTGTTCCGGGCGATGTCCTCGCCCAGCACGAGCCCGAGTTGCTTGCGATCCTCGGTGACGTAGGCGAGGCCGGCCGCGATCGCCCGGTCGATCGTCGAGACGTCGACCTCGACACCCCCGATCCGGACCGTGCCCCGGATGTCCCGGCCGTAGGACCGGCCGAAGAGGCTCATGGCGAGCTCGGTCCGGCCCGAGCCCATCAGGCCCGCGATCCCGACGATCTCGCCCCGGCGCAGGCTCAGGTCGACGTCGCGCACCACCGCCCGGCCGGCGTGGACGGGGTGGTGGACCGTCCAGTCGCGCACCTCCATCAGCACCGCGCCGATCCGCGGCGTGCGGACCGGGTAGCGGCTCTCCAGCGTGCGGCCGACCATCGCCCGGATGATGCGGCCCTCGTCGATCGCGCCGCCGCGGCAGTCGAGGGTCTCGACGGTGCTGCCGTCGCGCAGGACCGTGATCCGGTCGGCCACCTTGGCGATCTCGTTCAGCTTGTGGGAGATCAGGATCGAGGCGATGCCCTGCGCCTTGAAGCGCAGCAGGAGCTGCAGCAAGGCCTCACTGTCGGTCTCGCTCAACGACGCGGTCGGTTCGTCGAGGATCAGGAGCTTCACCTCCTTGGAGAGCGCCTTGGCGATCTCCACGAGCTGCTGCTTGCCGACCCCGAGATGGGTGACGAGGGTGTCGGGGCTCTCGTCGAGCCCCACCATCGCCATCAGCGCGCGGGCGCGGGCCTGGACACGATCCCGGTCGATGACCCCGAACCGGGCCGGCTCGTTGCCGAGGAAGATGTTCTCGGCGATCGACAGGTACGGCACCAGGGCGAGTTCCTGGTGGATGATCACGATGCCGAGGCGCTCGCTGTCCGTGATGTCGCGGAAGCGGCCCGGCCGCCCCTCGTAGGTGATGTCACCCGTGTACGACCCGTTGGGATACACGCCGCTCAGCACCTTCATCAGCGTCGACTTCCCCGCGCCGTTCTCGCCGACCAGGGCGAGGATCTCGGCGGGCTCGACGGTCAGGTTGACGTCGGAGAGGGCCTTCACGCCGGGGAAGGTCTTGGTGATTCCCCGCATTTCGAGAACGGGCTGCATGCGGCGCCTACCAGCTCGGACTGCACGTTCGGCCCGCGCGACAGTCGTCGCGGCGGGGATCGGATCGGGCGGAGCGACCGGGCTCCGCCCCGGCATCGGTCACTTGAGCTGGTCGAGCGTGTAGTAGCCCGTGTCGATCAGGGCCGGCTTCCAGTTGGCCCGGGTGACGATCACCGGCGTGAGCAGGTAGGACGGGACGATCTTCTTGCCGTTGTCGTAGGTCTTCACGTCGTTGACCTCGGGCTGTCGGCCCGCCTCGATGGCGTCGATCATCGCCACCGTCACCTTGGCCAAGTCCCGGGTGTCCTTGAAGATCGTCGCCGTCTGCTCACCGGCGATGATCGACTTGACCGATTGCAGCTCGGCGTCCTGGCCGCTGATCACCGGCAGCTTCACGCCGCCCGACCCGTAGCCCACGCTCTTCACCGACGAGAGGATCGCCGTGGAGATGCCGTCGTAGGGCGAGAGCACGGCATCCAGATGGGCGTTGCCGTAATAGGCCGAGAGCAGGTTATCCATCCGCGCCTGGGCGGTCGCGGCGTCCCAGCGCAGGGTGGACACCTTGTCCATGCCGAACTGGCCCGAGCGCACAACGAGCCTCTTCGCGTCGATGTAGGGCTTCAGCACCGACAGGGCGCCGTCGTAGAAAAAGTATGCGTTATTGTCGTCGGGCGAACCGCCGAACAGCTCGATGTTGAAGGGCCCCTTCCCGTCCTTCAAGCCGAGGGCGTCGACGATGGATGTCGCCTGCTGAACGCCAACCTTGTAGTTGTCGAAGGTGGCGTAGTAATCGACGTTCGGCGTCCCCCGGATGAGCCGGTCGTAGGCGATGACCCTGACGCCGCGCTCGCTCGCTTTCGACAGCACATCGCTGAGGGTCGTGCCGTCGATGGAAGCGATCACCAGGATCTTCACGCCGGTGGTGAGCATGTTCTCGATCTGGGCGAGCTGGGTCGGGATGTCGTCGTCCGCGTATTGCAGATCCGGATTGTAGCCCTTGGCCTTCAGAAGCCTGACGATGTTGTTGCCGTCGTCGATCCAGCGCTGCGACGACTTGGTCGGCATGGCGACCCCGATCGAATCCCCGCCGGCCGCCTGCGCCGATGCCGTGGCGCACGCGCCGATGAGCGACAGGCCCAGGATGTATTTGAGAACCGTATGCCTGGCGATCACAATCCCCCCCTATCGCTGCGCAGCCGGACTTCGACTTCAATCGAAGCGAGTCCGTGCTTCTGTTATTGTCGGTCGATTATTTTCTATAATTAAAACTCGATGTTTTACTTATCTAGTCTATGGCCGACACCCATCCACTGCCCGACCGAATATCCCTGCGGGAGCCGATCCGGCAAACTTGGCCGGGTTGGCAGGCAGAAGCGCAATCCGGGCGCCGCCGGCAGCCTCTTCGAGGGCCAAGCCCGCAACTTGAGAAGCTCGAGCATTCGATTTGTATGAGTTATAGATGGGGCCGTCAATCGGCACGCGCGGCGCCCCGTCTCGCGGCGCGGTCTCAGGTGTGTGTGTGGAGCGCGCCGCGGGTTCAGGTCCGAGTTCGATCGCCGGTCGGCGCGATGGGGTCGCGCGGGCCACGGGGCGCGGCCGGCCGATCGGCACGGCGGCGATGACCGGTCCGCTCGATCGGATCAGGGGAGGGCGGATCGCGTGTCCGCACCGCCAAGCAGTTCAGCGCGGCGTCGCCGCGCGGGCCCGGAAACCGCGTTGGTTCAGCCGCGGCCGACGAACGGCATCTTGGTGGCCATGATGGTCATGAACTGCACGTTGGCCTCCAGCGGCAGGCTCGCCATGGACAGCACGGCCTGACCGACATGGTCCGGATCCATCACCGCCTCGGCCCGCAGGGAGCCGTCCGCCTGCGGGACGCCGGCCTTCATCTTGCCGCCCATGGGCGTGTCGGCGTTGCCGATATCGATCTGGCCGCAGGCGATGTCGTAGGCCCGGCCGTCGAGGGAGGTCGCCTTGGTCAGCCCGGTCACGGCGTGCTTGGTCGCCGTGTAGGCGATGGAGTTCGGTCGGGGCGCGTGGGCCGAGATCGAGCCGTTGTTGATGATCCGGCCGCCCCGGGGATCCTGGTCGCGCATGATCCGGAAGGCGTGCTGCGTGCACAGGAACAGCGCCGTGAGGTTGGTGTCGACCACCTGCCGCCAGGTCTCGAGGGGCAGATCCTCCAGCGGGACCGCCGGAGCGCCGATCCCGGCATTGTTGAACAGCAGGTCGAGCCGGCCGAACTCCGCCTTGGTGCGCGCGAACAGGGCGGCGATCGAGTCGGGATCGGTCACGTCGGTCGGGACCGCCAGGGCTCCGTGTCCGATCCGCGCGGCGACCTCCTCGAGGGGAGCCTGACGCCGCCCCGAGAGGACGACGCGCCATCCGGCGTCGGCGAGCGCCAGGGCGGCGGCCTTGCCGACACCCGTCCCGGCCCCGGTCACGATCGCGATCCGCTCAAGCCCCGACATGCGTTCCTCCCGGCTCCGGTGTTTCACCGCCTGTAGCGGATGGCCGCCGCCGCGCGAAGGCTCGGCGTTTCACATGCGGGCCACGGTCACGGGGCGTACCGGCGGCCGCCATGCGCTATGGTGGTCGAAAGACACGGGGACGGGAACGGAACGATGGGGCAGGGTTCGTCGGCAGGCCTGCGCGGGACGAGCGACGCGGCGGTCCCGGCGTGAGCGCACCCGAGATCCCGTTCCTCGCCGGCCTCGACGCGCCGGCAATCGCGGCCGTGCGGGCCCGGATGGTGCCGGTGGCGGTGCCGGGCGGCCGGACCCTGTTCGAGCAGGGCGAGACCGGGGACGCCCTGTACACGCTGGTCTCCGGCGCGGTCGGCGTCTCGGCCCGCGACCATGCCGGGCGGCCGACCCGGATCGCGCGCCTGCGGCCGCCCGAGACCTTCGGCGAGATGGCCCTGCTGTCGGACGCCCCGCGGGCGGCGACCGTTATGGCGCTGCGCGATTCGCACCTCCTGCAACTCACCCGCGGGGCCTTCGAGGCGGTGATCGCCGAGCACCCGCACACACTCCTCTACTTCGCCCGGATGCTCGCCGACCGCCTGCGGGCGATCTACGACGGCCACTCGGTCCACCACGCACCGCGGATCTTCACGATCCTGGCCGTGACCGAGGGGCCCGATCCGGCGCGGGTGGCGCGGCAGCTCGCCGCCGCCTTCGACGCCCTGCTGCCCGGGAAGACCGGCTGCCTCACCGACTGGCCGGAGGGCGCCGACGAGGCGTGGTTCCAGGCCTTCGAGGGCGCCCACGCGCGCACGATCTTCGCGGCGCACGACATCGACTGCCCCTGGTGCCGCCAGAGCCAGCGGCGGGGCGACCATGTCCTGCTCCTCGCCGAGCCCGGCGCGCCGCCGCGGCCGGGCGCGGCGGCCTATCTCGACCGGGTGCGCTCCGACTGGATCCGCATGGACCTCGTCGTGCGCCAGGACCCCGCGGCCCGGCGCCCGAAGGCCCTGCATCCGGAGGTCGCCGCGCTGCCCGCGGCGATGCGCATCCAGGTCCGGGACGGCGACCGGGGGGATCTGCATCGCCTCGCGCGGCTCGCCAGCGGGTCGGCGCGCGGCCTCGTCCTCGGCGGCGGCGGGGCCCGGGGGCTCGCCCATCTAGGAGTGCTCAAGGCCCTCGACGAGGTGTCCTGCGCGCCCGACTTCGTGGGCGGGACCAGCATGGGCGCGATCATCGCGGCGAGCCTCGCCATGGGCTGGAGCGTCGCGGAGATCCAGGCCCAGATCGAGGCGTTCTTCGCCACCAGCAACCCGATCAACGACTACACGCTGCCGCTGCACGCGCTGACCCGCGGCGCAAAGGTCGATGCCGGCCTCGCGGCGCGCTACGGCGGCGTGCGCATCGAGGACCTCTGGCTGCCGTTCTTCTGCGTCTCGTCGAACCTGACGACCGGCAACACCATGGTGCACCGCTCGGGCGACCTGCCGAAGGCCCTGCGCGCCAGCATCGCGATCCCCGGCCTCCTGCCGCCCGTGCTGTGCGACGAGGGCGTCCTGGTCGACGGCGGCATGATGAACAACCTGCCGGCCGACGTCGCCGCCGGGCTGGAGCGCGGCCCGGTCCTGGCCGTCGATGTCGGGACCGACCGGGCGTTCCAGGATATGCCGCGGCGCGGGTGGAGCGGCCGGCTCATGCGCAAGCTGATCGGCTCACCGCTGGCGATGCCGGGCCTGGCCCCGCTGCTCCTGCGCGCCGCCACCGTGTCGAGCGACGCGCAGAGCCTGATGGCGGCGGCCCACGCGACCGCCGTGCTGAAGCCGCAGCTCTCCGGCATCGACCTGCGGGCGTGGTCGCGCTTCCGGGAATCGGCGGAACTCGGCTACCGGGAGACCCGCGCGGGCATCGCGACCGGGACCCTCGCGCGCTGGCTCGACCCGATGCGCTGACCCGGTGCGCCGAGATGTCCGCGTGCGGCGGCGCACGCGCGGCGCCCGCGGCCCTGTAACCCGGACCATCCGCCGACGATCTCCGGTGCAACACGTCATCGGGAGACCGGAACCATGACCCATCCTGCCAAGACCCCGACCGGCGCCGTGCCCGGTTCCGCGCCGGACCGGCGCGCCGCGGCCGACCATTCCGGGCCGCACGCCCTCCTGCACGGCGCCGCCTTCGTGCTGCTGTGCCTCTGGACGCGGACCGCGCCGGAGCGTCTGCGCGACCAGCTCTCCCCGGACGCCGGCGACGGCGCCGCGCTCGGCTTCTGAGCGGATCGGACCGGAGGACGCGCGCGTTCTCCGCCGCGGGGGAGCCGGACATGACGGAGCGCGCGCGAGAATGACCGTCGCGGGAGTGAGGTTTCGCCGGATCGCCCTGCCGGAGATCGGCCTGCACGTGGCCGAGGCGGGCCCCGAGACGGGGCCGCCGACCATCCTGCTGCACGGCTTCCCGGAATCCTGGTACGGCTGGCGCCACCAGATCGGGCCGCTCGCCGAGGCGGGGCTGCGGATCATCGCGCCGGATCAGCGCGGCTACGGCCTCAGCGACAAGCCGGCGGGGATCGCCGCCTACCACCTGGACCGGCTGGCCGGCGACGTCCTGGCCCTGGCCGACGCCTACGGCGCGCCCACGGTGCGGCTCGTCGGCCACGACTGGGGGGGCCTCGTCGCGTGGTGGGTGGCGAGCCGCCACCCCGAGCGGATCGACCGGCTGGCGATCCTCAACGCGCCGCATCCCGCGATCGTCGGCACCTACATGCGCCGCCATCCCGGTCAGTGGCTGCGCAGCACCTATGTGGGCCTCTTCCAGCTCCCGCGCCTCCCCGAGCGGCTGCTCACGGCGGATCGCGGCCGGGCCCTGCGGCGCGCGCTGACGACCTCCAGCCGGCCCGGCACCTTCGCGCAGGCCGATCTCGACCATTACGTCGCGGGGTGGCTCCGGCCCGGCGCGATGACCGGCATGCTGAACTGGTACCGGGCCCTGGTGCAGCTGCCCCGGGCGCGGCCGCCGCGGGTGCGCGTGCCGGTGCTCATCCTCTGGGGGCGACGGGATACGGCGCTGCAGCCCGGCTTGGCGGAGGCGAGCCTCGCGTTCTGCGACGCCGGCCGGCTCCGCTGGTACGAGCGGGCCAGCCACTGGCTCGCCCACGAGGAGCCCGAGGCGGTCAACGCCGACCTCGGCGCGTTCCTCCGCTAGCCGCCTTGCACCCGCGTGAAAGCGGGCCGGTCCACGCGGGCAAGTTGTAGAGCGATATTCAATGCACGGCCGGATCTCGCAAGTCTCCGCGCCGGCGAGTGCGGACGCGCGTCGGGCGGTGCGGTAATCCGTTCGCTTCTCGGAAGCCACGTACTATTTTTCGCTCGCCGCTCCGGAACATGACGAGCACTTGTCACTTGGTGGTGGCCCATGAGGGCTGATCGGAGCTACTCCACGATGTCTTTTCGTTCTTTCCTGACCGCGGGTGTGGTCTTCGGCGGCCTCCTGGCCGGAACCGTCGCGTCGCAGGCCGCGCCCGCGATCGCGCAGCCCGGCTTCGCCGGATCCGACATGGTCGAGACCGTGGCGATGCATCGCCATCACCGCATGCATCATCACCGGATGCACCGCCATCACTCGACCCGGCACGAGCGCCGGATGCGGCGCATGAACACGATGCGCCACGGCAACCCGAACGCCCGCAACCCGTCGCGCCCGGGCTACCAGCAGCAGCTCGGCAACACCACGGGCGGCCCGCGCTACTGACATCGCGACCGCGCCCGGATTCCGCGCAGGCTGTGGCGGATCCGGGCGCCATCCACCGGCGATGCGGAGTCCGGGCGCCTTCTCCCCAGTCGCATCGGTTCGCCCGGCCTGATTCGCCGGCGTCGCTCTGCTAAGAGGCGGCATGGCCAGAACCGCCGTCCGCCCCGCCGCCGACACGACGCCCACGCCCGGCCTGGACCCGGCCGGCGCGACGCCGATGATGGCGCAGTACATCGAGATCAAGGCCGCCAATCCGGACTGCCTGCTGTTCTACCGGATGGGCGACTTCTACGAGCTGTTCTTCGAGGACGCCGAGATCGCGTCCCGGGCCCTCGGCATCGTCCTGACGAAGCGCGGCAAGCACGCGGGCGGCGAGATCCCGATGTGCGGCGTGCCGGTCGACCGGTCCGACGACTATCTCAACCGCCTCATCGCCCTCGGCCACCGCGTGGCGGTGTGCGAGCAGACAGAGGATCCGGCCGAGGCCAAGAAGCGCGGGCCGAAATCCGTGGTCCGCCGCGAGGTCGTGCGGCTCGTCACCCCCGGCACGATCACCGAGGACCGGCTCCTCGACCCGGCCCGCGCCAACCTCCTCCTGGCCATCGGCCGCCGGAAGACGGGGGAGGGGGCGGTCGCCTACGGCCTCGCCGCGGTGGACATCTCCACGGGCCGCTTCTCCCTCAGCGAGGTCGCGGGCGGCGACTTGTCCGGCGCCATCGCGCGGCACGACCCGCGGGAGATCGTCCTGTCGGAGGCGATCCACGCCGATCCGGCCCTCGCGCGCCTGTGGCAGGAGAGCCGCGCCGCCGTCGTGCCCCTCGCGCAGGCCGAGCTCGAGCCCGCGGCCGCCGAGCGGCGCCTGCGCGAGCAGTTTGGGGTCTCGACCCTGGAGGGGTTCGGCCAGTTCACCCGGGCCGAGATCGCGGCCGCCGGGGCGGCGCTGCTCTACATCGCCCGGACGCAGCTCGCGGCCCGTCCGCCCCTGGCGGTCCCGACCCGCGAGGATGGCGGCGCCACCCTGGCGATCGACGCGGCGACGCGGGCCAATCTCGAACTCACCCGCACCCTGTCGGGCGAGCGCGCCGGGAGCCTCCTCGCCACGATCGACCGGACCGTGACGGCGAACGGGGCGCGGCTGCTCGCTGAGCACCTCGCGGGCCCGCTCACCCATCTCGACGCCATCGCCCGGCGGCACGCCGCGGTGGCGTACCTGGTGGACGACGCGCGCCTGCGCGGCTTCCTGCGCGACGCCCTGGCCCGCGCGCCCGACCTCGCCCGGGCCCTCTCGCGGACCGGGCTCGGTCGCGCGGGTCCTCGGGACCTCGCGGCGATCCGCGACGGCCTCGCGGTCGCGGCGGATCTCGGCGCGCGCCTCGCCGCCATGCACGGCCTCCCGGCGGAACTCGCCCGGCTGGCCGAGCATCTGGCCGAGGCCGACCGGGCGCTCATCGCGACTCTGGCGGCGGCGCTCGCCGACGAGCTGCCCCTGAGCCGGCGCGACGGCGGATTCGTCCGCACGGGCTACCACCCGGAGATCGACGAGGCGCGGACCCTCGGACAGGATTCCCGCAAGGTGATCGCGGCCCTTCAGGCGCGCTACGCCGAGCAGACCGGCTGCCGGACCCTGCGGATCAAGCACAACAATCTGCTGGGCTACTTCATCGAGGTCCCGCAATCCGTCGGCGAGGCCTGCCTGAAGGGCCTGCAGAGCGAGTTCGTCCATCGCCAGACCATGGTGGACGCGATGCGCTTCACCAGCGTCGAGCTGGGCGAGCTCGAATCGAAGATCTCGGGCGCCTCCGACCGGGCCCTGGCCCTGGAGGCCGCCGTCTTCGACGACCTCGCGGCCCGCGTGCTGGCCCAGGCCGAGCCCGTCGCCGAGGTGGCCGAGGCGCTGGCCGGGCTCGACGTGGCGGCGAGCCACGCGGAACTCGCCGTCGAGCTCGACTGGCGGCGTCCCGTGGTCGACGACTCGCTCAGCTTCGTCGTGGTCGGCGGCCGCCACCCGGTGGTCGAGGCGGCCCTGCACCGGGCCGGCGAGCCGTTCATCGCCAACGACTGCGACCTGTCCGGCGACACGCGCGGCCGGATCCGCCTGATCACCGGCCCGAACATGGGCGGCAAGTCGACCTTCCTGCGCCAGAACGCGCTGATCGCGGTGCTCGCCCAGATCGGCGCCTTCGTGCCGGCCGCAGAGGCGCGGATCGGCCGGGTCGACCGGCTGTTCTCCCGCGTCGGCGCCGCCGACGATCTCGCCCGGGGGCAATCGACCTTCATGGTCGAGATGGTCGAGACCGCGGCGATCCTCAACCAGGCAACCCGGCGCTCCCTGGTGATCCTGGACGAGATCGGCCGCGGCACCGCGACCTTCGACGGCCTGTCGATCGCCTGGGCCTGCCTGGAGCACCTCCACGAGGTGAATGCCTGCCGGGCGCTGTTCGCCACGCATTTCCACGAGCTGACGGCGCTGGGCGACCGGCTGGCGCGGCTGGAGAACGCCACCCTGAAGGTGGCCGAGCACCGGGACGGCGTCGTGTTCCTGCACGAGGTCGTGCCGGGCGTCGCCGAGCGCAGCTACGGGCTGCAGGTGGCACGGCTCGCCGGCCTCCCGGGCAGCGTCGTGACCCGGGCCGGCGCGATCCTCAAGAGCCTGGAGAAGGCCGAGCGCGGCCGCCCGGCCCGCGCCCGGATCGACGACCTGCCGCTCTTCGCGGCCCTCGCGCCGCCCCCGCCGCCGGAACCGCCGCCGGAGGATCCGCTGGGCGCGCTGCTCGACGGGATCGACCCGGACGCGCTGACCCCGCGCGAGGCGCTGGACGCGCTCTACCGGCTGAAGCGCGAGCGCGCGGCGCGGGGCTGAGACCCGTGGGCCGCGCGCCGGGGGCCTGACCCGAAGAACCTCAGACGGGCGCGGGCGAGAACCCGTCCGGGCAGGCCGGCCCGTCGCGGCCGGCCCGGCGATCGGCCACGTAGTCCAGGGTGCTGGCGACGACGCGCTCGGAATAGGGCTTGGCGATCACCCCGATCGCGCCGGCGAAATCGGCCGGGATGCGCTTGGCGTTCGCGGTCATGAACACCACGGTGGTGCGCCGGTCGGCCGAGAGCGCCCGGGCCACGTCGATGCCGGTCGGGCCGTCGACGAGGTGGATGTCGACGAGGGCGACGTCGGGCGCCGTGGACCGGCCCATCGCGATGGCCTCCGTCGCGTTGCCGGCGACGCCGACGGTGACGTGCCCGAGATCGTCCAGCAGGCATTCCAGCTCGAGGGCGATCAGGGCCTCGTCCTCCACCACGAGGATGCGGAGCGCGGCGTCCGCGGCGGCGTTCCCGGTCCCCATGCGCTCTTCGTCCTCCGGCCCCGCGGCCGACGAGCTTGATGCCTCCACGTCGATTTCTCAAGCCGGCTGCAGGAGCGGGATGTCGATCTCGACGGTCGTGCCCGGGCCGGCATCCGCCCAGGCGATGGTCCCGCGCATCTGCCGGACCACCATCTCCACGAGATTGCGCCCGAACCCCGCCGGGTTCGGGGCCGCCGCGGCGACGCCGACGCCGTCGTCGCGGATCGTCATGTGCATCCCGCCATCGGTGCGGCGGGCGACGATCGACACGCGCCCCTCGCGCTCGCCCGGAAAGGCGTGGCGCAGGGCGTTGGCCGTCAGTTCGTGGATCATCAGCGCGAGAGGCGCCGCCATCGCGGCGGCCACCGCGATCGGCTCGACGTCGGCCTCCACCCGGCGCCGCTCCGGGTCCAGGCCGGCATTCATGTCGGCCAGGAACTCGGCCGCGAAGTCGCCGAGGTTGAAGTGCGTGCAGTCGCCCTCGGAGTAGAGCATCCGGTGCGCCGTCGAGAGGGCGCCGATCCGCTCGGCCATGCCCTGGAGCGCGTCGCGCGCCTCGCCCTCGGGCGTGCGCCGGGCCTTCAGCAGCATCAGCGACGAGATCACCTGGAGATTGTTCTTCACCCGGTGATCGACCTCGTGGAGGAGGGCGGTCTTCTGCTCCAGCGCCGATGTCAGGTCCTGGGTCCGCGCCGCGACGAGGCGCTCCAGTTCGTCGTTGGTGCCGCGCATCGACACTTCCATCTGGTGGACATGGGTCATGTCCGCCTGGGCGGCGTAGAAGTAGGCGAGCCCCTCGGCGTCGCGCACCGGCGTGATGGTCATCGCGTTCCAGAACGACGTCCCGTCCTTGCGATAGTTGAGCAGCTCCACCGAGATCGCCTCGGCGGACTCGACGGCCGCGCGGATCCGCTGGATCGTCGACCGGTCCGTGGCCGGCCCCTGCAGCATGCGGCAGTTGCGCCCGACGATCTCGTCGGCGGCGTAGCCGGTGGCGCTCAGGAAGGCGTCGTTCGCCCAGGCGATCGGGTTGTCGGGCGCGCGGGCATCGGTGATGACCATCGGCGACGGACTCGACGCGAACGCGTCGACGAGCGTCGCGAGGGGCGGACCGGTCTCGGATCGGGCACTCAACGCGTCATTCCACAGTCAGGCGGTGCCCCCGTTCGTCCGGCGGCGCCACCATCGCGCTCCGACCGCGGGACGTGGACACCGCGTTAAGCAAGCTTCTACCAAGATTGGGGCGCAAGACAGCAGGATCCAGCGGAGACAGGTGCGGCGTAAGGCTGCCACGATTTCGCGGGATCAAGGCCACGAACGCTCAGGAGTTCCATGCCATGGCGAACCAGCCACAGGCGACGCGTCGCTTCCGGCTCCGCGACATCGTCGAGGATCGGCGGATCGCGCTCATGCTGGCACTCGGATTCTCGTCCGGACTGCCGCTGCTCCTGGTGCTGGGGACGTTCACGCTCCGCCTCGCCTTCTCGGACATCGACGTCCGGGCGATCGGCCTGTTCAGCTACGTGGCGCTGCCCTACTCGCTGAAGTTTCTCTGGGCGCCCGCGATCGACCGCCTGAACGTGCCGGTGCTGAGCGCCCGGCTCGGGCGCCGCCGCGCCTGGATGGTGACGACGCAGGCCGCGGTCGCCCTGTGCCTGATCCTGATGGCCTTCTCGGACCCGAAGACCAACCTCGCGCTCCTCGGGCTCGGGGCCTTCCTGGTGGCGTTCTGCGCGGCCAGCCAGGACGTCGTGATCGACGGTTGGCGCATCGACGCCGCCGGCAGCGACTTCCAGGGCATCCTGGCGGCGACCTCGAACCTCGGCTACCGCCTCGGCCTGATCAGCGCCGGCGCCGGCGCGCTGTTCATCGCCTCCGCGGGGGGCTGGACGCTGGCCTACCTGATCATGGCCGCCCTCATGCTGGTCGGGATGATCGCCGCCCTGCTGGCCCCGGCCTTCGACAGACCGCGCGCGGCCCCCGCCGAGACGCTAGGCCGGTCCCGGTTCTGGTCGATGCGCCGCGCCATCCTGGAGCCGCTGACCGAGCTGCACGGCCGGTTCGGCGGCGCGCTCTGGGGCATCCTCCTGCTCGTGGCCCTGTTCCGGCTGCCCGACTTCCTGTCCGGCGTCATGGCGAGCCCGCTCTACCGGACGCTGGGCTTCGACCTGAAGGAGATCGCCACCGTCACCAAGCTCTACGGCATCTGGGTCGGCATCGCGGGCGGCTTCGCGGGCGGCTGGGCGCTGGCCCGGTTCGGCCTGTTCCCGACGCTGCTGCTGGGCGCCTTCCTGGCCGCCGCCTCCCACCTCGCCTTCGCGTGGCTGGCGGCCGGCGCGCCCGAGATCTGGCGCCTGACCGTGGCCATCTCGATCGAGAACTTCTGCGGCTCCTTCGCGGGGATCGTGCTGATCGCCTACATGTCGAGCCTCACCAGCCCGGCCTACGCGGCGACGCAGTACGCGCTGTTCTCCTCGCTCTACGCGCTGCCGGGCAAGCTGATCGCGGGCTCGTCGGGCTTCGTGGTCGCGGCGATCGGCTACCCGGCCTTCTTCGTCATGACCTCCCTCGTGGGAATCCCCGTCCTCGTGCTCTGCCTCGCGGTCGGGCGCCGGAGCGGTCGGGTGGAGGCCGCGGCCCCGGCGCGGGACGCCCAGGAGCCGGGGAACCGCATCCCGGGGCCCGAGCTTCCTACCACGGCGCGCGCCCCCGGGGCCGCGTGAGCGGGACAGATCCAGGGATCGACGGATGAGCACGAGCGACCTCACCCGCGCCGGCGAGACGCTGCCGGCCGAGACGCCAGAGATAGCGCTGAGCGACGCGGATCTCGCCGCCCTGCGCCGCGCCGTGCAGGTGCTGGAGCGTCCGAGCCTCGCGGCGCGGCTCTCCGCGGCGGCCGGCGCGCCCCTCGACATCATCGGCAGATCGCTGCCGACCCCGGTCACCGAGGCCGTCAGCCGCAGCACCGAGGTGGCCATGCGGGGCGCGCTGCGCGTCGCGCTGGCGACGCTGCCGCGCAAGGAACTCGTCCCCGCCGAGGGCGAGGGTCTCGGCGGCGTGGCCGCGAAGGCCGAGAGCCGTCTCACGCGGCTGCTCGGCTCGGGCGACGCCAAGCACAAGGCGATGGCGGCGCTCTCGGGCGCGGTCGGCGGCGCGTTCGGCCTCGCGACGCTGGCGGTCGAGCTGCCGGTCTCGACCACGCTGATGCTGCGCTCGATCGCCGAGATCGCCCGGGAGGAGGGGGAGGATCTCGAGACCCCCGAGGGCGCGCTCGCCTGCGTGCAGGTCTTCGCCCTCGGCGGCCGGGCCATGGCGGAGACCGAGGCGGGCTCGGCGCTCACCGAGAGCGGCTACTTCGCGGTCCGCGCCGCGCTGGCCAAGACCCTGTCGGAGGCGGCGCGCTACGCCGGGAGCAAGACGCTCCTCGACCAGTCGGCGCCGGCGCTGATCCGCTTCACCGCGCAGATCGCCGCGCGCTTCGGCCTCGTGGCCTCCCAGAAGGTCGCCGCCCAGGCGGTGCCGATCCTCGGCGCCTTCGGCGGGGCGGCGGTCAACACCGCCTTCATGAACCACTTCCAGTCGACCGCGCGGGCGCATTTCACCGTGCGCCGCCTGGAGCGCGCCTACGGGGCCGCCGCCGTGCGGGCCGCCTACGAGGTCGAGAAGGCGGCCCTCGGGATCGCTTGATCCGCCCACGCTAAAGCCGCAAGGATCCGCGCGATCCGCGCGGGGCGGAGGCACGGAGGCGGCTCTGATCGGCAACGGCGAGATGGTGGCCCGGCTGGCACTGGCGGCCCTGTTCGGCAGCGTGGTAGGCCTGGAGCGCGAGCGCCTGCTCTGGGCGGCCGGCCTGCGGACCCACATGCTGGTCTGCGTCGGCTCCTGCCTGATCATGCTGGTCTCGGCCTTCGGCTTCGCCGACGTGCTGGGCGCCGAGCACGTCGTCCTCGACCCGTCCCGTATCGCCGCGCAGGTCGTCTCCGGCATCGGCTTCCTCGGCGCGGGGACGATCCTGCTGCGCGGCGAGGTGGTGAAGGGCCTCACCACGGCCGCGAGCCTCTGGGGCGTGGCGGCGATCGGGCTGGCGATCGGCAGCGGCCTCTACGTGCCGGCGCTCGCCGCGACGGCACTGATCGTCGGCATCCTGGCCGGCGTGAAGCCCTTCGAGGAGCGCTGGCGCGACCGGATGCGCGCCCAGACGCTGCGGCTGACCGCCAAGCGCGGCACCATGTCGATCGACACCCTCCAGGCGGCGACCGGCGAGCGTGCCTCGCGCGTCCGGACCTTCACGGTCCATCCGGGGCCCGACCCGGACCTCGACGAGGTCACCGTCACCTTCGTGCGCCTGTCGCGCACGAGCTTCGAGACCATCGCGGCGAAGCTGCGGGCGATGCCGGACGTCACCTCCGTCGACGTGGCGGAGAGCTGACGGCGGGTGACGCGGGGGCGTGCCGCCGCCGGGGCTCAGAGCGTCCCGGCGCCCTCGCCGTCGAGGAACAGGCGGTAGGCCGGGTTCTCGGTCTCGTCGGTGGCCGGGTAGCCGAGCGCCTCGATGACGGCGTCGAAGCGGGCGCGCTCGGCCGGCGGCACCGCGATCCCGGCGAGCACCCGGCCGTAATCGGCCCCGTGGTTGCGGTAGTGGAACAGCGTGATGTCGAAGTCCGGGCCCAGCGCTTCGAGGAACTTCATCAGCGCGCCCGGCCGCTCCGGGAACTGGAAGCGGAACAGGCGCTCGTGCGCCACCCCCACGGCCCGGCCGCCGACCATGTAGCGGACATGGACCTTGGCCATCTCGTTGTCGCTCATGTCGAGGACGCGGTAGCCGGCGTCGCGCAGGGAGCCGATCAGCGCCTGCTTCTCGCGCTTGCCGCCGCCGACGTTGATGCCCACGAAGATCTGCGCCTCGGAGCCCGGGGCGTGGCGGTAGTTGAACTCGGTGACGGCGCGCGGGCCGAGGGCCTGGATGAAGGCGCGATAGGCGCCCGGACGTTCCGGGATGGTCACGCCGATCAGGACCTCGCGCTGCTCGCCGATCTCGGCGCGCTCGGCGATGTGGCGCAGGCGGTCGAAGTTCAGGTTCGCCCCCGACGAGATGGCGATCAGCGTGCCGTCGCCGCCCTCGCGCTCGGCGTACATCTTGGCGCCGGCGAGGCTCAGCGCCCCGGAGGGCTCGGACACCGCGCGGGTGTCGTCGAAGATGTCTTTGACCGCGGCGCACATAGCGTCGGTGTCCACGGTGATGACCTCGTCGAGATGCTCGCGGCAGAGCCGGAAGGTCTCCTCGCCGGCCTGCCGCACGGCGACACCGTCGGCGAACAGGCCGACGCTCGGCAGGCTGACCCGGGTGTCGGCCGCGAGCGCGGCGGCCATGCAGGCGGCGTCCTCGGGCTCGACGCCGATCACCTTGGTGCCGGGCCTCAGGTACTTCACGAAGGTGGCGATCCCGGCGGCCAGCCCGCCGCCGCCCACCGGCACGAAGATCGCCTCGATCGGGCCGGTATGCTGCTCCAGGATCTCCTTGCCGATGGTGCCCTGGCCGGCGATCACGTCCGGATCGTCGAAGGGGTGCAGGAAGGTCAGGCCCTGCTCGTCCTCGAGGATCTTGGCCTGCGCCAGGGCCTCGTCGAAGGCGTCGCCGTGCAGCACGACCTCGGCCCCGCGCGCCCGGCAGGCATCGACCTTGATCGAGGGGGTGGTGCGCGGCATCACGATCACGGCCCGCGCGCCGAGCTTGGCGGCGGCGAGGGCGACGCCCTGGGCGTGGTTGCCCGCCGAGGCGCAGACGACGCCGCGGGCGATCTGGTCGGGGTGCAGGCCCGACATCTTGTTGTAGGCGCCGCGCAGCTTGAACGAGAAGACCGGCTGGAGATCCTCGCGCTTGAGCAGAACCGCCCGGCCGAGCCGCTGCGTCAGGCGCGGCATCGGATCGAGGGGGCTCTCGATCGCGACGTCGTAGACGCGGGCGGTGAGGATCTTGCGGATGTAGTCCGTCACGGTGTGCAGTCTCGGCCGATGCGCGGGGCGATGCCGGCCAGATAGACCCTCCGGCCCGCGGATGCGAGCGCGCCCCGCGCGCGGCAGGTCAGCCGAGACGGTCCACCAGCGCCGCCACCCAGACGAGCAGCGCCGCCATCTGCGCCATGAAGGTGCCGGCGGAGGCGAGGTCCTTCACGGTCCCGATCATCGGGTGATGGCCCGGATGGACGTGGTCGCAGAGCTTCTCGACGGCGGTGTTCAGGAACTCCGCGGCCAGCATCAGCAGCAGGCTGACCATCAGGGCGACGCGCACCCAGAGCGTCGCGCCGAGGAACAGCGCGACCGGGATCCCGAGCGCCAGGAGCACGAGTTCCTGGCGCACGGCCCGCTCGGTGCGCGCGCCGTGGCGCAGGCCGCGCCAGGAATTGAGGAAGGCGAGGACCAAGGCGTTCATCGGATGGCGGCCTCCGGCACGGACCGGCTGATCCACTTGGCGAGCAGCGGGCCGGTGAGCAGCACCACGAACAGGCGCAGGGTCTGGACGGCCAGCACGAAGGAGACGTCCGCCTTCGAGCCGACCGCGATGATCGCCACCGAGTCGAGGCCGCCGGGGCTCGTGGCGAGGATGGCGGTCAGCAGGTCGATGGGCAGCAGGAGGGTCAGCCCCCAGCCCCACGCCGCGCAGAGGGCGATGACCGAGAAGGTCGCCGCCAGGATGCCCGGCAGGGCGGTGACGGTCAGGCGCAGCGTCTCGCGGGTGAAGCGCAGGCCCACGTAGATGCCGATGCAGGCGTAGGCGAGTTCGAGGAGCGGCACCGGCAGCGCCATCCGGACGAGCCCGGTGGCGTGGAGCAGGCTGCCCAGCACCATCGGCCCGATCTGCGCGCCGGCCGGAACCCGCAGGGCGAGCGCCGCGCCCGCGCCGACGACGGCGACCGCCAGCGTCGCCAGCAGCGAGAGCGGACCGGTGACCTCGCCGGCGCCGGCCGACGCCCCCGGGACCGGGGCCTCCATCAGGAAGCGGGCGGCCAGCGAGGCCGAGAACACCACGGCGGCGACGCGCACGTACTGCATGAAGGCGACGAGGCGCGGATCGGCGCCGAAATCCTCGGCCATCGCCACCATGGCGGAGGCGCCGCCGGGGGACGAGCCCCAGGCCGCGGTGGTCCCGGGGAGCACGCGCAGGCGGGTCAGGATCCAGCCGACGAGGCCGCTGACCGCGACGGTGACCAGCACGACCGCGACGATGAGCGGCCCGTCCTCCATCAGGGTCTGGGCGATCTGCCCGGTGACGGCGTGCGCGACGAGGCAGCCGATCGCCGCCTGGGAGGCCTGGAACGCGGGCCGCGGGACGCGCAGGCGCGAGCCGCCGACGCCGAAGGCGATGGCCGCGATCATCGGCCCGAGCAGCAGCGCGGCCGGGAACTGCGCCTGCATCAGGCCGTATGACACGGCCGCCGACGCGGCGGCGAGGGCGGCCCAGAGGCCGAGGGTGCGGAGAGGGGGCAAGGCGACCGATCGGGAGAGGCCCGCTTCAGCCGGCAGGCGTCAGGCGCGCGCTATACCGCAATATTGGCCCTGTCACGGCAGAGTTTCGGCACGGCGCCCCCGCGCGGAACTCAGGGCTCGCGCGTGAGGGCCGCGAAGGCGGCGTCGAGGCGCGCCCGGGCGTCGGCCAGGCCCTTGCGGCGGGCGTCGAGCCAGTCGCGGTCGGTCCGCAGCCGCGTCTGCGCGGCGCCCAGCATCCGCCGGACCTCCGCGGGCTGCGGGCCGCCGAGCCCCTTCGCGGCGTCGATCATGCCGCGGGCCGACAGCGCCGCCCGGAAGCGGGCCTCGTCGAGGGGCAGGTCCGGCTTCAGCCCCGACCCCGCCGCGGCCTCGGCGTAGATGCGCCGCACCTCCGGGAATGGCAGGTCGGCCGGGCGCAGGTCGTGGCTGCGGCCGTAGCTCACGAGCTCGGACGCGAAGTGGTGGCCGAGCCGGAACGGCACGTCGGCCTCGCGCTGGAGCGTGTCGGCGAGCTCGGTGGTGGTGGAGTAGTCCGCCGCGACCTCGTCGGCGGCGCGCGCCCGGTCCACGACCAGCCCGTCGAGGACGCGCGTCCAGCGCCGGCACATCTCGGCGGCCTCGGCCAGGGTCCGCCCCGGCGGCTCGGCTTGGTTGCGCTTGTAGTCCGGCATGCCGGAATCGACGTTGTGCGCCATGATGACGAAGGCCTGGGCGGCCCCCACGACGTCGCTGGCCTTCATGCGCAGGCTGTAGAGCGCGACGGGGTTGCGCTTCTGCGGCATGATGCTGCTCGGCCCGGTGAGCGCGCCCTCCCGCAGCAGGATCCAGGGCCGGGTCTGTTGGTACTGCGCGTAGAGATCCTGCGCGAAGCTGCCGGCCGTGGTGGCGAGGTTCGCCGCGAGCCCGGTCAGCTCGAGCCCCATGTCCATGGGCGCGAGTTGGCCGGAATCGTAGCTGTTCTCCACCGGCGCGTCGAAGCCGAGCAGCGCCGCCAGCCTCTCGCGATCCACCGGGAAGCTCGACGTGCCGAGGGCGGCCGCGCCCAGGGGCGACAGGTTCAGCCGCGCCCAGCTCTCCCGGAGGCGGTCCGCGTCGCGGGCGAGGACGGATGCGTAGCCCAGGTAGACGTGGCCGAGCGTCGTCGGCTGGGCCTGCACCCCGTTGGTGTAGGCCGGGACGATCGTGTCGGCCTCGCGCTCGGCCACTGCCAGCAGGGCCGCCCGGGTCTCGTCGAGCGCCTTGGCCAGGTTCAGGAGACGGTCGCGCTGCTCGAGCTTCAGCACCGTCGGGATGATGTCCTGGCGGCTGCGCCCGGAATGCATCCGCGTGGCGTCGGCCCCCGCGATGGCGGTGATCAGCGGCTCGATCCGCAGGTAATCGTCCGGCCGCTCGGCGCCCGGCTTGGCGGCGTCGGCGGCGACCTGGTCGAGGGCGCGGGCGACGGTCGCGCCCAGCGCCCGCGGCACGATGCCGGTCTCCACCGTCATCACCAGGGAGGCGCGGTTGATCTGGTCGATCCGGGCGAAGCTGTCCTTCGGCTCGGCGCGCGCGCCCGCGGGGATCAGCAGCGCCAGTACGGCCCAGACCATCGTGCGCCGCATCGAGCCGCTCCCTGTCGTCACCCGTCCTGATAGACCGGTTGCGGCTCCTCTTCCTATTCACAACCGCTCAAGGTGGGCGTCCGCGGCGGCTCAGGCGACGGCCTCGCCGTCGCGGCAGGCGGCCGTGCCCGCTGGCGCGTGCGCCCGGAAGAAGGCGGCCAGGCTCGCGAGGCCGGCGGCCCGCGGATCGCTCGCGCGCCAAACCAGCGCGATGGTCCGCCCGGGCCCGTCGACGTCGAAGGCGCGGGTGACCGTCAGGCCGCTAGGATCGGGGCTCGCCGGCACCGCCAGGGCCGGGAGCAGCGTGTATCCGGCGCCCGCCGCCACCATCGAGCGGAGCGTCTCCAGGCTGGTCGCGTGGCGGCCGACCGAGGAGCCGGCGCCGCAGGCGGCGATCGTCTGGTCGCGCAGGCAGTTGCCCTCGTCGAGGAGCAGCAGGTCCGGCCCCGCGATCTCGTTGGCGGAGAGCGCGCCGCCCCGGGCGAGGGTGTGCTCGGCCGGGCAGGCGAGCCAGAACGGCTCGACGAACAGCGGCGAGACCGCGAGCCCGTGCGACGGCAGCGGCAGCGAGACCAGGGCCGCGTCGATGCGGCCGTCGCGCAGACCCTCGACGATGTCGGCCGTGCGCGATTCGGACAGCGAGAGCATCAGCAGCGGGTACTGCTCGCGCAGGGGCCGCAGCACCAGCGGGAAGAAGTAGGGGCCGAGCGTCTGGATCGCCGCCAGCACGAGACGCCCGGTGAGCGGCGAGCCGCGCCCCTCGCTGGCCAGCGCCAGGAGCCGCTGCGCCTCCGCCAGGACGACCCGCGCCTGCCGGACGATGGCCTGGCCCGCCTCGGTGAGCAGGATCCGCCGGTTCGAGCGCTCGAAGAAAGTCAGGCCGAGCGCGGTTTCCAGCTTACGGACCTGCACGCTCAGCGTCGGCTGGCTGACGTTGCAGCGCTCGGCAGCCCGGCCGAAATGCCCCTCGTCGGCGACGGCGACGACGTATTCGAGATCGCGGAGCGAGAGGCCGGCCAGATTCATAGGCTGCGTCTATCAGAACCTTTGTGACGATGCATTTGCCTCGGGGTCACGCCCCGGTCATAACCCTTCACCAGAACGGTTCCAGGCTGACTCCGCTGTCCACCGAGAGCCTTCGCAGTACGGAGAGACGGTACGCATGAGCGATCAACGCCCGATCCTGACCACCCGCCAGGGCCATCCGGTCCGCGACAACCAGAGCACCCGCACGGTCGGTGAGCGGGGCCCGGCCACGCTCGAGAACTACCAGTTCATCGAGAAGATCACCCACTTCGACCGCGAGCGGATCCCGGAGCGCGTCGTCCACGCCCGCGGCGCCGGCGCCCACGGCTGGTTCGAGGCCTACGGCAAGATCGGCGATGAGCCGGCCTCCAAGTACACCCGCGCCCGCGTGCTGAACGAGACCGGCGTGAAGACGCCGATGTTCGTGCGCTTCTCGACGGTCGCCGGCGCCAAGGAGAGCCCGGAGACCGAGCGCGACCCGCGCGGGTTCGCGGTCAAGTTCAAGACCGTCGACGGCAATTGGGACCTCGTGGGCAACAACCTCAAGGTCTTCTTCATCCGCGACGCGATCAAGTTCCCCGACATGATCCACGCGTTCAAGCCGGACCCGGTGACGAACCGGCAGGAGGCGTGGCGCTTCTTCGACTTCGTGGCCCAGCACCCCGAGTCGATCCACATGGTGACGCACCTGAAGTCGCCCTGGGGCATCCCGGCCAATTACCGCGAGATGGAAGGCTCGGGCGTCAACACCTACAAGCTGGTCAACGACCAGGGTGAGGCGGTGCTCTGCAAGTTCCACTGGGAGCCGAAGCAGGGCGTGCGCAACCTGACCTCGCAGCAGGCCTCCGAGATCCAGGCCAAGGATGTCGGCCACGCGACCCGTGACCTGTACGACAACATCAAGGCCGGGAATTTCCCCGAGTGGGAATTCTGCGTCCAGATCATGCCGGACGGCCCGAACGACCACCTGTCGTTCGACCCGCTGGACGACACGAAGCTGTGGCCGGTCGACCAGTTCCCGCTGCTGCCGGTGGGCCGCATGGTGCTCGATCGCGTGCCGGACAACTTCTTCGCCGAGGTCGAGCAGTCCGCCTTCGGCACCGGCGTGCTGGTCGACGGCATCGACTTCTCGGACGACAAGATGCTGCAGGGGCGGACGCTGTCCTACTCGGACACGCAGCGCTACCGCGTCGGCGCCAACTACCTCCAGCTGCCAATCAACGCGCCGCAGCCCGGCGTGAAGGTCTACTCGAACCAGCGCGACGGTCAGATGGCCTACACGGTCGACGGCACCGGCCCGAACAAGCACATCAACTACGAGCCGTCGACGCTGGCCGAGGGCCTGCGCGAGGCGCCGAAGCCCGCCAAGGACTACCACCAGCCGGTGGAGGGCCGCCTCGGCCGCTACCAGACCTCGCGGACCGAGGACGACTACACCCAGGCCGGCGTCCGGTACCGCTCGTTCCAGGATTGGGAGCGCGACGACCTGATCGCCAACCTCGTGGCCGACATGAAGCAGTGCCCCGAGCCGATCCAGCTGCGGATGGTCTGGCACTTCTGGCATGCCGACGAGGATTACGGCCGCCGCGTCGCCGAGGGCGCCGGGATCGATCTGGAGAAGGCCAAGGCCCTGCCGCCGCTGCCGGGCCGCGCCGCGCCGGGCAAGCGCCTGCAGTCCGAGACCCTGACCGACGGCTCGCAGGCGCACCGGGTCGCCGCCGAGTAAGCCTCGCGCGCGCGCTCATCGACACAGCCCCGCGCGGTCACCCGGCCGCGCGGGGTTCTCGTTTGCGGAACGGACGGGGGCGAAGATGGCGAGTGTCGTGCACCGCGGGCCCGGCCCGAACGCCGTCATCGGCGGCATGCGGGTCTCCTATCTCGCGCGCAGCGACGAGACGGCCGACGGCCTCGGCATCTACCGCGTCGCGATGGATCCCCGGACGCCGGGCGCGGGACTGCATCGCCACGCCCGACTGACCGAGACCTTCTCGATCGAGGCGGGCCGGCTCGCGCTCCACGTCGACGGTGCCGACCACGACCTCGGACCCGGCGACTTCGCGCTGATCCCGCCCGGCGTCGCGCACGCCTTCGCCAATCGCGGCGACCGCCCGGTGCGCTTCACGCTGAGCTTCGCGCCGGCGCTCGGCCGCGAAGGCTTCTTCGAGGGTCTGGCCCGCCTCGCCGCGGAGGGACGGCTCGACGACGACGCCGCGATGACCGACCTGATGGCCCGCTACGATCAGGAACCGCTGGCCGGGTTCGCCGGCTGGAGTTCGGTCAGCGGCTGAGCGTCCGGATCCCGCGGCTCGGGTTCGGCCGCGCTGACCTTCCGGTCGCGTCCGGCGGCGAGCCCGATCAGGATCGCCGCGACGGTGATGCCGACGAACAGGGCGCCCGGCACGGCCCAGCCGCCGGTCGCCTCGTGGGCGAGACCGAAGACCAGCGGCCCCAGCGCGGCGCAGGTGTAGCCGATGCCCTGCGCCATGGCCGAGAGGCCGGCGGCGCTCGCCGCGTCCGCGGCGCGCAGCACGATCAGGGTCAGGCCCAGCCCGAAGCAGCCGCCGATTCCGAAGCCCAGCGCGCAGGCGGCGGGGATCCGCAGGGACTCCGCCCCGAAGGCGAGGACCACGAAGGCGGCGGCCGTCAGGCCGGGTATCACGACGATCCAGGCGCGCTGGTCGCGGGCGCGGGCCGCCAGCATGGCAACGAGCAGGGCGCCCGGCGCCTGCACCAGCGTCGCCAGCGAGGCGTAGAGCCCGGCATTCAGCGGCGTCAGCCCGCGGCCCTGCAGCAGCAGCGGCAGCCAGCCGAACAGGATGTAGGCGAGCGAGGATTGCAGGCCCATGAAGCCCGTCACCCACCACGCGAGCGGGTTGCGGAGCAGCCGCCCGGCCGAGGGCGCGGCGGTCGAGGCGGTCCGGCGGGCGAACGGGATCCACACGAAGGCCGCCACCAGCGCGGGCAGCGACCAGATCGCCAGGGCGGAGGGCCAGCCGCCCCCGAGGGCGTGCTCCACCGGCACCGAGGCCCCGGCGCCCGCGGCCGCGCCGAGGCACAGGGTCATCGTGTAGAGGCCCGTCATCAGGCCGCCGTTGCCGGCGAAATCGCGCTTCACCAGCGCCGGCAGCAGGACGTTGTCGAGCCCGATCCCGATGGCCGCGAGCGCCGTGCCGGCGAAGAGCGGCACGAGGCCGCCGAGACCGCGGAGCGTCAGGCCGGCGACGAGGATGGTCGAGCCGGCGAGCACGGCGAGGTCGGGCCCGATCCGGCGGATCAGCGGCGCGGCCAGCGCGCAGGCGATGCCGAGGCACAGGACCGGCAGCGTCGTGAGGATGGCGGCGCCGCCGGCGCCGAGCCCCGTGCCGTCCCGGATCGTCGCCAGGAGGGGGCCGACCGTGCTCAGCGCCGGGCGCAGGTTGAACGCGACCAGCATCAGCGCGAGGCCGAGCAGGAACCGGTTGGCGGTCGCCCGGTCCGCGCTCACGGCCGCCGCCGCGCGATCACGGCCCCGCCCAGGCAGGCGGCCAGCATCAGCGCGAAGGCGGCGTCGCCGAACTGACCGTAGAGCGTGCCGCCGACGATGCGGGCGGGCAGGTCGGCGTCGAGCCAGGTCTCGGTGTCGAGCGCGGTGCGGGCGACGACGCGGCCGTGCGGGTCGATCACCGCGGAGATCCCGGTATTGGCGTCGCGCACGAGCGGCAGACCCTCCTCGACGGCGCGCAGGCGCGCCTGGGCGAGGTGCTGGCGCGGCCCCGGCGTGTCGCCGAACCACGCGTCGTTGGTGACGTTCAGGATCAGCCCCGGCGGCTGCGGGGACGGCGCGGCGTGCCCGGCGGGCAGGATCGCGCCCGGGAAGATCGCCTCGTAGCAGATGGTCGCCGCGACCGGCGGCAGGCCCGGCACCGTCAGGATCCGCTGCCCGGCGAGCGTCCCGGCCGAGAACCCGCCGGGGATCGCCACGAACTGGCGCAGCCCCACGGTCCGCAGGGCGGCGTCGAGGGGCGCGGGGAGGTACTCCCCGAACGGGACGAGGTGGACCTTATCGTAGCTGTCGGAGATCCGGCCGTCCGGGCCGATCACCAGGACGGCGTTGTAGAAGCGCAGGCGCTCGCCCGGCAGCGGCTCCTCGGCGCGCGCCGCCCCGGTGATCAGGTGCTGCCCGGGCTTGAGGCCGGCCGCCACCTTGGCCAGGGCGTCGGGGTCGCGCTGGATCAGGAACGGGAAGGCCGATTCCGGCCAGACGATGTGGGTCGGTTCCGGCGCACCGGCCTCCGTCGGGCGCTGGCTCAGCTCGATGTAGCGGTCGACGATGTCGGCCCGGTTCTCGGGCCTGAACTTGGCGTCCTGGGGCAGGTTGGGCTGGACGAGCCGCAGCCGGACACCCGCGACCACCGGGTCGGGCGGACCGAGCCGCTCGGCCCCGTAGAGCGCCAGGCCGGCGAGCACGATCGCGGCGGCGACGCTCGGCCCGAACCGGGCGCGCGGATTCGCGCCGCTGGCGAGCGTCGCGGGCGCCGCGCAGACCAGCGCGGCCAGGATGCCCAGGCCGTAGAGCCCGATCGCCGCCGCCCCCTGCATCAGCCAGAGGTTCTGGGCCAGCGCCATCCCGAGGGTGTTCCAGGGGAATCCCGTGAACAGGTGGCCGCGCAGCCAGTCGGCCGCGCCGAGCCCGAAGGCCAGGGCGGCGATCCGCGCCGCGCCCCGCCCCCAGAGCAGGCCCGCGGCGCCGAAACCGGCGCCGTAGAACAGGCCGAGGACGAAGGGCAGGCCGATCACGCCCAGCGGCAGGGCCCAGAGGAACTCGTCGGCCTCGACCAGGAAGGCCTGGCCCAGCCACCAGAGACCGGCGGTGAGGTAGCCGAAGCCCCAGGCCCAGCCGATGAGGAAGCAGGGCGCGAATCTCCGGACCGTCGTCCGACCGGCCGCAGCCCCGTCCTGCAGCCAGACCGCGACCGTCAGGGAGACCGCGAGCGCCGGCAGGAGCCCGTAGGGCGGCATGGCCAGCGCGCCCAGGGCGCCGGCGAGCCACGCCAACCCGAGCCGGCGCCAGCCGGTCAGGCGCGCGATCGCCAGCACCGCGCCGGGGACGCGCGCCCGCTCCGGATCGGACATGGGACCCGGGATCGGCCCGCGCATCGGTGCGCCGGCCGCCGCGGGCGACCGGGCGAAACCGTCCACCAGACCCGTCACGCCGCGACCGTCACGGGTGCGGCGTCTCGGCGACCGGGGCGTTCGCGGGCGGCGGCAGGGCGAGCGGCACGACGTTGCCGATGCGCGCCGCGCCCTTGTGGAACCGGAGCCGCTTCAGGCGGCGCGGATCGGCGTCGAGCACCTCGAACTCGAGGTCCCCGGGGCCGGCGATCAGCTCGCCGCGCGACGGGACGCGGCCCGCCAGCGTCACGATCATGCCGCCCAGCGTGTCGATCTCCTCGGCCATCTCGCCGACGGCCGCGACGAGGTCGACGCCCGTCACTTCGGAGACCTCGGCCAGCGGCGTGCGCGCGTCGGCCACGAAGACCTCGCCCTCGCCCTCGACGCGCTGGACGTACTTGTCCTCGGCAACGTCGTGCTCGTCCTCGATGTCGCCGACCACGACCTCGATCAGATCCTCGATGGAGATCAGCCCGTCGGTGCCGCCGTACTCGTCGATGACCAGCGCCATGTGGGTGCGGGTCGCCTGCATCCGCACCAGCAGGTCGATCGCCGGCATGGAGGGCGGCACGAACAGGACCGGCCGCTGGATGCGCGCCGCCGCCAGCGTGGTCGTCAGGTCGACTTTGCCGAGGTCCAGGCCGCGCGGCAGGCGCGACGCCGGCCGGCGCGGGCGCGGCGCGGCCGGCGCGTCCGCCGCGCCGTCGGCCGCGACCTCGGCGGGCTTCGAGACGGCGGGCGCGCTGCGGCGGGCCGGCTCGGCCTTGGCGGCGATGTGGTCGACGAGGTCGCGGATGTGGACCATGCCGCGGGGATCGTCGAGGGTCTCGCCGTAGACCGGCAGCCGGGAATGGCCGGCCGTGCGGAACAGCTTGAGCAACTCGCCGAGGCTCGTGTCGTTCGAGACGGCGACGATGTCGGCCCGGGGGACCATCACGTCGTCGACGCGCACCTTGTGCAGGCCGAGGACGTTCTTGAGCATGACGCGCTCGAGTGGGGTGAGGCCGCTCTCGCCGGCGTCCGGCTCCGCCAGCGCCTCCTCAAGACCCTCGCGCAGCGAATCGCGCGGCTTGAGATGGAGCGCCTGGAGCAGGCGGTCGTACCAGGGCTCCCGGTGCTGGGACTCGCCCTCGGTGGAACTGGGCGCGGCCAGGGCCGCGCCGCGACTTCGATCGTTGCTCATGTCTCTCGGGTCTGGGGTCGCTCGGACGTCGCGCGCTCAGGCATAGGGATCCGGGATGCCGAGGGTCGCGAGTGCCGCGACCTCGAGGGCTTCCATGGCATCGGCCTCGGCCTCGCCGATCTCGTGGTCCTGACCGAGACAATGCAGGGTGCCATGGACGAGGAGGTGGGCGAGGTGATTCTGGAGCGGCTTCGACTGCTCCGCACTCTCGCGCACCAGGGTCTCGTACGCAAGGACCACGTCGCCGAGGGGCGCGGCGGTCCCGGCATGCCGCGGCTGCGGGGCGGCCGGGAAGGACAGGACGTTGGTGGGCTTGTCCTTGCCGCGCCAGGTCCTGTTGAGTTCCCGGACGGCGGCGTCGTCGGTCAGCAGGACGCTGACCTCGACGGGACCGTCCGGCCTCTCGGGGGCGACGGCGAGCCCGGCCTCGACGGCGCGGGTGACGAGGGCCTCGAGGTCCGGAACCGCCGTCTCCCAGCGCGCGTCCTCGACGGCGAGGTCGATCTCGTGGGGCATGGTCACGCCAGGGGCCGGCGGCGGGGATTCGGGTTGCGGTCGGCCTCCGCGCTGCCGTGGGCGGCGCGCTCGTAGGCGGTCACGATCCGGCGGACGAGGTCGTGGCGGACCACGTCGACGTCCTTGAACCGCACGTGCCCGATCCCCTCGACGTCCTCCAGCACGCTGACCGCTTCCACGAGGCCGGATTTCTGGCCCGGCGGCAGGTCGATCTGGCTCGGATCGCCGGTGATGATCATGCGCGAGCCCTCGCCCAGGCGGGTGAGGAACATCTTCATCTGCATGGAGGTGGTGTTCTGCGCCTCGTCGAGCAGCACCACCGCGTTGGTGAGGGTTCGGCCGCGCATGAAGGCGAGCGGCGCGATCTCGATCTGGCCGGTCTGGAGGCCGCGATCGACGTGGCGGGCCTCCATGAAGTCGTACAGGGCGTCGTAGATCGGGCGGAGGTAGGGATCGACCTTCTCGCGCATGTCGCCCGGCAGGAAGCCCAGGCGCTCGCCGGCCTCGACCGCGGGCCTGGACAGGATCAGCCGCTCGGCATGGCCCTGCTCCAGGAGCGACACGGCGTGGCCGACGGCGAGCCAGGTCTTGCCGGTCCCGGCCGGGCCCTCGGCGAAGACCAGCTCGTTGGTGCGCAGGAGCTTGATGTAGGCGTCCTGCGCCGGGTTGCGCGCCCGCACGGCCCCGCGCTTGCGGGTGGCGATCTGCTCGAAATGCGGCCTGTCGGCCTCGGCCGCGATGACCTCGGCCGGGAACAGGGTCGCCTGCGCGGTGGCCTCGCGGATGGCGCCGTCCACGTCGCCGAGGGTCAGCGTGCTGCCGCCGGTCCGCACCCGGGCGTAGAGCTTCTGGAACACCCGCCGCGCCGTCTCGGCGGCGTCGGCCGGTCCCTTGATGACGAGGTGGTTGCCGAGCGCGGTGGCGGTGACCTCCAGCCGGCGCTCGATATGGGCGACGTTCTGGTCGTACTGGCCGAAGACGAGGCTCGCGAGGCGGTTGTCGTCGAAGGTCAGCGGCACCTCGACCGCCTCGTCCGATCCGGCCGGCCGCGCCGCCGGGCCGCGCCCCTTGAGCGCGCCGCGCGCGCCCGCACCGTCCGACGCGCTCAAGCCGCCATCCTCGCCATCATCCCGACCGCTCCGCTCCTCACGCCGCCGCAGCCGCGGAGACGAGTTCCCCGAACAAGCTGTTGGACCCTGCCTCGGTGATCCGCACGGGCACGACCTGTCCGATATGGTGAGGCGCGGCGTCGAACTGGACGGCCAGCAGGTGCGGCGTCTTGCCCGCGACCTGACCGGGGTGCCGCCCGGGCTTCTCGACCAGAACGTCGAAGACCCGGCCGACGGCCGCCCGCTGATAGGCGTGGCGCTGGCCGTCGAGGAGCGCCTGCAGCTCGGCGAGCCGGGCCGCCATCACGGCCTCCGGCACCTGATCGGTGCGGTCGGCGGCCGGCGTGCCGGGGCGCGGGCTGTACTTGAACGAGAAGGCGCTCTCGAAGCCGACGTCGCGCACGAGCCGCAGGGTCTCGGCGAAGTCCGCGTCGGTCTCGCCGGGGAAGCCGACGATGAAGTCGGAGGACAGGGCGATGTCGGGCCGCGCCGCGCGGATCCGGTCCATCAGCCGGCGGTACTGGTCGCCGGTGTGCTTGCGGTTCATCGCGGCGAGGATCCGGTCGGAGCCCGACTGCACCGGGAGGTGCAGGTAGGGCATCAGGGCCGGCACCTCGGCGTGCGCCCGGATCAGGGCGTCGTCGAAGTCGTCCGGGTGGCTCGTCGTGTAGCGGATCCGCGCGATGCCGGGGATCTTCGCCACCGCGCGCACCAGGTCGGCGAGGCCCGCGGGCGCGCCGTCGGGGCCGTCGCCGTGATAGGCGTTGACGTTCTGGCCGATCAGCGTGATCTCGCGGACGCCCCCGTCGGCGAGCTTCTCGGCCTCGGCGAGCACCGCCGCCACGGAGCGCGAGACCTCCGCGCCCCGCGTGTAGGGCACCACGCAGAAGGCGCAGAACTTGTCGCAGCCCTCCTGAACGGTGAGGAAGGCCGACGAACCCAGCGTCCGCCGGCGGGGCAGGTGGTCGAACTTGTCCTCGACCGGGAACTCGGTGTCGACGACGCGGCGCTCGCGGGAGCGCGCCAGCAGGTCCGGCAGCCGGTGATAGCTCTGCGGGCCGACGACCACGTCGACGGCGGGCTGGCGCGCCTGGATCTCGGCGCCCTCGGCCTGGGCGACGCAGCCCGCGACCACGATGCGCGTGTCGAGGCCCTGCGCCTTCCGCTCACCCTTGAGCACGCGCAGGCGGCCGAGTTCGGAATAGACCTTCTCGGCGGCCTTCTCGCGGATGTGGCAGGTGTTGAGGACGACGACGTCCGCGTCCTCGACCGTGTCGGTCGCCGTGTAGCCCTCGGCGCCGAGGACGTCGGCCATGCGGGCCGCGTCGTAGGCGTTCATCTGGCAACCGTAGGATTTGACGAAAGCCTTCTTCAACGCGCGCCGTCCCGAACCGTCCGATGATCCTTGCACCCGCCCCGCGGGGCCCGGCACGCGGCCTGTAGCACGGATCGCGGGGGCCGTCGCGGCGCCCGAAACGCGACCGGCCGCCCGAGGGCGGCCGGTCAGAGGCTGTCGCGGTCGAACCGGCCTCAGTGGGCGGCCGGCGCCGCCGCGGGCAGGTCGATGACCATCTGCTGGAAGAACGGCACGTAGGCCTGCAGCATCACGAACAGCCCGACGAGGCAGGCCAGCGCGATCGAGTGCCAGAACACGAAGCGCAGGATCTTGCCTTCCTGGCCGAAATAGCCGGTGGCCGTGGAGGCGACGACGATCGACTGGGCGTCGACCATCTTGCCCATCACGCCGCCCGACGAGTTCGCCGCCGCCATCAGCACGCCCGAGAGGCCGAGCTGCTCGGAGGTGATCCGCTGCAGGCCGCCGAACAGGACGTTCGAGGCCGTGTCGGAACCTGTGAGCGCCACGCCGAGCCAGCCGAGCAGCGTCCCGAAGAACGGGTACAGGATGCCGGTGCCCGCGAAGGCCAGCCCGAGCGTGGCGTCGACGCCCGCGTAGCGGGTGAGGACGCCGAGCGCGAGCATCGCCGCGATGGTGATGAGCGAGTAGCGCAGGGCCCAGATGGTCTCGAAGTAGGCGGTGACGAGGCGCAGCGGCGAGAACCGCATGATCAGGCCGGAGATGATCGCCGCGATCAGCACGCCGGTGCCGGTGTACGACATGTAGGTGAACAGGAAGACCGCGCCCTCCGGCACCGGCTTGGCCACCACCGGCGGCACCTTCATGATCACGTTGTGCAGGCCCGGCACCTCGTATTTCCAGGTGAAGAGCGGGTTGACGATGCCCTTGAACCAGCCGGTCCCCCAGACGGCCACGACGATCGACAGGATGATCCACGGCACCCAGGCCATCAGGATCTCGCCCTGCGAGGCGGTGCGGGCGCCGGTATGGACCGGGGGCGTGCCGGGCACGCCGGCGCCGAGCGCCACGGGCCGCGGACCGGCGACGGCGAGCGACGGATCGTGGCCGCGCAGGGCCGGCGACGACCAGATCTCCTTGGGCTGCCAGACCTTCAGGAACAGCACCAGCGCGAGCATCGAGGCGAGCGAGGCGCCGATATCGACGATCCACGGGTTGACGTAGTTCGAGATCAGGAACTGCGCGACCGCGAAGGAGGCGCCGCAGACCAGGATCGGCGGCCACACCCGGATCATGCCGCGGAAGCCCGCGAACACCCAGATCAGCCAGAACGGCACGATCAGCGAGAACAGCGGCAGCTGCCGGCCGATCATCGCGCCGAGGATCTCGGGCGGGTAGCCGGTGACCGAGGCGAGGCCCTGGATCGGCGCGCCGAGCGCCCCGAAGGCCACCGGCGCGGTGTTGGCGATCAGCGACAGGCCGGACGCGGCGAGCGGCGAGAAGCCGAGGCCGATCAGGATCGCGCCCGTGACGGCGACCGGCGTGCCGAAGCCGCCCGCGCCCTCGAAGAAGGCGCCGAACGCGAAGGCCACCAGGAGCAGCTGGAGGCGTCGGTCCGCGGTGATGCCCGCCACCGACTGTTGCAGGATCGCGAACCAGCCCTTCTCCACCGTGAGCCGGTAGAGGAAGATGACGTTGAGGATGATCCAGCCGATCGGGAAGAAGCCCGTGACCATCCCGAGGATGGCGGCGCGGGTGGCGAGATCGGTCGGCATGCCGAAGCCGACGATGGCCACCAGCATGGCGAGGCCGAGGGCGATGACCGCCGCGATATGGGCCTTCACGCGCCCGCTGGCGATCATGGCGAGCAGTGCGATGACCGGCACTGAAGCGGCGAGCGTCGAGAGCCACGGGCTCCCGAACGGGTCGTAAACCTGGTTCCAGGTTTGCACCGGGCGTCCTCCAATAATTTCCGTCTGTTCCGGATTGCGGCCTAGCTAGCAGACGTGTTCCGGCCGCTCAATGCGTTGAATCATGTATTCTGACGGTGATTCCACCGGCTTACTCTCGCGCGGATCGGCGGATCCGCCCGGTCGAACAGCGACGAGCTGGTCTCGAAAGAATCAGACCCGTCCGGACCAGGCGTAAAATCTGGATCTGAGACAGGATTCCGTTCGCGTCCAGGAGCTTAGGCGTGGAAAAGCAGGCCGCGCGCGCCTCCCACGGTGCCGGGGTCGCGGGCGCGCCGGCTCCGGATCCCGACGCGGGAGCAGCGTCCGGCGCAGCGCCGAGGGTTCAGACCGGCGCGATCTCCGGCCCCTGGAGACCGATCCCCGGGGCGGCCGGCCGCGTGTCGGGTGCCGGGGCGGTGCCGGCGCCCGTGCCGGCGCCCCGCAGGGCCGCGCGCACCTCGGCTTCGGCGGCCGCGGTGGCGACCTTCCGGTCGGTGGTCGCCTCGAAGGGGATCGGCGCGCCCCAGACCACGTGCACGTCGATGGGGCCGCCCTGCACGAAGGTCGCGAGGTGCGGCACCAGCTCCATGTCGCCGTACCACGCGATCTCCGCGCGCTCGGCGCGCGTGACCGGCAGGCCGTTGCGCCGTGGATAGGCGATGGCGAGCGGCTGGAGGCGCACCCGTCCGCGCCCGGCCTCGGCCTGCAGCGCCGCGCGGGCGGCGCCGACGAGGGAGGAGCGGAACGGCAGGAGCCGGGTCCCGTCGCCGGTGGTCCCCTCCGCGAACAGGACGACCAGCTCCCCCTCGGCCAGGCGGTGGCCCATGGCGGTGCTGACGCTCGCGGTCGCGCCGCGGCGCTGCCGGTCGATGTAGATCGTCCGCTGGAGCCCCGCGAGGACGCCGATCAGCGGCCAGCCGGCGATCTCGGACTTCGCCACGAAGGAGAGCGGCCGCAGCGAGCCCACCGCGATGATGTCGAGCCACGAGACGTGGTTGGCGAGCACCAGAGCCGCCTCGCCGGGGGCCGGGGGCGTCCCGCTCTGCGTGACCCGCACCCCGAACAGCCACAGGAAGACGCGGTGGAACAGGATCGGCGCCAGGGTCGCGCGGCGGCCGAGGAGGCGCAGGGCGATCCAGTGGGGCGGTCCCAGCACAGCGAAGGCGAGGGCGAGGGCCGCGACGCGCCAGGCGATGCCGAGGCGGCTCACGGCGTCACAGGTCGGCGCTCATCGTCAGCGCGGTCGCCCGGCTGCCGTCGGCCTTGAGATAGTAGCCGGTGCGCGAACCGACCTGCCGGAAGCCGTGCCGGGCGTAGAGCCGCAGCGCGGGAGCGTTGCCCTCGTCGACCTCCAGATGCACCCGGGCGACGCCGTCGAGGGCGAGGCTCGCCAGGTGCTCGCGGAGCAGCTTGCGGCTGTGGCCGCCGCCGCGCAGAGCCGGGGACAGCACGACCGTCAGGATCTCGGCCTCGTCGGCGGCCCGGCGCGAGAGCACGAAGCCCTGGAGGACGCCCGCGCGCCAGAGGGCGTGCGCGTGGGTCGAGCGCTCGCAGAGCATCCGCTCGAACTCGTGCGCGTCCCAGGGCCGCGCGAAGGCGGTCGCGTGGAGGCGGGCGAGGGCAGGGGCCTGCGCGGCGTCGCGGAGCGGCGCGACGTAGGGCTCCGGGGTCAGCGCGTCCCACCACGCGAACCACCAGTCGAAGGGCCAGAAGGGCAGCGGGCGCGTCATCGCCGTGCGATCCGCGCGTGGTCCTGCGGCCGGGCATCCGGCCCCCGCAGGTAGAGGGGCCGCGCCAGGGCCTGCGCCGGGTCGGCGACGAGGCCGAGGGAGGCCACCGCCGCGATATCGGGACCGCCGACATGGGCGACGCGCGCCGCGACGCCGCGTGCGGCGAGCGCGGCGGCCAGCATCGGCGCGCCGGAGCCGGTCAGCACCACCGGGCCGTCGCCCAGCTGCTCGGCCGCCGCCTCGACGGCGAGATGCGCGGGCGCGAGGCCATCGCCCGGCCCGAGGGCCTGCACGTAGACGGCGCCGTGGCGGGCGTCGATCACCGCGGCGATCGTGCCCGCGACGGTGTCGGCCAGGAGCGGCGCGAGGAGCGCTGAGAGGGTGCCGACGCCGACGACGGGCTTGCCGGTCGAGAGGCCGATGGCGCGGGCCGCCGACAGGCCGACCCGCAGCCCGGTGTAGCTGCCGGGTCCGACCGTCACGGCGACCCGGTCGATCGCCTCAAATCCGCCCTCGACCCGGGCGATCACCCGCTCGATCAGCGGCAGCAGGGATTCCGCGTGGCCGCGCGCCATGGGCAGCGACTCGGCGGCGAGGGGCGCCTCGGACTCCTCCGCCATGACGCAGGCGGCGCAGGTGTCCAGCGCTGTGTCGATGGCCAGGATACGCACGCTCACTCCCACAGGCCGGTCCGCGCCGACGGTTGCCTCCCTGCGCCGCGACGGGCGCGAAGAGCCTCCAGCGTTAGAGCAAAACCGCCGCCTCGTCAGCGGCGGGGCGCCCGCACCGGGCGGATCACCGGTGGAGTGTTGCCGGCTTGCGCCGGTGCGCGCCCGCGGCCTCGGACGGGTCCGGCGCACCGGCCCCCGGCTCCGCCGCGAAGGCGGGAGCCGGGGGGCAGCCGAGTGCCGTTCCGGCCCTCCGGCGTGCCGCCCGCACCGCGGCGCGGGCGCAAATCCTCAGATCGCCTGGACCTCGCGGATCTCCGGCAGGAAGTGCCGGAACAGGTTCTGCACGCCATGCCGCAGGGTCGCCGTGGAGGACGGGCAGCCCGAGCAGGCCCCCTTCATCTCCAGATAGACCACGCCCTCCTTGTAGCCGCGGAAGGTGATGTCGCCGCCATCGCCCGCCACCGCCGGGCGCACCCGGGTCTCGAGCAGGTCCTTGATGGTCACGACGGTGTCGTGGTCCGCCTCGTCGTAGAACTCGTCGCCCGGCTCGATCTCGCCGTGGCCGCCCTCGGCCATCACGGGCGCGCCGGACTGGAAGTGCTCCATGATCGCGCCGAGCACCGCCGGCTTGACCTGCGCCCAGTCCGAGCCGTCCTCGGCCTTGGTCACCGAGATGAAATCGTGGCCGAAATAGACGCCCGCCACGCCCGGGACGGTGAACAGCGCCGCGGCCAGGGGCGAGCGGGCGGCGGCCTCGGCGTCCCGCGCCTCGAAGGTCGATTCCGCCAGCACGACGCGGCCGGGCAGGAACTTCAGGGTGGCCGGGTTCGGCGTGGCTTCGGTCTGGATGAACATGGTGGCGATACTCCGCTGCGCCGGTTCAAGGCCGGCCGGGACAGGCGCCGCGAGGCGCCGCCTCCCATGTGGACCGGCGATCGGATTTTCTCAACCTGTCGTCCGGTCCCGCCGGCGCGCGAGAGTGGACATTCGGCCGACGGCGCGACAGGACGAACGCCGTCGAACGCCAGAGGAGCCGGCAGTGGACATGACCGCGGACCAGACCCTCGCGCAGGACTTGCTGAAGGATCTGCGCGAGGCCCAAGCCAAGCTGGACGCGGCGCGCGCGGAAGCGGCCTCGCTCAAGGTGCTGCTCGCGCTGCGCACGCATCAGCACGACCAGGCCTGGCAGGAGGGGCAGCGCTTCGCCGCGGCGCTCGCGGAGGCGCAGACCCGCGCGGAGGCGGCCGCGACCGCGCGGGCCGAGACGCAGGTGGACGCGCAGGCGAACGCGGCCGCGTCCGAAGCCGCTGCGATGGCCGACGAGCGCACCGAGGCGGTCCGGATCGTCCTGGGCGCGGTCCTCGCCAGCATCGGGCACCGGGCCCTCGACCGGCGGCGCTTCCAGGACCTGATCGCCCGGGCCGGCCGCGAGGCGCCGGATCAGGGTCCGGGCGCGGCCCGGCACGCCGTGCTGCTGACCGAGGCGCGGCGGGTGCTGGGGATCGCCCAGTAGGGCGGCCCGAAGCGCGCGCGCACCGCGACCGGTCGCCGGCGGCAGGGTTAACCGACGCTTAACCCGGCTCTCCCATCGTCGTCCCCGGGACGGACAGGAGATCGACCGCATGCTGATCAGCGAGCACCACGTGCGCGAGTGCGCCTACTACATCTGGGAGAACGAGGGCCGGATTCACGGGCACGCTGCGGCCCACTGGATCCGCGCCGAGTCCGAGCTGCGCGCGAACGCAATGCTCGCCGCCGCCGCGTCCGAGACGGTCGAGGCCGCCAAGCCCGTCGAGGCCTCCGCGAAGGCCGCGCCGGTGAAGACCGCCGCCAAGCCGGTCGCCAAGACCGCTGCCACCAAGACCGCCGCTGCCAAGCCCGCCGCCAAGACCGCCGCGTCGAAGACCGCCGCTGCCAAGCCCGCGGCCGTGAAGGCCGCCGCGAAGCCGGCGGCCCCGAAGCCCGCCCGCGCCTCCAAGGCCGCGGTGACCGCCGGCCTCGCCGCCAAGGCGAAGCCCGCCCGGACCCCGGCCTCGATGCACTGAAGGGTCGGCGCCGCGGCGCCACCACGGCCTCTCCCGGAGCCCGCCCCTCGCGCAGGGGCGGGCTTCCGTCGTTCGTGGGCCCGGCGCGGAACAGGCCGGGCGCCGGTAGGTTGTCCGGCCTGATGCGGGCGCAGGGCTCCGCGACGGGGCTGCGATGCGCGCGGTGATCTTCGACATCGACGGGACGCTGCTCGACAGCGTCGACCTGCATGCCCGCGCCTGGGTGGAGGCCTTCGCGCATTTCGGCGTGGAAACCGGCTTCGCCGAAGTCCGCCGGCAGATCGGCAAGGGCGGCGACGAGCTGATGCCGGTCTTCCTGTCGGAGGAGCGGATCGCGCGGGAGGGCGAGACCATCGAGGCCTACCGCTCCGACCTGTTCAAACGGCGCTACCTGTCCGAGGTCCGGCCGTTCCCGGGTGTCCGGCCGCTGTTCGAGCACATCCGCTCCGCCGGGCTGAAGATCGCGCTCGCCTCGTCGGGCAAGCGCTCCGAGGTCGAGCACTACACCGAGATCCTGGAGATCGGCGACCTCGTCGACGTCGCCACGAGCTCGGACGACGCGGACCGGTCCAAGCCGCACCCCGACATCTTCGAGGCCGCCCTGGCGAAGCTCGACGGCGTCCCGCCCGACGCGATCATCGTCGTCGGCGACACCCCCTACGACGCCGAGGCCGCCGCGAAGGCGGGCCTGCGCACCGTCGGCCTCCTCTGCGGCGGCTTTCCGGAGGCGGACCTGAGGGCGGCCGGCTGCGCGGCGATCTACCGGGACCCCGAGGATCTGCTCGACCGATTCGCGGAGTCGCCGCTGACGGGCGGCTGAGCGCCGGCCCGGCAAGCGGATTCCGCGGCGGGTCCGGCATCATCCACACATTCCCGCCGCGCTGTTGCAGCGCGGTGACGCGGAGCGATGCCGGCTACGTATTCACGCGAAAAGGACTGGTGCCCGTCGATCGAAAGGCGTAGCGACCCGCCCGCCAATCTGGACTCCTTCGAAGGACGAGCGCCTCGCATGCCCCAGACTCACCAGGCCAGCCCGGCACCGCGCTTCGTACCGGTCGCCAAGTCGCTGCCGGAGCAGATCGCCGACGCGGTCGAGAGCCGGTCGACCCCGCTCAGCCAGCTGCTCCGCCTGATGGCCGCCCTCGACGCCGAAGGCGGTAACGAGGCCCTGCGGCTGCGGCTCCGCGCCCGGATCGGCGCGCCGCTCGACGCCTGACCCCGCGTCGCGGGTCAATGCCGCCGGTGCCGATGGCGCCGGCCACCCCGCTTCGCCGCCGGTGCGGCCGCCTTCGCGACGCGGTCCATGCAGGCGAAGTAGATCCGGCGCCCGATCTCCTCAAGTTCGAGACCCTGCGGGTTGGGCGCCGAGAACACCTTCGCGCGGGCCTCGTTGCGGCAGGCCGCGTCCTCCGGGCTCCGGATCGGCGGCTCCGCGCGGGCGGCCCCGCCGGCCAGGGCCGAGACGATCCAAGTCGCTGCCACGATCGATACGCGCGTGCTTGCCAGGGTACTCGGCATACTGACGTTCGGACCTCACTCGCTCGAGACACAGATAGAGCGTCTCGATCACCCGTGAAGCTTGGTCAGAGTGCGGGCTCCGGCAATAATCGACAGCCTTCGCGTCAGGGCACGATCCAGCGGCACGGCCCCCGCCGGCGACGGTCAGGCACTCGTAGGGCGCCCCGCCGATCAGGGCCCGCTGCTCCACGGTGCCGATGGCGCTGCGCGGGATCCGCCGACAGCCGGCCTCCGTGGGGGCAGGGCCACCGCTGCCCGAGGCCTCGTCGATCCGCCGGGCGGCGATCAGCGTCTCGCAGGCCATCACCGAGTCCGCCCCCTGCGCGCGGGCCGTCCGGGGCGCGACGGCGAAGGGCAGCGCGGCGAGGACGAGGACCGCGGGGAGAACCAGTCGGGATCGGGAAAGCATCGCGGCCTCGGCTGCCCGCGCCGGACGGGCGCGTCGCGGTTCGGCCGCCCTCAACGCGTTGCCGCGCGCGTTGGTTGCCGGGTGCGGACACGCCCCCCCGAACGCGACGACGCCCGCCTTGCGGGCGGGCGTCTTGGGCGTCCGAAGCTCGGGTGAGCCGACGGCCTGCGCTCAGCGCTTGGTCTTGACCTTCGCCTTGCGGGCCGCGTAGCGCGCGTCGCGCTGGGCCTTCTTGGCGGCC
Organism: Methylobacterium sp. yr668; assembly: GCF_900116245.1. Lineage (NCBI taxonomy): Bacteria > Pseudomonadati > Pseudomonadota > Alphaproteobacteria > Hyphomicrobiales > Methylobacteriaceae > Methylobacterium > Methylobacterium sp. yr668. Next base: position 304,785 of record NZ_FOZY01000002.1, on the reverse strand, counting down.
AGGTCGGCCGACTTGCGCTCCTGCGCGGCGGCCAGCTCGGCGGCCTCGCGGGCGATCTGGGCGGCGAGTTCCGCCTCCTCCCGCTGACGCTTCTCCTCGGCGGCCTTCCGCTCGGCGGCGATCCGGGCGGCCTCGCGCTCGCGGGAGCGCTCCTCGCGGGCCTTGGCGACCTCGGCGCGGGCCTTCGCCTTGGCGATCACCTCGGGGTCGTCGGACGGGGGGCGCGCCTTGAACTTGGCCAGCAGGGCGGCCTTGGCGTTCTGCGAGTTCTGGCGACGGTCGTCGAAATTCCTGTAGTCGAATGCGCTCATCTGACCTTTCTCAGTTGGGTACGTCTCGCGTGTCGCAGGGACATCCGGCGGGGCCGGGCACGTACGGAGTCTGCAGGTTCCGACGCCATCCCCGCGCCCCGGAACCGCACCGATCCACCGGCTGTACCGATGGTCCGACCCGAGCGTTCGGCCTGCGTCTGAACGCTCGGGTCGGACCATTGTTCGAAGATCGCAGAGCCCTTAAACAGAGCTTCACACGAGATGCAATCGGCGAGACCTGCGCAGGCGGCCGGTCCGGCGACAATCCCGGCCCACTCTGTAAGAGTTTCGACCCGCGGTGCGGAAATACCTCAGGCCGGCGGCCGGCAGAGGCTTCGGTGCTCGACAGGTGGGCGCGCATCCATCCCCTGGACTTGCCTGCCAGCCCTAGATGGGTCGCGCGCCGGGCGAAGACAAGATTCGTGTTCGCCCGGCGCCCGTCGCGCAGCTGTCCGCTGGACGGACCTATACTTCCATCACAAGGCAGACCTGCAAAATCGACAGCGTATCCGTTGCCGAACCTTCGATCCCGCGAGGGGTCGCGATTCCGCTCCGGCGCACGGGCGTGCCCAGAAAAGGTCCTCCCGCCGCCGCCTAATTCTTGTGCACGCGGATCGGAGCGCATCGAATCCATCGCCAGCACGTCCCTGTCTGCCTATGATCTAGGCACGCAGGCGCGCCGGTTCGCGGCACTGCGCGCGGGCTCGCGGCACAGGGCCTGCTTGCCGCGATCGATCGCGTCCCGCGCGATCGGCCTGAGGAGTTCCATGTCCGAGACCCGCCCCCCGTACGATCCCGAGAGCTACGCCGCGGCCGCGGCGGCCCTGCTCGGCCTCACCCTCGACCCCGCGTGGATCGCCCCGGTGACCGCGAATCTGCGCGTCCTGGCCGCGGCGGCCGAGCTGGTGGAGGCTTTCCCGCTCGCCGACGAGATCGACGCGGCCCCGAGGTTCGAAGCGTGAGCGCGAGCGATCCCTCGACGGCAACGGCGATCGCCGCAGCGATCGCCGATGGCCGGACCACCGCGCGGCAGGCCGTCACGGCGGCGCTCGACCGGATCGGGCGCCTCGACGACCGGGTCGGCGCCTTCACCGACGTGCTGTCCGCCCGCGCCCTGGCCCGGGCCGACGCGCAGGACGCGGCGCGCCGCGAGGGGGCGTTGCCGGGCCCGCTGGCCGGCGTGCCGTTCGCGGTGAAGAACCTGATCGACATCGACGGCCTGCCGACCCGCGCCGGATCGAAGATCAACCGGGAGCGGCCGCCGGCCGAGCGGGACGGCGCCCTGGTCCGGCGCCTGGAGGCCGCGGGGGCGATCCTCGTCGGCGCCCTCAACATGGGTGAGTACGCCTACGACTTCACCGGCGAGAACATCCACGACGGCGACGCCCACAACCCGCACGCCCTGGATCACATGACCGGCGGCTCGTCGGGCGGCTCGGGCGCGGCCATCGCCGCCGGGATGGTGCCGCTCACGCTGGGCTCGGACACGAACGGCTCGATCCGCGTCCCCGCCGCGTTCTGCGGCTGCTACGGTCTCAAGCCGACCTACGGCCGGCTGACCCGCGCGGGGAGCTTCCCCTTCGTGGGCAGCCTCGACCATCTCGGCCCGATGGCCCGGAGCGTGACCGATCTCGCGCTCGCCTACGACGCCATGCAGGGCCCCGATCCGGACGATCCGGTGGCGACGCTCCGCCCGGCGGAGCCGGTCCTGCCGCGGCTCGAGGCGGGGATCGACGGCCTGCGCGTCGCGGTGGCCGGCGGCCATTTCGCCCGCAACGGCGATCCGGAAGCCTTCGCGGCGGTGGCGCGCGCCGCCGAGGCGCTCGGCGCGCGGCGCACCGTCGAGCTGCCGGAGGCGCACCGCGCCCGCGCGGCCGCCTACCTGATCACCGCCGCGGAGGGCGCCACGCTCCACCTCGACCGTCTCCGCACCCGGCCGCAGGATTTCGACCCGGCGGTGCGCGACCGGCTGATCGCCGGGGCAATGATCCCGGCGCCCCACGTGGAGCGGGCGCAGCGGTTCCGCCGCTGGTACCGGGCGCGGGTGCTGAAGCTGTTCGAGACCGTCGACGTGATCCTGGCCCCGGCCACGCCCTGCCGCGCGCCGAGGGGCGGCCAGACCCACTTCGTCCTCGACGGCGTGACGCTGCCGGTGCGCGCCAATATCGGCGTGTTCACGCAGCCGGTCAGCTTCATCGGCCTCCCGGTCGTGGCGGCGCCGGTCCGGCTCGACGCCGGTCTGCCGCTCGGCGTCCAGATCATCGCCGCACCCTGGCGCGAGGATCTCGTCCTGCGCGCGGCGCGCTATCTCGAACGGACCGGCGTCAGCACGGCGCCCATCGCGGAGCTTGCCCGATGATCATCGACGATCCCGCCGTGAAGGCCGAGGTCGCGGCCGCGTTCCGGGCCTACGAGACGGCGCTCACCACCAACGACGTCCCGACCCTGGAGGCGCTGTTCCGGGACGATCCGCTGACCATCCGCTACGGGATCGGCGAGAACCTCTACGGCATGGACGCGATCCGCGCCTTCCGCCGGGCCCGCTCCCCGGTGGGCCTGGAGCGGACCCTGGCGCGGACGCAGATCACCACCTACGGGCGCGACTTCGCCACCGCGATGACGCTGTTCACCCGCGCCAGCGCACCGGGGAAGATCGGTCGCCAGAGCCAGACCTGGGCGCGCTTCCCGGAGGGCTGGCGGGTGGTCGCAGCCCACGTGAGCCTGATCGACGCGGACTAGCCGCGGAGCGGCCCGCGCCCCGGCGGGGGCGTGTGGCCGCGGGCTTGCATACGGTCGAGCGTATTCCGCGCCGTCTGGCGCGGACCAACGCGAGTACCCGACCCAAGATGCTGTCCCGTCTGAGAAAACTCGGCGCCCGTGGCGCGCTGGCCGGTGCCCTGGCGCTCTCCGCGAGCACCGCTGCCCTCGCGCAGGGGACGCTGCGGATCGGCATGACCGCCTCCGACATCCCGCTGACCACCGGCCAGACCGACAACGGCGGCGAGGGCATGCGGTTCATGGGCTACACGGTCTATGACGGCCTCATCAACTGGGACCTGTCGAGCGCCGAGCTGGCCTCCGACCTCGTGCCGGGACTCGCGACCAGCTGGGGCGTCGACGCCACCGACAAGACCAAGTGGACCTTCAAGCTCCGGCCGGGCGTGAAATTCCACGACGGCTCGGACTTCACCGCCGACGCGGTAGTCTGGAACCTCGACAAGCTCCTGAAGGCCGACGCGCCGCAATACGACCCGCGCCAGTCCGCGCAGGGCAAGACCCGCATCCCGGCGGTCGCGAGCTACCGGGCGGTCGACCCGCTGACCGTCGAGATCACCACCAAGGCCCCCGACGCGACGCTGCCCTACCAGATCGCCTGGATCATGATGTCGTCGCCGGCCCAGTGGGAGAAGCTCGGCAAGTCCTGGGACGCCTTCGCCAAGCAGCCCTCGGGCACCGGCCCGTGGAAGCTGACCCTGTTCGCCCCGCGCGAGCGCGCCGAGATGGTCCCGTTCAAGGAGTACTGGGACAAGGACCGCGTGCCGAAGCTCGACAAGCTCGTGCTGATCCCGCTGCCGGAGGCCAACGCCCGGACCGCCGCCCTCCGCTCCGGACAGGTCGACTGGATCGAGGCGCCCGCGCCGGATTCCGTGGCCTCGCTGAAGAGCGCCGGCTTCACCATCGTCACCAACGCCTACCCGCATAACTGGACGTGGCACCTGTCGCGGGTCGAGGGCTCGCCCTGGAACGACATCCGCGTGCGCAAGGCCGCGAACCTCGCCATCGACCGCGAGGGTCTGAAGGAGCTGCTCGGCGGCCTCGCGATCCCCGCCAAGGGCTTCATGCCGCCCGGTCACCAGTGGTTCGGCCACCCGACCTTCGACATCAAGTACGACCCGGAGGCCGCCAAGAAGCTGCTGGCCGAGGCGGGTTACAGCGCGGCCAAGCCACTGAAGCTCAAGGTCGCGATCTCGGCCTCGGGCTCAGGCCAGATGCAGCCGCTGCCGATGAACGAGTTCGTCCAGCAGAACCTCGCCGACGTGGGCATCCAGGTCGATTACGAGGTCGTGGAGTGGAACACGCTGATCAACATCTGGCGGGCCGGGGCCAAGGCCGACATCTCCCGCGGCGTCTCGGCGATCAACTACTCGTACTTCATCCAGGACCCCTTCACCGGCTTCATCCGCCACCTGCAGTGCAACTTCGCCCCGCCGAACGGCACGAACTGGGGCTATTACTGCGATCCGGCGATGGACAAGCTGTTCGATCAGGTCCGCAACACCTTCGACAAGGCCGAGCAGACGAAGGTCCTGGAGAAGGTCCACGAGAAGTACGTCGACGACGCGCTGTTCATCATGATCACGCACGACGTCAATCCGCGCGCGATGAGCCCCAAGGTGAAGGGCTTCGTCCAGGCGCAGAACTGGTTCCAGGACTTCTCGAAGATTACGATGGCGACCGCGGGGCGGTAGCGTAACGGGGCGCCTCTCTCCTCCCCCTCGTGGGGAGGAGCCGGAGGTGGGGGTGGTGCAGGATAGGGCGTTGCGGTGCCTCCTGAACCACCCCCACCCCTGACCCCTCCCCACAAGGGGGAGGGGAATAGTCTCGGCTGAGTAGACAACAGGCCCTTGAATGCTGCTCTACATCCTCAAACGACTGGTCTACGTGACGCCCGTGGCGTTCGGGGTCAGCGTCGTCTGCTTCCTCCTCGTCCACCTCGCGCCGGGCGATCCCCTGAGCGCGGTCCTGCCCGCCGACGCCACCCAGGCCACCATCGACGAGATGCGGTCGGCCTACGGCTTCGATAAGCCGCTGCCGGTCCAGTACCTGATCTGGCTCTGGCACGTGCTGCACGGCGATCTCGGCACCTCCATCGCCACCGGCCGCCCGGTGCTCGGCGAGGTCAGCCGCGCCGTGGTGAACTCCCTGATCCTCGCCTCGGTGGCGACCGTGATCGGCTTCACCTTCGGCACCCTGTTCGGCTTCGTGGCGGGCTATCACCGCAACTCGCTGGCCGACCGGGCCGCCTCGGCCGTGTCGGTCTTCGGCGTGAGCGTGCCGCACTACTGGCTCGGCATGGTCCTGGTGATCGTGTTCTCGGCCAATCTCGGCTGGCTGCCGCCCACCGGGGCCGGGCCCGACGGCTCCGGAAACTGGCGGCCCGACTTCGAGCACCTGCGCTACCTGATCCTGCCGGCGATCACGATGTCGGTGATCCCGATGGGCATCATCGCCCGCACGGTCCGGGCGCTGGTGGCCGACATCCTGTCCCAGGACTTCGTCGAGGCCCTGCGCGCCAAGGGCATGGACGAGCGCGGCGTGTTCCGCCACGTCGTGCGCAACGCCGCCCCGACCGCGCTCGCCATCATGGGCCTGCAGCTCGGCTACCTGCTCGGCGGCTCGATCCTGGTCGAGACCGTGTTCGCGTGGCCGGGCACCGGCTTCCTTCTCAACGCCGCGATCTTCCAGCGCGACCTGCCCCTGCTCCAGGGCTCGATCCTCGTGCTGGCGATGTTCTTCGTGCTCCTCAACCTGCTGGTGGACGTGATGCAGACCGCCCTCGACCCGCGCATCGAGCGCGCTTGAGCCGGAGCCCGACGATGACCGTTCCCGTCACCGCGGCCTCCGTGGCCCTCGACGGCGGCGTCCTCGCCGCCGAGGACGTGACCCACGGGCCCGAGGCCGCCTTCGCCCCGTCGCGGGGCTTCTGGGGCCATGTCGGCCACCGGCTCGTGCGCGACCCCGTCGCCATGGGCGCGGGCGCCGTGATCCTGATCGTCGTGCTGATCGCGATCCTCTCGCCCTGGATCACCCCGATGGACCCCTACAAGGGCTCCATGCTGCGCCGCCTCAGGCACGTCGGCGACGCCACCTACTGGCTCGGATCCGACGAGCTCGGCCGCGACATGATCAGCCGGCTGATGCTGGGCTCGCGGCTGTCGCTGTTCATCGGCGTCACGCCGGTGCTGATCGCCTTCGTGATCGGCTCCGCGATCGGGATCCTCGCCGGCTACGTCGGCGGCTGGACCAACACGATCCTGATGCGCACCATCGACGTGTTCTTCGCCTTCCCGTCGGTGCTGCTGGCGATCGCGCTGTCCGGGGCGCTCGGCGCCGGCATCTTCAACTCGATCGTGTCGCTGACCTGCGTGTTCGTGCCCCAGATCGCGCGCGTCGCCGAGAGCGTCACCACGGGCATCCGCAAGCGCGACTACATCGACGCCGCCAAGCTGTCGGGCGCCTCGGCCCTGACGATCATGCGCGTGCAGGTGCTCGGCAACGTCGTCGGGCCGATCTTCGTCTACGCGACCAGCCTGATCTCGGTCTCGATGATCCTGGCCTCCGGCCTCTCGTTCCTCGGCCTCGGCGTGCGCCCGCCCGAGCCCGAATGGGGCCTGATGCTCAACACCCTGCGCACCGCGATCTACGTCAATCCGGTCGTGGCCGCCCTCCCGGGCGTCTGCATCTTCATCGTCTCGATCGCCTTCAACCTGTTCTCGGACGGGCTCCGGTCCGCCATGGAGATTCGCCAGTGAGCGTCATCCCGGACGCCCCCGACCCGTTCGCCCGCGACCGCGGCGGACCCGCTCAGCCGCTCCTGTCGGTCTCGGGCCTCGTCAAGCACTTCCCGGTCCGCAAGGCCGGGGGCAAGAAGCAGGTCGTCCGCGCGGTCGACGGCGTCGACTTCGATGTCCTGAAGGGCGAGACGCTCGGCATCGTCGGCGAATCCGGCTGCGGGAAGTCGACGACCGCCAAGCTGCTCATGGGCCTGATCGAGCGCGATTCCGGCACGATGCTGTACGACGGCCAGCCGGTCGGCGAGCGCGCCATGCCCTGGCGGTCCTACCGCCGCCAGGCCCAGATGGTGTTCCAGGACAGCTACGCGTCCCTCAACCCGCGCATGACCGTCGAGCAGTCGATCGCCTTCGGCCCGAAGGTCAACGGCGTGCCCGCCCGCGAGGCGGTGGAGCGCGCCCGCGGGCTGCTCGCCCGGGTCGGGCTGGAGCCGAAGCGCTTCGCCGGCCGCTACCCGCACGAGATCTCCGGCGGCCAGCGCCAGCGGGTGAACATCGCCCGCTCGCTCGCCCTGGAGCCGCGGCTGGTGCTCCTCGACGAGGCGGTCTCGGCGCTCGACAAGTCGGTCGAGGCGCAGGTCCTGAACCTTCTCCTCGACCTCAAGGCCGAGTTCGGCCTGACCTACATCTTCATCAGCCACGACCTGAACGTCGTGCGCTTCATCTCCGACCGGGTGATGGTGATGTATCTCGGCCGGGTCTCCGAGATCGGCCCGTCCGACACGGTGCTCGACGCGCCGGCGCACCCCTACACCGAGGCGCTGCTCGCCTCGATGCCGTCGCTCGATCCCGACAACCGCACCCAGGCGGCGCTACTCGCGGGCGACCCGCCGAACCCGATCGACCCGCCCCCGGGCTGCCGCTTCCACCCGCGCTGCGCCCTGGCGGAGGACGTCTGCGGCCGGACGAAGCCGCCCCTCGACACGATCCGGCCGCTGCACCGCGTCGCCTGCCTCGCCCGCCAGCCGGGTTCCGGCCATTCCGCGGCGCCCGCGGGCGCGCTGGCAGCATGAGCACCCCGATGTCCGGTTCAGAACCCGCGGTCGCCCTCGAGAACCTGCGCGTCGCCTTCGGCAAGGTGCAGGTCGTCGACGGCGTCGACCTGAGCCTGGAGCGCGGTCAGGCGCTGGCGCTCATCGGCGAATCCGGCTCCGGCAAGAGCGTGACCCTGCGGGCGATCCTGCGGCTGTTCCCGGAGGGGCGCAGCCGGATCGAGGGCGGCATCCGGGCCGCCGGCAAGGACGTGCAGGCGCTGACCCGGCGCCAGCTCGCCGATTTCCGCGGCGGCGACGTCTCGATGATCTTCCAGGAGCCGCTGCTCGCCTTCGACCCGGTCTACACGGTCGGCCGGCAGATCACCGAGGCGATTCTGCGCCACGAGACGATCTCCAAGGACGCGGCGCGGAAGCGGGCGCTCGCCCTGTTCGAGCGGGTGCGGATCCCGAGCCCGGAGCGGCGGCTCGACAACTACCCGCACGAGATGTCGGGCGGCATGCGCCAGCGCGCCATGATCGCGCTGGCGCTGGCCTGCCGGCCGCAGGTCCTGCTCGCCGACGAGCCGACCACGGCGCTCGACGCCACGGTGCAGATCCAGGTCCTGCTGCTGCTCCGCGAGCTGCAGCGCGACCTCGGCCTGTCGATCGTGATCGTCACCCACGATCTCGGCGCGGCGGTCGAGGTCGCCGACCGGATCGCCGTGATGTACGCGGGCAAGATCGTCGAGACCGGCACGGCGCATCAGGTGGTGCTGAACCCGCACCACCCCTACACGATCGGCCTGCTGCGCAGCCGGGCCGAGGGGGCGCTCGCCAAGGGCTCCCGGCTCCAGACCATCCCCGGCAGCCCGCCCGACCTCGCCAACCGCCCGCCGGGCTGCCCGTTCGCGCCGCGCTGCTTCCTGGCCGAGGAAAGCTGCCGCCGGGAGATGCCGCCGGTCGCCGAGATCGTCCCCGGCCACCGCGTCGCCTGCTGGCGGACCGAGGAGGCCTCGGCGGCCTACCGGGCCGGCCCGACCCCGGTGCGCGCCGCCGAGCCGGTCCCGGCCTGACCTCGACGCCCCCGCGCCGAGGCTTTATCCGGCTCGGCGCGGTCCCGCGGCGGCGGACCGCGTCCGAACCGGCCGCGCGGGCGTCACGATGAGCCAAGTCCAATCCGGGCCAGTCCTATCCGGGCCAGTCCCGTCCGAGATCCTGCTCGTGCCCCGGGGCGAGGCCGGGCACTTCCTGCCGGCGGCCCTCGGCTGGCTGGGCAAGCGGGTCACCGTGACCGCCCAACCCGGCCCGGCGAACCACGTCCTCTGCCTGCCGGTCCTCGATTTCGTGCGTCTGGGCTTCCCGGAGGCGAACGGGCGCCTCGACCTCCTCGAACCGGGGGACGCCGAGAACCTCCGCGCCGGGCGCGCCGCGCTGCTCCTCGACCTCTCGAACGAGGGGCCGGGCCTGCACGCGCCGACCTTCGAAGCGCTGCACCGGAACCTCGAAGAACGCGGGATCCCGCGCGAGCGGGTGATCCTGGTCACGCAGAACCGGCTGCTGCGGCTCGACTACGAGCGGCTCTACGGCGAGGGCCTGCGGTTCTGGACCTTCGAGTTCTTCCCGCTCCAGGTCGCCCTCTGGCTGGACGACGCCGAGGGTCCGCGGCTCTTCCCACAGCACCCCCTCGACCGCACCGGCTACGCGCCCTTCGCCCGCGCCGCCGGCCCGGCCCGGTTCCTCTGCCAGAACGCGGCCCTGCGCTGGCACCGGGTGCTGCTCTACCGCTGGTTCCAGCTCAGCGGGCTGGACCGCGACGGGCTGATCTCCTTCCACGGCATCGGCGAGGACAACCCGAAGGCGGGCGGCATCGACGTCTTCCACGCCCCGCCGGAGATCGAGGCGGCCTTCGGGCCGCTGCTCGCCGATGTCGGCAGCTGGATCCCGCGCCGGGCGCGGCGGATCGATGCCGATCAGGGCACCGACATGGTCATGACCCTCGACACGCAGGCCTACGCGGCGTGCGACCTGACCGTCATCTCGGAGACCGACTTCTTCGAGCCGGGCGTCGAGCGGATCACCGAGAAGTCGATCAAGGCGGCGGCGACGGGCCTGCCCTTCGTGACGGTGGGCGCGCCGCGCGCCGTCGCGCGGCTGTCCGAGCTGGGCTTCGAGACCTTCGGCGGCCTGATCGACCACCACTACGACCTCGTGTCCGACCCGGCCGAGCGGCTGCCGCTCGTGTTCCGGTCGATCGAGCGCGCCTGGGCCGCGTGCCGGGACGACCGGGCGCGCTGGCACCGCCTCGCCCGCGAGCAGGCCGAGGCCAACGTGGCCCACGCGCGGCGCGGATTGCTGCCGCAGTACGAGCGGGTGATGGTCGCGCCGCTGATCGAGCGGCTGAACCGGTTCATGGAGACGGGCGCGATCCTCCACTGACCGCCGCCCGCAGGACCTCCGCCATGCGCCGCACCGCCGGCTCGATCGCCCGCTCGGGCACGGCGGCGTAGCCGAGGAGCAGGCCCGGCTCCGCCGGTCCGGCGTGGTAGGCCGAGAGCGCGACCGCCGAGATCCCCGCGCGGCCGAGCGCCGCCGCGGCGGCCACGTCGGTGAGGGCCGGGCCCCAGGCCGGCCCCGGCCGGGCGATGACGTGCATCCCGCCCTCCATGGCGGCGATCGCCGCGACGTCCCCGGCGTGGCGGCGCGCGGCCTCGATCAGCGCCTCCTGGCGCAGGGCGTAGAGGCGGCGCGTCCGGCGCAGATGGCCGGCGAGGTGGCCGTCCTCGATGAAGCGCGCCAGCGCCCACTGGCCGATCCCGGGCGGGGCGGGACCGGTCTCGGCCAGCGCCTGATTGACCGGCGCGACGAGGCCGCGGGGCAGCACAAGGTAGCTCAGGCCGAGGGCGGGCAGCAGCAGCTTCGAGAAGCTGCCGACGTAGATCACCCGGCCGCCGCGATCGAGGGCGCAAAGCGGCGCGAGCGGGCGCCCGGCATAGCGGTAGGCACCGTCGTAATCGTCCTCCACTATCCAGCCCGAGCCCGCCTCGGCCCAGGCCAGGAGGTCCAGGCGGTTCTCCAGGCTCATGGCGTGCCCGAGGGGGTAATGGTGGGCCGGCGTCACCACCGCGAGCCGCGCGCCGGGCGCCCCCGCGGCGGCCAGGGCCACCGACAGGCCCCCGGGACCGACCGGGACGGGAATCGGGTTCAGGCCGGCGCCGGCGAGGGCCTGCGCGATGCCCGGGAAGCCGGGCTCCTCGACCAGGGCGGTCTCGCCGGGATCGAGGAGCAGTTCGGCGAGCAGGCGCAGGCTCTGTCGGATACCCGCGGTGACGATGACGTCGTCGGCCTCGCAGGCGACGCCGCGCGCCTGGGCCAGGTAGGCGGCGATGGCGGCGCGCAGGGCCGGCGAGCCGCGCGGGTCCGGCCGCTCGGTCGGGCCGTGGCGCCACTCGGCCTGGAGCAGGCGACCCCAGACCTCGAAGGGGAAAGCGTCCTGCGCCGGCCGGCCCAGCGCGAAGGCGTCGGGCACGCCCGCACCCGCCATGTAGCGCCGCGGCGGCGCGGACACGAGGCGGGTGCCCCGACGGGACAGGGTCGGGGCCGGCTCGTCCCCCGGGCGTCGGAGCAGGCCGGGCGCGGGCAGCGCGTCGTCCGGCAGGGTCGCGGCGACGCGCGTCGCGGAGCCCGGCCGCGCCGTCAGGTAGCCCTCCGCGGTCAGCTGCTCCAGCGCCAGGACGACGGTCCCGCGCGCGCAGCCGAGGTCGGCGGCCAGGACCCGCGAGGCCGGGAGCCGGGCCCCGCGCGGCAGCCGGCGCTCGAGGATCGCGGCGCGCAGGCCCTCTCGGAGCTGCGCGTGCAGCGGCGCCGCGGCCGCGGTGTCGAGGGTGAGCGTCAGGGGCAGGGGAGCCCGGGCCATGCGGAAAACTGGTCCAGTCACAGCGCGAGAATTGGACCTTTCGCCTGGACCGCCGAACGGTCAAGCCCGGATCCGCAACATCGCCGCAGGACAGGCCCATGTACCAGCCGCCCCATTTCCGGGACGATTCACGCGCCGCGCAGCACGCGCTGATCCGCGCCAACCCCCTCGGCCTGCTGGTGACCGCCGGCGCGGGTGGCCTGACCGCCAACCCGATCCCGTTCCTCTTGGACGACGACGGTCCCCACGGGGTGCTGCGGGCGCATCTCGCCCGCGCCAACCCGCAGGGTCAGGATCTCGCCGCGGCGGAGGAGTGCCTGATCGTGTTCCAGGGGCCGCAGGGCTACGTCACGCCGAGCTGGTACGCGAGCAAGCGCGAGCACGGCCGGGTGGTCCCGACGTGGAACTACGCCACCGTCCATGCCTGGGGCCGGCCGCGGATGATCGAGGATGCCGACTGGCTCGGGCGCCAGATCGCCGACCTCACCGCCCTGCGCGAGGCGTCCCGGGCCGAGCCGTGGGCGGTCGCGGACGCGCCGGCGCCGTTCGTCGCCGCGCAGGTTCGGGGCATCATCGGCATCGAGATTCCGATCACGCGGGTCGAGGGGAAGTGGAAGATGAGCCAGAACAGGCCCGAGGCCGACCGGCACGGGGTCATCGCGGGGCTGCGCGCCGAGGGCGAGGCGGGTCTCGCCGGGCTGGTCGCCGAGCGGAGCGGGCTGTGAGCGCGCGCCTCAACGGCTTCGGCCAGCCCGTCGGCCCGGCGCTGCCGGACTGGAGCCCGCGCCCGCGGCCGCCGCGCACGCCCCTGGAGGGCCGCTTCTGCCGGCTCGTGCCGCTCGACGCCGCGGCGCACGCGGACGCACTCTACGCCACCTACAGGGCCGCCCCCGACACGCGCGGTTGGACCTATCTCGGCGACGAAATGCCGGAGAGCGCGGAGGCCTACCTGGCGCGCCTCGCGCGGCAGCAGACGAGCGAGGACCCGCTGTTCCACGCGATCCTGGATCACGCGAGCGGCGACGCCCTCGGGATCGCCTCGTATCTCCGGATCGATCCCGCCAACGGCGTGATCGAGATCGGCCACCTCCACTTCGGCCCCCGGCTGCAGCGGGCGCCCGCCGCCACGGAGGCCATGGCGCTGATGATGGCCCGGGCCTTCGACGAGCTCGGCTACCGGCGCTACGAGTGGAAATGCGACAGCCTCAATGCCCCGTCCCGGGCGGCGGCGCTGCGGCTCGGCTTCACCTTCGAGGGCATCTTCCGCAACGCCGTGGTGGTGAAGGGCCGCTCCCGCGACACGGCATGGTTCTCCATCACCGATACCGAGTGGCCGCGGGTGCGCGCCGGCTTCGCGGCGTGGCTGGACCCGTCGAACTTCGACGGGGCGGGCCGGCAGCGGCGCGGGCTCGCGGACCTGCGCGCCGCCGCGGGCTGAGCCGGCTCAGGGGCCGCCGGCCAGGAACGCCTCCGCGCTGCGCAGGCTGAGCGCCATGATGGTCAGGGCCGGGTTCGCCGCGAGCGAGCTCGGGAAGGTCGAGCCGTCGCAAATCCACAGGTTGTCGATGTCGAAGCTGCGGCCGTGCGGGTCGACGACGGCGCTCGTCCCGTCGCGGCCCATCCGGCAGGTCCCGAGCGTGTGGGCGACGCGCTCCAGCACCCAGACGTCGTCGGCCCCCGCCTCCTCCCAGAGATCGCGCATGACCTTGGTGGCGTGCGCGTTGAGGCGGTTCTCGTTGGTGCTGTAGCCGAAGCTGATATGGGCCTTGCGCATCCCGTGCGCGTCGGTCTCGTCGGCGAGGGTCAGCACGTTTGCGTCGCAGGGCAGCGTCTCGCCGTTGATGCCGATGCCGGCGAAGTGGTTGTAGCGGTCGAGGTAGTCGAGCAGCGGCTGCCCCCACAGGCCGCGCCCCCGCGCCGCCGAGTTGCCGAAGGTCAACGGCACCACGCCGAGGCTCTGGATCAGGTAGCCGCCGGCGAAGTCGGCGCCGGCGCGGATGAAGTCCTCGGTGATCAGCGAGGACGGATAGCCCCGGTTCATGCGCACCTCGTGGTCGAAGGTGCCCCAGACCTGGGTCGCCACGTGCCCCATGTAGTTGCGCCCGATCTGGCCGCTGGAATTGGCCAGGCCGAGATGGAGCAGCAGGCGCGGCGTCTCGACCGCTCCGGCGCAGAGGAAGACGGCGCCGCAGCGCTGCCGCCGCTCCGCGCCGTCCTGCCGGTAGACCACGCCGGTGATCCGGCCGTCGGCGCCCCGCTCCAGGCCGTGGACGAAGGCCTCGGCCCGGATCTCGGCGCCGCGGGCGACCGCGTAGGGTAGGTAGGTCACGTCCATGCTGGCCTTGGCGCCCGTGCGGCAGCCCTGGTGGCAGAAGCCGCAATTGATGCAGGCGTTGCGGCGGGGCCCGTCCTCGGACTGGAAGTCCCGCGAGACCACGGCGGCGGGCGCGTCCGCCCACCGGATGCCGCGGGCCTCGCAGGCCCGCGCCATGATCTGCGCCGGCCCGTTCCGCGGGACGGGGGGCAGGGGATAACGGCGGCCGGCATCCCACGGATAGCTCTGCGCGCCGGAGACGCCGAGGAAGCGCTCGACCCGCTCGTAGAACGGGAGCAGGTCCTCGTAGGACAGTGGCCAGTCGACCCCTTCGCCGCTCTCCGTGTGTAATCGGAGGTCGCGGGCGTCGGCCCGGGGCACGAAGGCGCCCCAGTGCAGCGTCGAGCCGCCGACGCCGGTCCCGCTGTTGTTCGCCCCGAAGGCCTCCGGGGTCGAGCCGCCGCTCAGCCGCTCCTCGGTCCAGTAGATCTCGTCGGCCAGCGTCTCGTCGAAGGCGAAGCGCTCCGGGGTGAAGTTCGGTCCGGCCTCCAAGGCCACGACCTTCAGCCCCGCCGCGGCGAGGCGCGCGATGAGCGGCGCGCCGCCGGCGCCCGTCCCCACCACGACCGCGTCGACGGCCTCGTCCGCGCGGTAGGTCCGCATCCCCGCGAGGTTCATCGTCCCGCCTCCGTCCGCAGCGCCCGCGGCTCCCAGGGTTCCGGCGCGTCGAGTCCGACGGCGTGGAAGCCCGGCAGGCCGTCCGCGATCTCGCCCGGCCGGTCGCCGCCGGCACCGATTCCCGAGAAGCCGATCCGCGCCAGGGCCGCCGGATGGCCGAGCCAGAGGCGGACCGCGTCGGCGCGGAGATCCTCGAACCAGAACCGCATCCGGTCGGCGTCGAGGCGGCCGCCGAGGCTCTCCGGAACCTGCAGCGCGGCGCGCGCGCACAGGGTGAGCAGCCCGTCCTGCTCGGCCGCGTCGAGGGTCACGAACGGGCGGTTGCGGGCGATGCGGGCGGCGGCGTCGAGCGTCCGAAGGGCGGCGCGGTAGGCCTCCGCGTCCGGCGGCAGGGCCGAGAAGCGCCAGCCGTCCCCGTCGCCGGAGGAAAGCCGCCGGTCGAGGCGGCCGGCCAGATCGAGGTGCGGCACCGGCACGACGCGGGCGAGGGCGGCCCGCAGGATCGCGAGTTCCACCGGGTCGAGGGCCGCCGGCCGATAGGCGGGATCGCCCGGCGCGGCGCGTTCCGCGAGCGCCTCACGGAGGCGGCTGTTCACGCGCTCGGAGGCGATCAGCGCCGCGTAGTCCGGCGGCACCGCCGGGCCGGCCTCGACGGGCGGCCGGGGCCGGTCACCGAGATGGGCGCGCAGGTGGTCGGCCAGGGCCGCGGGCCGCTCCAGCGGCAGGAGGTGGCCGACGCCGTCCACGGTGACGAGACGATGGTGCGCGAGGTGGGGCGCCGTGAGGGCCCGCTGCGCGTCAGGCCCGAGGTCGGCATCCTCGGACCCCGCGAGGACCAGCGCCGGGGTGCGCAGGACGCCGACCCGGCGGCACCAATCCTCGTTGGCGCCCTCCTCGAGCCAGGCTTTCCAGGCGGCCGGCTCGGCCCGCAGGACATCGGCCACCGCCCGCGCCTCGCTCTCGGGATCCAGGCCGTCGCCCACGTTGGCGCGCACGAAGGCCTCGGCCTCGCGGCGCCGGGTCTCGGGATCCGCGTCGATCCAAGCGAGCATGTCGGCGCGCCGGTCCTCCGGGATCGGCTCCGGGCTCGGCGGCGAACCGGAGACCAGGACGAGGTCGGTGAGCCCCGCCAGCCCCGCCTCGCCATCCTCGGCCCGGCGCGCGAGCGCCAGCGCAACCTTGGCCCCCATGCTGTGGCCGGCAATCGCGTAGCGCGCCGGAGCCCGCGCGCGGATGGCCTCGGCCACGTGATCGGCCATGGCGGCGACGGAGTAGCCCGGCGTGCCGGCGGCATCGCCGAAGCCCGGCAAGTCTACGGGCACGCAAGTCAACGGCGTCCCGTCGAGGGCGCGCGCGAGACGCTCCCAGCTTCGGGCACTTCCGCCCAGAAAGTGCAGGCAGAACAGGACTTCGGGCTCGGACATCGGCGAGACATCGCGCGGCGCCGGAATGCTTCAAGCGTACGCGACGCCGCATGGCCGAAGTCTTGTCTCGGACTCATTGGCCGAGTCGTGGCCGCGTGCGATCAGGAGCATCGGAGGAGGCGGCGATGGCGGATCTCGAACAGGCCTGGCGCGTGGAGGAGGCCTGCCTCAACGCCTGGCCGAGCCCGCGCGAGCTCCTGGTCCACGGCTACCTGCTGCGCGCCGCCGGCGGCCGCTCGAAGCGGCAGAATTCCGTGAACCCCATGCGCGGGAGCGGCGCGCCCGGACCGGCCATCGCGGCGGCGCGCGCGATCTACGGCCGCCTGGGGCAGCGCCCGATCTTCCGCGTGCCGGCCATCGCCCCGCAGATGGAGCCGCTCCTCGCCGGCGGCGATTACGATGTGGTCGACGAGACCTGCACGCTGATCCGCAGTCTCGACGACCTGCCGATTGCGCCCGATCCGGCCGTGGCGGTCGCCGCGGCGCCCGGGCCGGACTGGCTGGCCCTGCGCGACGCGGTGAACCGCGCGGATGAAGCGGCCGCGCGGGTGTTCCGCGACACCGTCGCCGCCCTGGCCCTGCCGCGGGCCTTCGCGGCGGCAGCGGCCGCGGGGGGCATCGGCGCCATCGCCTTCGGGGTGCTCGACCGGGAGCTGATGGTCATCGAGGCGGCGGCGACGCCCGAACCCCTGCGCGGCCGCGGCCATGCCCGGCGCGCGGTCGGCGCGCTGCTGCGTTGGGGCCGCGGGGAGGGCGCCCGGGCCGCCTGCCTGCAGGTCGTGGCCGCGAACACGCCGGCGCGGGCGCTCTACAGAGCACTCGGATTCGAGCGCGAACTGTACCGCTATCACTACCGGGTCGGACCGGAGCCCGGCTGAGACGCGGGGGGTCGCGGGCCGGCCCTTACATCCGGCCGCGGCGACCGTTTCAGGCGTCGAACAGCGAGCCCTGCCGCGTCGGGGCGGGGCTCGCGCCGGTCCGTTTGCCGGCCGTCGCCGGCGCGGCCGCGCCGCCGCGCCGGGCGGGCTTCGCGGACGGGGATGGAGCGGCCGACAGGGACGGATCGGCAGTCCCATCGGGCACGGCCGTCACGGTCCCGTCGGCGAATTGCAGGCTGAGGCGCTGGGCGGCCGCCGCCTCCGCGGCGCGGCGGACGGGCAGCCCCGCGGCGTCGCGTACCAGCACGTAGCCCCGGTCGAGCACCGCGCGGTAGCTGAGTGAGCCGAGCAGGCCCGCCAGACCGTCGAGCCGGTCGCGACGACGCTCGATCCCGCGCGCGCCCGCCTGGGCGAGGCGCTCCGACAAGGCGAGGAGCCGGTCGGTGCGGCGCGCCTGCAGCGCCCGGGCCCGTTCCAGGCTGGCCTCGCGTGCGACGACGAGGCGGCGCCCGAGCTGGACCAGGGCCTCGCCCTTGCGCTGGACGTCGTTGCGCAGGGCGTGGAGCGGCCGGTGGTCGATCCGCGCCAGCCGGGCGCGGGCGTTGGCGAGGGCCACGTCGGGCGAGCGGCGGGCCATCCGGTCGAGGAGCAGCTGGAGCCGCGCGCGGTGGCGGCTCGCGCCCGCCGCCAGCGCCGGGGCGAGGCGCGCCTCGGCGAGGTCGAGCCGCTGGCGCTTGGCCGCCAGCAGGGCGTCGGCGCTCGGAAGGGCGCGTCCGAGGGCGCGCAGGTCCGACCGGTCGCGGTCGATCCGGCGCCCGACCGCCCCCCGGCCGCGGGCCGACAGGTCCGCCACCGTGGCGATCAGGTCGGCGCGGACCGGCACCGCCATCTCGGCGGCGCCCGTCGGGGTCGGCGCGCGGCGGTCCGAGACGTAGTCGATCAGCGTGGTGTCGGTCTCGTGCCCCACCGCCGAGATCAGCGGGATCGCGCTCGCGAAGGCGGCGCGGACGACGCATTCCTCGTTGAAGGCCCAGAGATCCTCGATCGAGCCGCCGCCGCGGGCCACGATGAGCACGTCCGGGCGCGGGATCGGCCCCCCGGCCGGGAGGGCGTTGAAGCCGCGGATCGCGGCCGCGACCTCCTCGGCCGCGCCGTCGCCCTGGACCCGCACCGGCCAGACGAGGACCGGACGGGGAAAGCGGTCCTCCAGCCGGTGGAGGATGTCGCGGATCACCGCGCCGGTCGGCGAGGTGACGACGCCGACGACCCGCGGCAGGTAGGGGATCGGCCGCTTGTGGTCCGGCGCGAAGAGGCCCTCGGCCGCGAGCTGCTTCTTGCGCTCCTCCAGGAGCGCCATCCAGGCGCCGAGCCCCGCGGGCTCCAGGCTCTCGATGACGATCTGGTACGAGGACTTGCCCGCGAAGGTCGTGATGCGGCCGGTGGCGACGACTTCCAACCCCTCCTGCGGCCGCTGGCGCAGGCGTCCGAACACGCCCTTCCAGACCACCGCGTCGATCCGCGCCTGCCCGTCCTTCAGGGAGAAATAGGCGTGGCCCGAGCCGTGCTGGCCGCGATACCCCGAGATCTCCCCGCGCAGCCGGACGTGCCCGAAGGCGTCCTCGAGGGTGCGCTTCAGGGCGCCCGCGAGCTCGCCGACCGACCATTCCGGCTGGTTGGCGTTGAGCACGCTGGTCGGCGGGATGTCCGCCGCTTGCTGGGCTGCGGGGCGCGGGGGCGGCACGAGGGGCATGAGCCGACGCTAGGGGCCTCCGGCGGGACAGTCAAAGGCCCGCTGTGGAGACGGGATCGCTCGGCCGGCGCCGCGCCTGCGGCGCCTCTCCCTCGGCGAATGCCGCCCCCTACTCGACGGCGAGCTCGCGCGGCCGGTCGGAGATCGCCACCGGCGGGACCAGCAGCGACAGGAGCAGGGTCAGCCCCGCCACGGCGAACACCGTCCAGAACGTGCCGTGCAGGGCGTGCTCCAAGCCGGCCCGGATCGCCTCGCCGCCGGCCCCGAGACTTGCCGGATCGTCGAGCAGGCGCCGCAGCTGATCGGAGTTCACCGCCGGGCCGCTCGACGGGTTCGCGAGCCGGTAATTCAGCACCGCCCCGAGGACGGTCGCGCCGAGGGTCGAGCCGAGGTTGCGCGAGAAGATGTTGGAGGCCGTCGCCGCCCCGCGCTGCGCCCAGGCGACGCTGTCCTGGATGATCACGATGGCGGCCGTGGACAGGAAGCCCATGCCGAGCCCCATCACGACCGAGCCGCAGGCCGCCACCGCCGGGGAGGTATCGGGCCCGAGAGCCACGAAGGCGACCGCGCCGAGGGGCAGGAGCGTCGCGCCGACCAGCAGGATCGGGCGCAGGCCGAACCGCACGAAGCTGCGCGCCGCCGTCGTGGCGCCGATCGGCCAGCCGAGCACCATCAGGGTCAGGGTCAGTCCGGCGATCAGGGGCGACTGCCGCATGACGCCCTGCACGTACATCGGCAGGAACGCCGTGAGCCCGATCACCGTCATGCCGGAGAGCAGCGTCGCGGTGTTGGCGGTCGCGATGGGGCGCTGCAACCACAGGCGGATGTCGAGCATCGGGTCCGGCGCGCGCCGCTCCTGGACGACGAACAGAGTCGCGGCCACCACGAAGGCCACCGCCGGCCACAGGGCGGCTTCGGCCGACTCGCCCGCCTCGGTCAGCGCGATCATCAGCGCCGCGATGGCGGCGGTGAACAGGGCCGCACCGATCGCGTCGATCTGGCGCGGGCGGCGCTCGACGCCCTCGTGGAGGAAGCACAGGAACAGGCCGGCCGCGATCACGCCGATCGGCAGGTTGATCCAGAAGATCCAGGGCCAGCTCAGGTGGCCGATGATCAGGCCGCCGACCAGCGGGCCGGCCACCGACGAGATCCCCCAGACACTCGCGAGGTAGCCCTGGACCTTGCCGCGTTCCCGCACCGCGTAAAGGTCGCCGATGACGGTCAGGCTCACCGGCTGGATCGCCCCGGCGCCGACGCCCTGGATGAGGCGGAACAGGATCAGCGAGGGCATCGACCACGCGAGCCCGCACAGGAGGGAGCCCGCCAGGAACACCGCGATGCCGAACAGCAGGACTGGCCGGCGTCCGTAGAGGTCCGAGAGCTTGCCGAACACCACCGTGGTGGCCGTCTGCGTCAGCAGGAAGGACGCGAACACCCAGGCGTAGAGGTGAAGGTCGCCGAGATGACCGGCGATCTGCGGCATCGCCGTCGAGACGATCGTCGCCTCGATGGCGATCATGAACATCGACGCCATCACCGCGGCGAGGACCAGCGGGCGGCGCGTCTCGAGGGACTTGGGCATCGGGCCGATCTAGGCCCGCCGCGCCTGCACACCTAGCGTTGGCTCGGGCAACCGGCCTCTCCGCGGCGAGATCCGTGCGCGGGCGCACATCCGCTCGGTGTCGGCCCCGCGATGGGCGCATGGATGACCCGCCCTGATGCAGCACGTGCATACATAATGCGGAACGCCCCGGCGCGACCGACTCAGGCCTCCGCGTCGGCGTCGAGGTCCCTTCCGCGGGTCTCGGGCAGCAGGAACGCGGCGATCGTCCCGACGAGGCTGAACGCGGCGAGGTAGTAGGCCGGCGCGAGCCGGTCGCCGGTCGCGGCGATCAGCCAGTTCACCACGTAGTTCGTGCTGCCGCCGAACACCGAGACGGAGACCGCGTAGACGATCGACAACCCGGCGCTGCGCACCGCCCGCGGCAGGGCCTCGGGAATGCCGACGATCACGGCCGCCGCGTTGATGGACGACAGCGCCGAGAGCAGGAAGGTGACCGCGTAGACGCTGGCAGCGCTCGGCGCCCGCACCACCCAGGCGAAGGCCGGGACCGCCAGGATCAGGATCAGCGCCCGCGGCCAGATCATCACCGGTCGCCGCCCGTACCGGTCGGCCAGCCAGCCGCCGAGCAGCGGGAAGATCACCGAGGCGAGCCCGAGGGCGATCGGCACCGCCGTGGCGGCGGTCTCGCTCAGGCCGAGGGTCGCGCCTGCGAAGACCGGCATGTTGGTGCCGACCGCGTTCGACACGGTCGAGGCCGCGATGACCAGGAAGGTCAGGCCCAGCAGGCGGCCGTGCTCGCGCAGGAGCCGGCCGACCACCGCCATCGTCGAGGCCGCCGCGTGCGGATCCTCCTCGGCGCCGGCGGTCTCGGGCAGGTGGCTGCGGATGATGAGGCCGACCGGTACGACGCACAGGCCGAGGGCGAACATCAGCCGCCAGCCCCACTGCGCCATCGCTTGGTCGCCGACCGCGAGCGCCAGGGCGGTCGCGATGATCCCGGCGAACAGGGCGGCGCAGCCCTGGCTGGCGATCTGCCAGCTCGTCACGAAGCCGCGCCGGTCCGGGGGCGCGGCCTCCAGCAGGAAGGCGGTCGAGGGACCGACCTCGCCGCCGAGGGCGAGGCCCTGCACGAGGCGTCCGGCGATGACGATGACCTGCGCCCAGCCGCCGATCGTCGCGTAGGAGGGGCAGGCGGCCAGCATGAGCATGCCGACGGCCATCAGCGCGATGGTGATCAGCATCGCGGGCTTGCGGCCGGCCCGGTCCGCGAAGGCGCCGATCAGCACACCGCCGATGGGCCGCATGACGTAGCCGATGCCGAACAGGGCGAGCGATGCCAGCAGGCTGTGGGTCGGGTCGTTCGCCGGGAAGAAGGCCTCGCCGATCGGCTTGGCGAAGAAGGCGTAGACGGTGAAGTCGTAGAATTCGAGGGCGTTGCCCAGGACGACGGCCCCGACCGACTTGCGGTCGAGAGTCGAATGATGCGCGCCGGGATGCGGTGCGGTCCGGGCGTCCATCAGCGGGCCGACCCGTCGACCGGGTGCTTGGCGAGACCGCCGGTCACGGGCGTCTCGCCCTCCGCCAGGGCCGCGTCGTAACCGGCCAGCCAGAGCGCGCGCGCCTCCGTCCCCTCCGCGTAGGGGCAGGCTTCCCGGGCGAGCCCTTTGGCGGGCGCGGCCCGGCCGAGGGCGCGGGCATCGAGGTCGTTCGGTGGCGTATCCATACGGGCGCAGCTCCGTTCCGGTGGGCTGCGGCGCGATGTAGGGCGCGGAGCGCGCGCGTCGCCGATCTCAGTGACGCGTCGGGTCCGCGTCGGCGGGCAGCGCCACGGCCTCGCTGAACGGGAATTCCAGCACGACCTCGCCGTCGTCGTCCGTGACCACGAGGCACGCCGTCATCAGCCGGGCCTGATCCTGCGGCTGGCGCAGGGCGGCGCGGATCGTCTCCCGCGCCGCCTCCCAGGCCGCGTCCGGATCCCGAAGCTCGATCCCGGTCGGGTCGGAGATGACGTCCTCGCCGATCTGCGTGTGGAAGAAGTAGCGCGGCATGGTCTTCACCGATTGCAGGGGTGCCGCCCCGGGCGGAGCGACCCACGACAGGTGGTGATGGCCGCGCGTCGGACCAGATGCGGCGCGCCCCCCTGCCTCGGCCCTCAGCCGTGCGCGGCGCGCGCGGCCGGCGCGGTCGGGACCGGGCGCAGCGCCCGCACCTGGCCGGTGGAACCGCCCGCGCGGTGCTGCTTCTCCATCGCCATGAGCGGCCGCAGCTCGGGCTCGGCGAAATCGAGGAGCTTGGCGTTGCGCCAGCGCGGCTTGCCGGAGCCGCGGCCGAACCAGCGGGGGCGCTCCTCCTCGACCAGGAGCACCAGCCGCCCTGTCCAGGTCTTCCGGAACCAGAAACGCCCTGTCAGAGACATCGTCCCATCCTCGCCGTCGAGCCGCCCCCGGTCTGGCCGCCTCAATAGCGAACTTGGCTGTTCGCGTACTGATTGAGGACGCGGGCGAACAGGCGCACCACCGATATCCACAGCGTCACGCCGGGACTGCGGGGGACTCGGGGCACGGTCAGTGCGCGATATGCCGGACCGACAGCGCCAGCACGACGAGCCAGACGAGCCCCGAGAGACCGAACACGAAGCCGCGGAGGATCGCCGCTTCCAGCGCCGCGTGTGCGGAGCGCGGCTCCGAAGCCCGCTCCCTCCGCGAAGGCTCGGGACGCGCCCGGACCGGGCGCTGCTCCGGCACGGTGAGCAGGCGGGTCAGGCTGTCGGGGAGCGGTCTCGGATCGGGCTGCACGGCAGCCGCGAGCCTAGCGCGTCACGCGCCCGCACGACAGGCCGCTCGGAGCGTCGGCAGGCTCATGTCGGCAGGCTCATGTCGGCAGGCTCATGTCGGCAGGCTCATGTCGGGCACCGATTTGTCGCGCCCATACCCCATGCTACAGCTCGCCCCCCGGGCGGCCAGTCAGCCCGTCGGTCCGCGCGCATGTCCCTGCCACCTGTTCTGATCACCGGCGTGGCCGGCTTCATCGGGAACCAGCTCGCCCTGCGCCTCCTCGAGGACGGCCGGCAGGTCGTCGGGCTGGACAGCGTCAACGCCTATTACGACGTGCGCCTCAAGGAAGCCCGGCTGCAACGCCTCGCGGATTTCCCGGGCTACAGCTTCGCGCGCCTCGACCTCGCCGACCGCGACGGCCTCGACGCGCTGTTCCGCCGCCACGCGTTCCGCACGGTGATCCACCTCGCGGCCCAGGCCGGCGTGCGCTACTCGCTCACCGATCCGCACGCCTACGCGGCGAGCAACCTCGTCGGCTTCCTGAACATCCTCGAGGCCTGCCGCCACGGCGGCGTGGGACACCTCCTCTACGCGTCCTCCAGCTCCGTCTACGGCGGCGTCACCGCGATGCCGTTCTCGGTGCACCAGAACGTCGACCATCCGCTCAGCCTCTACGCCGCGACCAAGAAGGCGAACGAGCTGATGGCGCACAGCTACAGCCATCTCTACGGCCTGCCGACGACGGGCCTGCGCTTCTTCACCGTCTACGGCCCCTGGGGCCGGCCCGACATGGCGCTGTACCTGTTCACCCGCGCGATCCTGGCGGGCGAACCGATCCGCGTGTTCAACGAAGGGCGGATGCTCCGGGACTTCACCTACATCGACGACATCGTCGCGGGGATCCGGGCCCTGGCCGACCGGCCGGCCGCGCCCGACCCCGCGTGGAGCGGCGCGGCGCCGGATCCCGGGACCAGCTCCGCCCCCTACAGGATCTACAACATCGGCAACAACGAGCCGGTGGCGCTCCTGGATATGATCGCGCTCCTCGAGGACGCCCTGGGCCGCAAGGCGGAGAAGATCCTCCTGCCGATGCAGCCCGGGGACGTCCCGGCGACCTACGCCGACATCGACGACCTCGTGCGGGACGCCGGCTTCCGGCCCGCCACGCCCCTGAAGACCGGGATCGGGCGCTTCGTCGACTGGTATCGGACCTATCACGGGATCTGAGGGAACGGCGCCGCGCGCCGTCGCACGGAGCCAATCCGTTCACGCGGTGTTGAGTGGGGCGGCGGCCCGCAGCAGCCGCCAACCGGCCCCGGATGACGGCTATCCCAGACTGGGCCGTTGCGCGCGCCGGGCACATTCATTTAGAGCTGTTCCAGGCAGGCAAGCTCTGCCCGCATCGCTGCCCAAGCGGCGGCCAACAGGAGGAAATCCATGCGTTCACTCGTTTTCGGCGCCGTCCTTGCCGTCGTGATGCCTCTCGCCGCGCAGGCCCAGGACGCCGGCGACGCCGCGGCCGGCGAGAAGGCGTTCGCCCCCTGCAAGGCGTGCCACAACTTCCAGAAGAACGGCGTGGGTCCCGACCTGAAGGGCGTCGTCGGCCGCAAGGCGGGCACCTACGAGGGCTACAACTACTCCGCCGCCCTGAAGAACTCCGGCATCACCTGGGACGAGGCCAACCTGCACGAGTGGCTGAAGAACCCGAAGGCGAAGGTGCCCGGCACCAAGATGATCTTCCAGGGCTACCCCGACGACAAGAAGATCAACGACGTCATCGCCTACCTCAAGACGCAGTCCTGAGAGGCGAAGATCGGCACGAACCGGGAGCGGCCGCCCGGCCGCTCCCGGGGCTCCGGCCGCGTCCTAGTCGGGCGTGAGGCCGGCCTGCAGGCTCAGCCTGAGCGTGACGAGATCCTGAAGCAGGTCCTTGCGGCCCTGGATATCGAGACCGGTCATGCCCCCCGCCTCGTCGGGCAGGCAGGCGAGTTCCTCGCGCAGGGCCTCGCCGGCGGCGGTGAGGAAGATGCTGACCTGACGCTCGTCGACCCGGTCGCGGGCGCGGCGCACGCGCCCGGAGGCTTCCAGGCGCTTCAGGAGCGGCGTCAGCGTACCCGAATCCAGGAACAGGCGGTTCCCGATCTCCTTGACCGACAATCCGTCCTGCTCCCACAAGACCAGCAGGACGAGGTATTGCGGATAGGTCAGTTCGTGGCGACCCAGGAGGTTGCGGTAGGCGCGGCCGAAGGCGTGCGCGGCGGCGTAGACCGCGAAGCACAGCTGGTTGTCGAGGCGCTGCCGCTCCCGCTGCGAAAGCTGGTCGGCACGCGTGTGCCCCGCTCGATCCGGCTCGATGCCGATCTGCGAGGCCGTGGGGCCTGACATAGGAAAACTCTCTCTGGTAAAGGCTGGCTCGCGTACCGGTATGGCGAGGGGCTACTTCTAGGCAGTTCGCTAAACGTATACAATTGGGGCGACCGACCGAGAGTTGCCACACCATCCGCCCGGCAGCGCTCAGCCATCCATCAGCGGATGCAGATCGCGGACCATCGCCTTCAGGCGCTCGTCGAGGACGTGCGTGTAGATCTGCGTCGTCGAGATGTCGGCGTGGCCGAGCAGCTCCTGGACGATGCGCAGGTCGGCGCCGTTCTGCAGGAGGTGACTCGCGAAGGCGTGGCGGAGCACGTGGGGGCTCACCCGATCCGGGTGGAGCCCCGCCGCCGGGGCCAGCACCTTGAGATCGCGGGCGAAGGCCTGACGGGTGAGATAGCCGCTGTCGCTGTCGGCGGGAAACAGCCACGGGTTGTCCTCCGGCACGGCCGGAAGATGCGCCGCCATCGCGGTGCGGGCCGCATCGGTCAGGGGCACGAGGCGCTCGCGGCCGCCCTTGCCCTTGACGATGAGGTAGCGCTCGCGCGTCGCGCCCGCCGCGCGGGGCAGGGCGACCAGTTCCGAGACGCGCAGGCCCGTGGCGTAGAGCAGCTCGAGCAGGCACGCCATCCGGCGTGCCCGCCGGGCTGGGCCGGGGGCCTGATCGGCGCTGGCGGCCGCCTGCGCCGTGGCGAGCAGCCGGTCGACCTCCGCGATGGACAGGACCTTGGGGAGCGCGCGCCCGCGGCGCGGACCGGACACCGCGACGCTCGGATCGCTCTCGGCGCCGCCTTCGGCGTAGAGGAACTTGTGGAAACCGCGCACGCAGGACAGGCGCCGCGCCGCCGAGGACGCCTTCAGGCCCCGGGTCTCGAGGTCGATCAGGAAGGCCCGCAGCGTGCCGGCCTCCACGTCGCCGAGCGCCGTGCCCGAGCGCGCGAGATAGTCGAGGTAATCGTCCAGGTCCCGGCGGTAGGCGCTCAGGGTGTTCAGCCCGGCACCGCGCTCGGCGGCCAGCATGTCGAGGTACTCGGCGACCTCGGGGCGGGGCGCCCGGGCGGCGTCGCCGCTGCCCTCCGGCCCGCTCAACGGTTGCCCGGCTGCAGCTTCGAGGCGGGGATGGTCACGCTCATCTCCCGCGGCGTCGGCTGGACGAAATGCGCGAGCGCGAACATGGCCGCGTAGACCAGACCCGCCAGGATCGCGAGGGTGGCAAAGAAACGGAACAGGGTCGGCACGTCGGTCGAACCTCGGGCAGACGGGCGCTGGCGGCGGGGAGGGGGCGGGCGAAGGCCTTCTCCGAGCCGCCGCCGATGCCCGGGTTCGACCACGTGAACGAGGCGCTGACAAGGCCCACGACGACACAGGGATGCGTTTCGCAGGCCGCTTGAATCGCGCTAAGAGCCTGCCGCAGGATGTGAGGCTGCCCGGGCGACAGGCGCGCGGGGGCCGGTGGAGAGGCGGGGACGCCGCACGGATGCGATGCAGGAGTCGATGCAGGAGGCCATGAGCGGGGAGGAGGCGGGGGAACCGATCGAGGCGCGTCTGCGCCGCGCGCTCGGCCTGCGCTCGATCGTGCTCGTGGGCCTCATGGGAGCGGGCAAGAGCACCGTCGGCCGACGTCTGGCGAGCCGCCTCGGGCTGATCTTCAAGGATGCCGACATCGAGATCGAGGCCGCGGCCGGCCTGACGATCCCCGACATCTTCGCGATCTACGGCGAGCCGAGCTTCCGCGACGGCGAGGAGCGGGTGATCTCGCGCCTGCTGCGGGCCGGCCCGCTGGTCCTGGCGACGGGCGGCGGCGCCTACCTGCGCGAGGCGACCCGCGCGCGCATCGCTGAATCGGCGGTCTCCGTCTGGCTGAAGGCCGATCTGGACGTGCTGATGCGGCGGGTCCGCAAGCGCGGCAACCGCCCGCTGCTGCAGACCGAGGATCCCGAGGCGACGATGCGCGACCTGATGGCCGTGCGCCACCCGGTCTACGCCGCCGCCGACGTGATGGTCATCTCGCGGGAGGTCTCGCACGACCGGGTCGTCCAGGACGTGCTGGAGGCGCTGGATGCCCATCTCAGCGGCGAAGGATCCATCCCCGTGGCCGCCCAGTGAGACCCGAGCGAACCGATCCATGACCGAGCCCCGTCCGGACCTCCTGACCGTCCACGTGCCCCTCGACGCCGGCCGCGCCTACGACATCCAGATCGGGCGCGGGCTGATCGACACCGCCGGCACCGCGGTCGCCGCGCTCGGGGCCCGCCGGGCGGCGATCGTGACGGACGCGACGGTCGGCGCGCTCTACGCCGCGCGGCTGCGGACCAGCCTGGAGCGCGCCGGCCTCCAGGCGGGCGTGGTGACGGTGGCGCCGGGCGAGGCCTCCAAATCCTACGCGGGCTACGCGGAGGTCTGCGACGGTCTGCTCGCCCTCAAGGTCGAGCGCGGCGACCTCGTCGTGGCGCTGGGCGGCGGCGTGGTCGGCGACCTCGCGGGCTTCGCGGCTGCCACCCTGCGGCGCGGCGTGCGCTTCGTGCAGGTGCCGACGAGCCTGCTCGCGCAGGTCGATTCCTCGGTCGGCGGCAAGACCGGCATCAACGCGCCGCTGGGCAAGAACCTGATCGGCGCCTTCCACCAGCCGCGCCTCGTCCTGGCCGACACGGCCGCCCTCGACACCCTGTCCGAGCGCGAGATGCGCGCCGGCTACGCCGAGGTCGCCAAGTACGGGCTGATCGCCGATCCGGGCTTCTTCGACTGGTGCGAGGCGAACTGGCGCGGGATCTTCGCCGGCGGCCCGGAGCGCGAGCAGGCGGTCGCCGCCTGCTGCCGGGCCAAGGCCGCGGTGGTCACCCGCGACGAGCGGGAGGACGGCGAGCGTGCGCTGCTCAATCTCGGTCACACCTTCGGCCACGCCCTGGAGCGCCTGACCGGCTACGATTCCGCCCGCCTGGTCCATGGCGAGGGCGTCGCGATCGGGATGGCGCTCGCCTTCCGCTTCTCGGCACGCCTCGGGCTCTGCGCGGGACAGGATGCGGGCCGGGTCGCCAACCATCTCGCGCTCGCCGGCCTGCCGACCCGTCTGCAGGCCGTTCCAGGCGGGTGCGGCGACGCCGAGGCGCTCCTCGACGCGATGACCCAGGACAAGAAGGTCCGCGACGGCGCGCTGACCTTCATCCTCGCTCGGGGGATCGGCCAGAGCTTCATCGCCCCCGGCGTGGACCGGGCGGAGGTGGCGGCGTTCCTGCAGGATGAATTGGCGTCGGACCAAGCCGCCTGACGCCCGCGAGCGCCGGCTGTGGCCTTGCCTAACGCAGGCCGGGCCGCTATGAGCCTGCCACGTCCGGCGCCGGTCACCGCGCGCCGCCGACGGTCCCGTCGGGGCCAGGGCCGCAATAGCTCAGCTGGTAGAGCACCTCATTCGTAATGAGGGGGTCGGGGGTTCGAATCCCTCTTGCGGCACCATTTCCCCCAGGCGTTTCCCGAAAGCATACTCGAGCGAGCCGCTGGCCGATGGCCTGTGCCGGCTCGAGCCCGCGTGAGCCCCTCGGCTGAGGCGCGCGGCGACCGGCGCGCTCAGGCTATGGCCAGCACGGCCGCGATCGCCGCCACGCCCACGGCGAGCCAGGCGGCGTAATCGCCGATCAAGCCGCTATGGAGCATTTCCAGCACGCGGGTCGGCGCCGATTGCGTCGCGCTGACCGGCCGGACCACGAACGCAGGCAGGTGTCTGCGGAACAGCCCGTAGCCCGCGCCGGCCAGGGCGGCGGCGACCGAGGCCCAGGGGAGCCAGCCGGGCCCCTCCGCCAGCGCGTGCACGGTCGGCCGGTGCATGAAGGCCGACGCCGCCCGCGGGAGGGCGTGCTCGATGAGAGCCGCCGGCAGACCGATATCGAGCGCGAGGAGAAGGCAGCACGGCGCCAGCATCAGCCAGAGCGGCCGGTGGGCCTTCTCGCGCTCGTCCGCGCTCGGGGCGCCGGCTTCGTCGCCGGGATCGGACCCGAGCCCGAGGAAGATCCGGCCCGCGGCCCGCAGCACCGCGGCCCCGGTCAGCGCCGCGCCGATGGCACCGGCCGCCAGCGCCACCCCGTACCCCTGCTGCCAGAGCGCGCCCTGGACGAGGCGCGTGCCCTGGTCGAGCACGCCGAGGGGCAGGCCGCAGAGCAGCAGCCCGGCCAGGGCCATGGCGATGCCGGCGGGCCAGATCCCCCGTCCGAGGCCGCGCAGGGCGATCTCGTCGATGCTGGCCTGGGTGGCGAGCAGGATGCCGGCGATCATGAACAGGGCGCCCTTCACCAGCCCGTGCCCGACCACATAGACGAGCATCCCGCCGGTCCCGTCGACCGAGAGGGCGCCGAGGCCGGTGAGCATGATGCCGGCATGCGAGATGGTCGAGAAGGCGAGCAGCCGCTTGAGGTGCCGCTGCAGCAGCGCCATCCAGCCGCCCAGGAGGGCGGTGAAGCTGCCCAGGCCGATGAGGAGCCCCGGCAGGGCGTGCTGGACCTGATCGGAGCCGCCGAACGCGACGGCGCTCACCTTCGCGAGGCCGAACAGGCCGAGCGAGACCATCGATCCGGAGAAGATCACCGAGACCGGGCTCGGCGCGACCGCGTGCGCGTCGGCGAGCCAGAACTGGAACGGCACGATCGCGCCTTTGATCATCAGGGCGGCCGCGACGAGGCAGAACGCCCCGGCCACCACCGGATCCCGGCCGCCCCGCGCCACCGCCGCCGCGATGCCCTCGAAGTCGAGCGTGCCGGTCTGGGCGTAGATCAGCCCGATGCCGCCGAGCATCAGGAAGCCCGCGAGGCTGTTCACCACCGTGAAGTTGATGGCGCCCGCCAGCGACGACTCCGCCAGGTGGTAGGCCGTGAGCGCGAAGGCCGCGACGCTCATCACCTCGAACCACACGAACAGGTTGAACATGTCGCGGGTGAAGCAGAACCCGACCATGGCGGCCAGGAACAGCAGCATCAGGATGTGGAAGTGGCCGTGGGTGCGGTCGAAGAAGCCCCAGGCGAACACGAAGGTCAGCGCGTAGAGCAGCCCGATGAAGGCCGCGACCCAGCCGCTGGCCTCGTCCACCGAGAAGCCGATCCCGAGATGGACGCCGTCGCGCGGCTCCCAGCCGCCGAACCAGTAGACCAGCGGCCCGTCGGCGGCGTGTGTGGCGATGACGCCGCAGAGCACCGCGACGGTGAGCGCCGCCAGCGTCGCCAGGATGTCGGGCAGGCGGCCGGGCAGGACGTGCGCGGTCGCCAGCATCGCGGCGCAGACCACGAGCGGGACGGCGACGGGCAGGGGCAGGAGGGCGGCCGGGAAGGCGGTCACGGGGCGTTCCGCTCCGCGTCGCGCACGCGGCCGGATCCCGCATCGCGCCCGGACTTGCCGCCCGCGCGCATCGGCCGGAGCTTCTCCGGGTCCAGGCTGCCGCCGCGCTTGTAGGCCTGGATGGTCAGGACGAGGAGGAGGGCGGTGAGCGTCGCGCCGACCACGATGTCGGTGAGCACCAGCGCCTGCATCACCGGGTCCACGGCGGGCGTCCCCGGCGGATGGTCGTAGAAGATCGGCGCGATGCTGCCCCAGCGATAGCCGAGGCCGAGCAGCAGCACGTAGGTCGCCGATTGGCACACGCCGAGGCAGCCCACGAGGTGGATGAAGTTGCGGCTCGTGGCGATGCCGTAGAGGCCGATCCCGAACAGCCACGCGGCGACACCGTAGGGCAGGACACTGGTGACCGCACTCACGCGGATTCCTCCCCCGGCTCCTCGGGCGCGTCGGCCGCGCGGGTCTCCTCCATGAATTCCAGGAAGAGCTGCGTGAAGCCGCCCGTCACCGCGAGGGCGACGCCGAGATTCTCGACCAGCATCAGGCCGCCCGAGAACAGGTCGCGGAAGGTGCCGAGCGGCAGGATGTTCTGCATGAAGGCGGCGCCGGTGAGCATCGGCACCAGCCCGCACAGCGCGAAGAGCAGCGCGCCGCCCCCCTCCAGCGCGTCGAGCCAGTGGCTGCGGATGGCGTCGCGCCAGCCGGCATAGCCCTCGCCGAGGTAGATCAGCAGGGTTCCGGAGGCGAGGATGACGCCGCCCTGGAAGCCGCCGCCGGGCGTGACGGTCGCGTGCAGCACGACGTAGAGGCCGAACAGCGCGGTGAGCGGGCCGGCGACGCGGCACGCCAGCACCACCGCCTCGGAGCGCGGGATCACGGCCCGGCCGGGCCGGCGCATGGCGCGCTCGGAGCTGCCTTCGCCGCGCCGCCCGCGCAGCAGCACCACCGTCCCGGTGATGGCGGCGAGCAGCATGAATTCCTCGCCGAGGGTGTCGAGGCCGCGCAGGTCGAAGTTGATGGCACTCACCATGTTGGCGACGTGCCGGGCCTCCGGGACAATCGCGTTGATGCGCGCGCCGTACTGGGCGATCGTCGATCCGAAGGGCGGCAGGCCGGCGATCACCGCGGCCGCGCCCGGGAGGAGGACGAGGCCCGCGACGGCCAGGAGCGCGACGCGGGCGCGCGGGCTCACGATTCCTCCTCGGGCGGCTGCGTCCGCACGGCCATCAGGGCCACGAGGAAGAGGAGCGGCACCGCCGCCGAACCGACCGCCAGCTCCGAGAGCGCGACGTCGGGGGCCTGGAGGGCGTCGAACAGGATCGCCAGGACGAGCCCGTTGACCGCGATGGCGAAGACCTGCCGCGCGGGGTCGCGCACGAGGACCACGGCGGTGCCGGAGACCGCGGTGAGCAGGAAGAGCAGCGGCAGGATGACCGTCATGCCGAGCGGCCCTCGCGCATCAGCACGGCCCGGCCCGAGACGTGCGACAGGACCGCCGCCCAGGCGAGGAACACCACCATCATCACCAGGATCTTGAGCGAGCGCCCGGAGACGCCGTCCGCGAGGAAGGCCGCCACCGTCACGAGGATCGAGGCCGCCACGTTCAGGAACGCGAGGGCGTGAATCCGGTCGAGCGCCCGGGGCAGGCGCCAGAGGGCGAGGGCCGCGAGCCACGCGGACGCCACAGCGAGAGCCAGGACCGAGCCGATCGCGACGCTCATATCCAGCGCTCCAGGAAGACCGCGAGCAGCATCGTGCCGGGCAGGTTGAGCAGGACCAGGGTGAGGGCGAGATCGGTGATCGACGCCTGATCGGTGGCGAAAGCCATGAGCGTCAGGATCAGGACCGTGACGCTGCCGGCGAGCTGGTAGGCGGCGAAACGCTGACCGGGTCTGCCCCGCCACGCGAGCACCGCGGCCACCGCGAGCGGCGGCAGCAGCGCCAGGATGGCGACCGTCCAGACGCTCATCGCGCCTCCTCCAGGCCGTGCGTCACCACGGTTCCGTGCGCGCGGTCGAGGGTGAGCACGTAGCTGTCGGGGGCGAGCGACGCGGCCAGAAGCCCGACCGCCCGAGCGGCCGGCGCCGCGTCGCCCTCCGGCGTGGCCCAGGCGATCTCGGCGGCGCTCCGCTCGCGGGTCGCGCCGCCGCCGGCGCGACCGAGGATCGCGCGCAGGAGGTGCAGCCCGACGCGGGCGGTCTGGCGCGGCATGTCGCGGACGGCCGGGCCGAGCGGGTGGAGCGACGCCCGGTCGAAGCGGAAGCGCAGCCCGCCGCGCCGTCCGACGCCCCACCACCAGAGCGTGCCGAGACTGGCGCATCCGACGGCGGCCATCCCCTCGTTCAGGCTCACCGAGCCGGCGAAGACCATGTAGGTGAGGGCGAGGACGACCCAGATCGCTGCGCCGTCGCGCCGCGAACGCTTCCGGATCCCGCCGATCGGTCCTGCCTGCGTCGATCCTGCCCGCATCGATCCTGACCGGCGCGCCCCGCGGAAGCGTGACCATGTGCGTGTCCGACCAAACGTGGCCGCGGTCGTCGGCGTTCCCGGAACCCGGGGACACGGTTCCGTGTAGGGCGATGAGGAGTGGGCGTGCACATGAAAGCCGAGATCCTCACTATCCGCTTCGTCCACGAGGGCTGGAGCCGCTTCGGGATCGCGCGGGTGCGCCTCGCCGATGGGGCCGTCGTCGAGCGCGAGATCGAGGACCACGGCGACTCGGTCGGGATCCTGCCCTACGACCCGGAGCGGAAGGTCGCGACGCTCGTGCGCGAGCTGCGGGTGCCGCCGCTTTTCGCGGCCGGCGAGCAGGTCCAGCTGGAGGCACCGGCGGGCCTGATCGACGGCGGCAGCCCGGAGGAGAACGCCCGCCGGGAGGCGCTGGAGGAGGTGGGCCTTCGCCTGCGGGCGCTCGAGTTCGTCGGCGCCACCTATTCCTGCGCCAGCCTGACCACCGAGAAGATCCATCTCTACCTCGCGCCCTACGGCCGGGCGGATCGCGCGGAGGCGGGTGGCGGAGCCGAGGGCGAGCACGAGAACATCCGGGTGGTCGAGATGCCGCTGGCCGAGCTCGCCGCACGCGCCGACCGCGCCGCGATCACCGACCTGAAGACGCTGGCCCTGATCCTGGCGCTCCGCGCACGCCATCCCGAGGTGTTCGCCCCGTGAGAGGCCGCCGCGCGCTCGGCCGCGCGCTGCTGACCGCGCTGGTGCTGGTCGGCGTCGCGTGGGTCGCCTTCCACCTGCGCTGAGCGGGCCCGAGCGGCCCTCCTCCGGACGGGTCCGGCGCGTCGAAGAACCCGCGCCCTGTCTTGATCGCCGGCCGCGGCGGGCCCATCGTCCTGTCCACACACGGGAGGTCACCGGATGACGCGCGCCTGCATCGTGGGCTGGGCCCACACCCCCTTCGGCAAGCTCGAGGAGCCCGATGTCGAGGGGCTGATCGCCCGGGTCTCGGGCGAGGCGCTGGCCCATGCCGGCGTCGAGGAGTCGCAGGTCGACGGCATCTACGTGGGCTCGATGAACACCGGCTTCTCGAAGCAGGGCTTCGAGGGCTCGCTGGTGGCGGTGAACCGGCCGGGCCTCGCCCACGCGCCGGCGACCCACCTGGAGAACGCCTGCGCCACCGGGTCGGCGGCGCTCTACGCGGCCCTCGACTTCGTCGACAGCGGCCGCGGCCGCGTGGCCCTGGTGATCGGCGCCGAGAAGATGACCGCCAAGACCGTCGCTGAGACCGGCGACATCCTGCTGGGCGCCTCCTACCGTAAGGAGGAGGCCGACATCGAGGGCGGCTTCGCGGGCGTGTTCGGGCGGATCGCGGCGGGCTACTTCCAGCGCTACGGCGACCGCAGCGAGGAGCTGGCCCGCATCGCCGCCAAGAACCACAGCAACGGCGTCGGCAACCCCTACGCGCAGTTGCGCAAGGACCTCGGCTTCGACTTCTGCAACCGGGTCTCGGAGAAGAACCCCTACGTGGCCGCCCCCCTGCGGCGCACGGACTGCTCGCTGATCTCGGACGGGGCGGCGGCGCTTGTGGTGGCCGATGCCGAGACCGTCGAGGGCCTGGAGCGGGCGATCGGCTTCCGCGCCCGGGCGCACGTCAATGACATCCTGCCCCTGTCCCGCCGCGACCCGGTGGAGTTCAAGGGCGCGCGAATGGCCTGGGAGAGGGCGCGGGCCCAGGCCGGGATCGCCAACGAGGACCTCTCCTTCGTGGAGACCCACGACTGCTTCACGATCGCCGAGCTGATCGAGTACGAGGCGATGGGCCTCGCCGCGCCGGGCGAGGGCTACCGCGTGGTGCGCGAGGGGCTCGCCGAGAAGGGGGGCCGGCTGCCGATCAACCCGTCCGGCGGGTTGAAGGCCAAGGGTCACCCCGTGGGGGCGACCGGCGTGTCGATGCACGTCATGGCGTGCCTCCAGCTCATGGGCGAGGCCGGGGAGATGCAGGTGCCCGGGGCGGAGCTCGCCGGGATCTTCAACATGGGCGGCGCGGCGGTGGCCAACTACGTGTCGATCCTGGAGCGGCGGCGCTGAGGCCATCCCGGTTGCGGCCAATCCCTGCCCGCCGTGGCCGTCCTCGCGGGCGGCGCGACGCAATCCAGCGGTGTCAGGATCGTCGAGATCGCGCGGCTCTGGGTCGCTTCGCCGTGCTCGCGATGACGACTAGAGGCGATCCAGCGCCTGCTGGAGATCGGCGATCAGGTCGGCCTCGTTCTCCAGCCCGATCGACAACCGCACGGTCTCGGGCCCGACCTGCGCGGCGGCCTTCTCGTGCTCCGGCAGCTGCCGGTGCGTGGTCGAGGACGGGTGGATCGCCAGCGACTTGATCTCGCCGATGTTCACCAAGTGGGAGATCAGCTCCAGGCCGGCGATGAACCGCAGCGCCGCCGGCTCGCCGCCCTTCAGCGCGAAAGTGAAGATCGAGCCCGGCCCGTCCGGGGTGTAGCGGCAGGCGAGGTCCTCGCCGGTCTGGCCCGGCAACATCGGGTAGCTCACCCAGGCCACGGCCGGGTGATCCTTCAGGAAGGCCGCCACCGCCCGCGCGTTGGCGCAATGCCGCTCCATACGCAGCGGCAGGGTCTCGATCCCCATGAGCGTCAGGAACGCGTTCATCGGCGACAGGCCGGGCCCGAGGTCCCGCAGGCCGAAGAACCGGCACGCCGCCGCGAAGGGGGTCGCCGGGAAGGCCTCGGTGAGCACCAGCCCGTCATAGTCCGGCCAGGGCTCGGTGATCAGGTTGTAGCCGCCGGCCTTCGCCCAGTCGAAGCGGCCGGCGTCGCAGATCACGCCGCCGATGGTCTGGCCGGAGCCGCTCAGGAACTTCGAGGTGGAGTGCCAGACGATGTCGGCGCCGTGCTCGATCGGCCGGATCAGGGCCGGCGAGGCGAGGGTGTTGTCGACGACGAGCGGCAGGTTGTGGCGGCGGGCCACCGCGGCGATGCCGTCGAGGTCTACCACCGAAGCGCAGGGGTTCACGATCGATTCGCAGAAGATGGCCCGGCAGTCCGGGGTGATCGCGGCCTCGAAATCCTCCGGGGCCATACCGCGCGCGAAGCGCGGCTTCAGGTCGTAGCGCCCGTCGAGCCGGCGCATCAGGCCCAGCGACCCGCCGAACAGGCGCGGGGACGCGACGTAGGCGTCGCCGCTCTTCAGCAGCGTCATGAGAATCAACTGCATGGCCGACTGTCCGGAGGACACCGCCACGCCCGCCTTCGCGCCCTCGAGGTCGGCGATCCGGCGCTCCAGCGCGGCGACGGTC
Organism: Methylobacterium sp. yr668; assembly: GCF_900116245.1. Classification (NCBI taxonomy): domain Bacteria; kingdom Pseudomonadati; phylum Pseudomonadota; class Alphaproteobacteria; order Hyphomicrobiales; family Methylobacteriaceae; genus Methylobacterium; species Methylobacterium sp. yr668. The sequence goes on along the minus strand of NZ_FOZY01000002.1, from coordinate 268,189 downwards.
GGATTGGATCCGCGCGAGTAGGAGAAGCCGGTCCGGCGGCCCGCGAAGATGTCGGCGGCCTGCTCAGTCGAGTCGAAGACGAAGCCGTTGGTGAAGTAGATCGGCTGGACCCGGGCGCCCGTTGCGGGATCGGGCGCCGCGCCGGCGTGGATGGCCCGGGTCGCGAAGCGGTGCGGTCGGTTCTGGTCCGTCATGGCTCTCGGTCGGGTGTTCAGGGCCCGGACCGGGTGTCAGCCCGAGCGGATCCGTGCGTCAAGCCGCGCGGCGGATGAAGGCCTGCAGGGTCCGGACCAGGGTGGTCGGCTCGTAGGGCTTCGGGATGAACCGCGCGCCCTCCGGCATGTCGTTGGGACCGGGCGTGCCCATGCCCGACACCACCAGCACGGGAATCGACGGCCAGCGATGCGCGACGAGGCGCGCCAGGGCGAAGCCGTCCATCGACCCCTGCGGCATGTCGACGTCGGTCATCAGGACCCCGACGTCGTCGCGGTTCTCCAGAACCTTCAGCGCCTTGTCGGCATGCGTCGCCTCGACGACGGTGAAGCCCGCATCCGCGAGGGTGTCCGAGGCCTCCATCAGAAGGAGGCCGTCATCTTCCACGAGGAGAACGACGGGGTGGTCGGACGGGCTATCTGACATCAGACCTGCGAAGGTGCGTCTCAATTCCGAAACCCGCGCCCTATTCCTCCGGGGCTCCCCCCGTCAAGGCGCGGGGCCGGATCCGTCAGGCCGCCTCCTCGCGCTTGCCGAGGCGCTTGTCGAGGTAGGTGTCGACCGTCTGGGTCAGTTCCTCGACCTTGCCGTCGAAGAAATGGTTGGCCCCCTCGACCATCTGGTGCTCGATGATGACGCCCTTCTGGGTCTTCACCTTCTCGATCACCGGCATGACCTCGCGGGCGGGCGCCACGCGATCCTCGGAGCCGTGCACGAACAGGCCGGAGGAGGGGCAGGGGGCCAGGAAGGTGAAGTCGTAGCGGTTCGCCATGGCGGCGATGGAGATGAAGCCTTCGATCTCGGGGCGGCGCATCAGGAGCTGCATCCCGATCCACGAGCCGAAGGACACGCCCGCGATCCAGCAGGACTTCGCCTCCGGGTTGACCGACTGCACCCAGTCGAGGGCGGCCGCGGCGTCCGACAGCTCGCCCGAGCCGTGGTCGAACGAGCCCTGGCTGCGCCCGACTCCGCGGAAATTGAAGCGCAGGGCCGCGAAACCGCGATTGGCGAACGTGTAAAACAGGTTGTACACGATCTGATTGTTCATCGTGCCCCCGAACTGGGGGTGCGGGTGCAGGATGATGGCGATCGGCGCGCCGCGCTTCTTGGGGGCTTGGTAACGGCCTTCCAGGCGGCCGGCCGGGCCGGTGAAGATCACTTCGGGCATCGCTCGTCTCTCGCTCCGGAGATCGCCCGCCGGGCTATCAGCCCGGCGGCGCAGCAGCCTTGACTCGTCGCGCGCGCACCATAAAAGCAGTCTTAGAACAGTTCTAGGCGATTAGAACTGTTCTAAACAACCCGTCCGAAGCACCGCGTTGGCTGCCACGCCGACCGTGCCGGGTCGGCGGGATCTCATTGTCTCGGCGCGCCTTAGCACGGCGAGCCGGCGCGCGGGCAAGGAATTGTGACGCGCCGCAGCAGAGGGCTTAACGGAACGCGGATGAGCCGGGCACGCGCCTATCTCGACTACAACGCCACCGCGCCGGTCCGCCCGGACGTCGCGGAGGCGGTCGCGCGCGCGCTCACGCTCCCCGGGAACCCGTCCTCGATCCACGCGGAGGGGCGGGCGGCCCGGGCCGCCCTCGAAGCGGCCCGCACCCAGGTGGCGGCGCTCGTGAACGCCCAGCCCGAGCAGGTCGTCTTCACCAGCGGCGGAACCGAGGCGGCAAACGCGGTCCTGTCGGGCGCCCTCCGTCGCGGCGGCGCGGCGGCCCCGAGGCGGCTGCTCCACTCCGCCACGGAGCATCCCTGCGTCGCGGCCGGTCACCGGTTCCCGGACGCGGCCGTCGAGGAAGTCCCGGTCACCGCCGAGGGCGTGGTCGATCTCGCCGCCCTGGAGGCGCGCCTGGGTGCTCTCGCCGACGAGACCCTGCTCCTCTCGGTCCACGCCGCCAACAACGAGACCGGCGCGGTGCAGCCGCTGGCCGAGATCGTCGGCCTGGCGCGGGCGCACGGCCGGACCCTGGTTCACAGCGACGCCGTGCAGGCCGTCGGCAAGATCCCCCTCGACATGGCGGCGCTCGGCCTCGACGCGCTGACCCTCTCGGGCCACAAGTTCGCGGCGCCCAAGGGGGTCGGCGCGCTGGTCCTGGCCGAGGGCGTCAGCCTGGAGAGCGCCTTCCTGCGCGGGGGCGGCCAGGAGCGGCGGCTGCGCTGCGGCACCGAGTGCCTGCCGGCCATCGTCGGCATGGGTGAGGCTGCCCGGATCGCCCGCGCGGCGCTCGACGCGGAGGCCGCGCGCCTCTCCGCGCTCCGGGACCGGGTCGAGGCCGGCGTGCGCACCATGGCGCCGGACGCGGTGGTGTTCGCCGCCGGGGCGCCGCGCCTGCCCAACACCCTGAGTTTCTCGGTCCCGGGGCTCGACGCGCCCTCGGCCCTGATCGCCCTCGACCTCGCCGGCGTGGCGGTGTCGTCGGGCTCGGCCTGCTCGTCGGGCAAGGTCGCGCGCTCGGCGACGCTCGCCGCGATGGGCGTCGGTTCCGACCTCGCCGGGGGGGCGCTGCGCGTCAGCCTCGGCTGGAACACGGTGGACGAGGAGGTGGCATGCTTCCTCGACGCCTTCGAACGGGTCTTGGAGACCCTATATAGACGGCGAGGCCAGGCGGCCTGAGCGCCGCCCCCCCGCTTTCCGACAGACGCTTCCCGGTCCTTGACGCCGGAGATGCCTAGGAGACGCTGATGCCTGCTGTGCAGGAAACCATTGATCGGGTCCGCTCGATCGACCTCGACCAGTACAAGTACGGGTTCGAGACCACGATCGAGATGGAGAAGTCCGAGAAGGGCATCTCCGAGGACGTCGTCCGCTTCATCTCGGCCAAGAAGAACGAGCCCGCGTGGCTGCTGGAGTGGCGCCTCGACGCCTACCGGCGCTGGCTGACCATGAAGGAGCCGGAGTGGGCCCGCGTCTCCTACGACAAGGTCGACTATAACGACATCTACTACTACGCCGCCCCGAAGCGGCAGGGCCCGGAATCGCTCGATGAGATCGATCCCGAGATCCTGAAGACCTACGAGAAGCTCGGCATCCCGCTGCGCGAGGTCGAGGTGCTGGAAGGCATCGCGCCGGAGCGCCGCGTCGCGGTCGACGCCGTGTTCGACTCGGTCTCGGTCGCCACCACCTTCAAGAAGGAGCTGGAGAAGGCCGGCGTGATCTTCATGCCGATCTCCGAGGCGGTGCGCGAGCATCCCGAGCTCGTGCAGAAGTACCTCGGCTCGGTCGTGCCGGTGACCGACAACTTCTTCGCGACGCTGAACTCGGCCGTCTTCTCCGACGGGTCGTTCGTCTACATCCCGCCGGGCGTGCGCTGCCCGATGGAGCTGTCGACCTACTTCCGCATCAACGAGCGCGACACCGGCCAGTTCGAGCGCACGCTGATCATCGCCGACAAGGGCTCCTACGTCTCGTATCTCGAGGGCTGCACCGCCCCGAAGCGCGACGACAACCAGCTCCACGCCGCGGTGGTCGAGCTCGTCGCCCTGGATGATGCCGAGATCAAGTACTCGACCGTTCAGAACTGGTACCCGGGCGACAACGAGGGCAAGGGCGGCATCTACAACTTCGTGACGAAGCGCGGCGACTGCCGCGGCGCCCGCTCGAAGATCTCGTGGACCCAGGTCGAGACCGGCTCGGCGATCACCTGGAAGTACCCGTCCTGCATCCTGCGCGGCGACGATTCCCGCGGCGAGTTCTACTCGATCGCGGTGTCGAACGGCATGCAGCAGGTCGATTCCGGCACCAAGATGATCCATCTCGGCAAGAACACGACGAGCCGGATCATCTCGAAGGGCATCTCGGCCGGCCGGTCGCAGAACACCTACCGGGGCCTCGTCTCGGCGCACCGGAAGGCCAAGGGCGCGCGCAACTTCACGAACTGCGACTCCCTGCTGATCGGCGATCAGTGCGGCGCGCACACCGTGCCCTACATCGAGTCGAAGAACGCCTCGGCCGTCTTCGAGCACGAGGCGACGACCTCGAAGATCTCCGAGGAGCAGAAGTTCTACTGCCAGCAGCGCGGCCTCTCCGAGGAGGAGGCGACCGCGCTCATCGTCAACGGCTTCGTGCGGGACGTGCTGCAGCAGCTGCCGATGGAGTTCGCCGTCGAGGCCCAAAAGCTGATCTCGATCAGCCTGGAAGGCTCGGTGGGCTGACCGCCTGGGCGGATACGACGACGACGTGCTGCGCGCGGCCCATCGGCACAGCGCGCGGCACGCCGACGAGGTCAGGAGCAGCGTCCTGTGCGGATGCTTCTTCTGCCTCGAGGTTTTCGCGCCGGACGAGATCGCGGGCTGGATCGCCGATGAGGGCACCGCCCTCTGTCCCCGGTGCGGCATCGACGCGGTGATCGGCGACCTCTCCGGCTACCCGGCCGGGAGCGCCGCGTTCCTGCGGGCGATGCGGGACGAATGGTTTTGAAGGACTTGGACTGACATGCTGGAAATCAAGAACCTCGTCGTGCAGATCGAGGACAACCGCATCCTGAACGGCCTCAACCTGACCGTGAACGACGGCGAGGTCGCGGCGATCATGGGCCCGAACGGCTCGGGCAAGTCGACCCTCTCCTACGTCATCGCCGGCAAGGAGGATTACGAGGTTCTCGACGGCGAGATCCTGCTCGACGGGCAGAACGTTCTGGAGATGGCCGCCGACGAGCGCGCCGCGGCCGGCATCTTCCTGGCCTTCCAGTACCCGCTGGAGATCCCCGGCGTCGGCACCATGACCTTCCTCAAGGCCTGCCTGAACGCGCAGCGCAAGGCGCGCGGCGAGGCCGAGCTGTCGACCCCCGACTTCATCCGGGCGGTGAACGGCGCGGCCGACAAGCTCGAGATCAACAAGGAGATGCTCAAGCGCGCCCTCAACGTCGGCTTCTCCGGCGGCGAGAAGAAGCGCATGGAGATCCTCCAGATGGCGCTGCTGCAGCCGAAGTTCTGCGTGCTCGATGAGACCGATTCCGGCCTCGACATCGACGCCCTGCGGATCGTCTCCGAGGGCGTGAACGCGCTCCGCGACCAGGGCCGCTCGTTCCTGGTGATCACCCACTACCAGCGCCTGCTCAACCACATCGTGCCCGACACCGTGCACGTCATGTCGAAGGGTCAGATCGTGAAGACCGGCGGCAAGGAGCTCGCCCTCGAGCTCGAGGCCTCCGGCTACGCCGAGTACCGCACCGGGGAGGCGGCCTGAGCCATGGCCGACGTCACGAACCTCCGCTCCCCCGCCGAGGCCGGCCTGTCGAAGCTGTTCGAGTCGGCCCGCCAGAGCTTCGCCAGCGAGAAGGCGATCGCCCGCGAGGAGGCGTTCCGCTTCTTCGAGGCGACCGGCCTGCCGAGCCGGCGGGTCGAGGCCTTCAAGTACACGGACCTGCGCGCCGCCATCACGGAGGCCGCGCCCCCGGCCGAGGCGCCGAGCCTCGACGTCGCCCAGGCGGCCGTCGCCGGGGCGAAGGGCTTCGCCGGCATCGAGGCCGCGCGCCTGACCTTCGTGAACGGCCATCTCGTCCGCGAGCTGTCGGATCTCGACCGGATCCCCGAGGGGGTCACGGTCGTCCCGATGTCCGAGGCGCTGACCGAGGCGCATGTCGACCTGAAGCAGCTCGCCCCGGTGGCGCAGGCCCGGGAGAACCCGGTCTACCAGCTCAACACCGCCTTCCTGGCGGACGGCGCGCTGATCAAGGTCTCGCCCGGGGCGAAGCCGGCGCGGCCGCTGCACCTGCGCTTCGTGGGCGCCGGGAACACGCCGTTCTCGACGGCGACCCGCGTGCTCGTCCAGATCGGCGAGGGCGCGGAGTTCGGTCTCCTGGAGAGCCACGAGGGCCCGGACGGGCTCACCTGCCAGCCGAACGACGCCCTCGACGTGGTGGTCGGCCCCAAGGCCGCCTTCCGGCACACCCGCCTGAACAAGCAGGGCGACGCCGCCATCGCGCTCTCGACCCTGTCGCTCAAGGTCGAGGCCGAGGGTCAGGTCGAGACCGTGAACCTCGTGACCGGAGCGGTCCTGTCGCGCCACCAGATCTTCGTCCACGTCGCGGGCGACGACACCAACGTCGTGGTCAACGGCGCCGCCATGCTGCGCAAGGGCCAGCTCGCCGACTCGACGCTGCTCGCCGACCATGCCGCGGTCGGCGGCGTCGGCCGCGAGCAGTTCAAGTGGATCATCGACGGCGACGCCACCGGCGTGTTCCAGGGCAAGATCATCGTCCGTCAGGCCGCCCAGCAGACCGACGGCAAGATGAAGTCCGACTGCCTCCTCCTCACCGACGAGGGGCAGATGATGAACAAGCCGGAGCTGGAGATCTTCGCCGACGACGTGGCCTGCGGCCACGGGGCCACCTGCGGCGCCCCGGACGAGGATCTGCTGTTCTACCTGATGGCCCGCGGCCTTCCGCGCGCGACCGCCGAGAGCCTGCTCGTGCAGGCCTTCGTGGGCGAGGCCGTGGAGGCGGTCACGCACGAGGGCGCCCGCACGGCGCTGATCGGCGAGATCGAGGCCTGGCTGAAGGCGCGCGGCTGATCGTCCCGGCCGGTTCCGCTCCGCGGACCGGCCCTTCTCGAGACCTGATCCCGTCCTGAGGTCACCGCGGCAGCGGGCCCTACAGGCGGGATCCGGGGATCGCAACGCTAGCTGGAGGCCTCCTTCGAGGCCTCCGCTTCGCTCCGGCACCTCAGGATGAGGGCTGTTCCCGGGATCGGCGAAGTCTTCGGAAGGTCGCGACCATGAACGCACCCGTCCTCACCCCCGCCTACGACGTCGAGGCGATCCGGAAGGATTTCCCGATCCTGTCGCAGCAGGTCTACGGCAAGCCGCTCGTCTACCTCGACAACGCCGCCTCGGCGCAGAAGCCCCGGCAGGTGATCGACGCGATGGTCTCCTGCATGGAGACCGGCTACGCCAACGTCCATCGCGGCCTGCACTACATGGCGAACGCCGCCACCGAGGGCTTCGAGGGCGCGCGCGAGACCACGCGCCAGTTCCTCAACGCCGCCTCGACGGACGAGATCATCTTCACCCGCAACGCCACCGAGGCCTACAACCTCGTGGCCTCGTCGATGGGCTGGGCCGGCCTGATCGGGGAGGGGGACGAGATCATCCTCTCGATCATGGAGCACCACTCCAACATCGTGCCCTGGCACTTCCTGCGCGAGCGCCGGGGCGCCGTGATCAAGTGGGCCCCGGTCGACGACCAGGGCAATTTCCTTATCGAGGAGTACGAGAAGCTGTTCTCGCCGCGCACCAAGATGGTGGCGATCACCCACATGTCGAACGTGCTCGGCACGGTGACGCCGGCCGCCGAGATCGTGCGCATCGCCCACGCCCACGGCGTGCCGGTCCTGCTCGACGGGGCCCAGAGCGCGGTGCACCAGCCGGTCGACGTGCGGGCGGTCGATTGCGACTTCTTCGTCTTCACCGGCCACAAGGTCTACGGCCCGACCGGAATCGGCGTGCTCTACGGCAAGAAGGAATGGCTGGAGCGCCTGCCGCCCTACCAGGGCGGCGGCGAGATGATCCGGACGGTCAGCGAGGACGCGATCACCTACAACGATCCGCCCCACCGGTTCGAGGCCGGCACCCCGGCAATCATCGAGGCGGTCGGTCTCGGCGCCGCGCTCGAGTACATGATGAATCTCGGGCGCGACGCGATCGCCGCCCACGAGGCGAAGCTCACGGCCTACGCGCAGGAGCGCCTCGGCGCGATGAATTCCCTGCGCCTCATCGGCACCGCACCGGGCAAGGGCGGCGTGATCGCCTTCGAGATGAAGGGTGCGCACGCCCACGACATCGCCACGGTGATCGACCGGCAGGGCGTGGCGGTGCGGGCCGGGACCCACTGCGCGATGCCGCTGCTCAACCGCTTCGGCGTCACCTCGACCTGCCGCGCCTCGTTCGGGCTTTACAACACGACCGCCGAGATCGATGCCCTTGCCGAGGCGCTCGGCAGAGCAGAAATGCTGTTCACCTGATACTGGGATGAGGCTGGTCCCGCCCGCGCGGGCCCGGGGAGAGTGAAGCGATGAGCACCGACGCCACCATCACGGGCGGCAAGAACGCCCCCGACGTCGCCGGCGACTCGACGATCCCGCAGGCGGAACTGGACCGCCTGACCGACGACATCGTCGCGGCGCTGAAGACGGTCTACGATCCCGAGATCCCGGCCGACATCTACGAGCTCGGGCTGATCTACAAGGTCGATATCGGCGACGATCGCGTCGTCGCGATCGACATGACCCTCACGGCGCCCGGCTGCCCGGTCGCGGGCGAGATGCCCGGCTGGGTTGAGAACGCGGTGTCCGCCGTGCCGGGGGTCCAGTCCTGCGCGGTGACCATGGTCTTCGACCCGCCGTGGGACCAGAGCCGCATGTCCGACGAGGCCCGCGTCGCCCTCGACATGTGGTAGCGCCCCCGCGGAGCGTCACGGCTTCCCGAAGGGACTCCCGGGCGCGACGCGCGGACCCTGCGCGGCGCCCGATCGTCGTGGCACGGGAAAGGCTCGCACCGCGCCCCGGTCGCGGGCGGCGAGTGTCGACGCCGGCGCGATCTGCGGACTTCTACGCAGCCGTTAAGGCCCCGCTAACCATGACCCCGCAGATCGGTGGCGACCGCCGCGAGGGCGGCCTCTCCTCGATACAGTTGGTGGAAGCGGATGGCTGCGGGCTACGTGGTCGCGGCGTTCTTGGAGGCGGCCGGGCTGGCCGGCCTCGTGATCGCCGTGCTCAAGATGCGGACGGAGCGGCGGGCGCGGGCCGCGGACTTGCGGAGCTTCCTTCGCTCCGGACAGATCCCGATTGTCGAGACCGGGGGAATGCGCCGTCCCGCGGACGCTGCCGCGCGGCTGATCGCCGTCCCGTACACGACCGGCCGGGGCGGTGCTCCGGAGGCTCGGCCGTCGGCCGCCCGCGCGGCGCTCGGACGCGCCTTCACGTCCGGGGGCGCGGTGCCGCGCGCCGGGTTGACCGGCGCAATCAGCGCAGGATGACGTCGAGGCCGCTGCCGAGCAGGACCACGGCGCTGAGCGTCAGCATGAACTTCAGGTCTTCGAGACGGGCGCTCATGATCGATTCTCGATGTTCGGCTGGTTGGCCGCCGTTCCGATGACCGATGATCGCCAGATTAACGAATTTTTCGCGAGTCCTTTCAGGATCCGTTAGGGATTTACCGACGGTTTCCGTTCGCTAACGTTACCGATGTGTTAACGCCTCTTCCGGAGCCGTCGGCTCATTCTGGTCCGGCGGGGCGGCACGATCTGCGCCGGCCGGAACTCACGAAGGTTCGAGCCATGTCTCCACGTCCGCGCACAACCTTCGGGCGGGCCGTCGACTGGATGTTTCGCGACAGGACCGACGGCGCGATCACCGTGGCGCAGTGGCCGAACCTGCCGCTCTGGCTCTTCGCGGGCCTGAGCCTCGCGGCCTGGCTGGCCCGGGACAGGGGAGAGCTGGCCCCCTGGCTGCCGGCCTCCTCTCTGTCCTTCGGGGCCGATATCGCGCTGACATGGTGGGCGATCGACGAGCTCTTGCGCGGCGTGAATCCCTGGCGCCGGATCCTCGGTGCAGCGACCCTGATCGGCCTGGCCGCGCTGATCACGCTTCGGCGAGCGGCCTAATGCCGGAACCATGCTACCGGCAATTGTATTTCTGGATGTTGATTCGGAACGGAGGCTGAACCGACTTCGCCGATTACAGATGAGCGGCACAAGATCTCGGTCCGGGGTGGCTGTCCGCGCGTTCTGGACAGTGCGGCCCTGCCAAGCTGATACCATAACGGTAGGTTGCACCCGCCGAGAAAGTGTGGATGGTCGTGCCGCGCGCCGCGTGAGCAGCGTCTGTGGGCATCCCGTGCATCCGAGCTCGGCCGAAGGACTGGTTTCGAAGAGATCATGACGGACGCGGGCGGATTCGATCTCGACGGCACGGCGAACTCCGCTCACGAGCGGGAAGTGCTGCTTCGCCAGATCGCCCACGCGCTGAACGTCCCGGTCTCGATCTTCCGCGGGCCGCCGGGGTCCCCGGCAGCCGGCGGCCCGAGCGCCGCGGAATGCGCCGCCCTGCTGACCGCGTTCTCGCGCATCGAGGATCCGGATCTCCGCAAGGAGTGCCTCGCGCTGGCGGAGCGCCTCGGCCGCCGGTGAGCCGCGGGCGCCCTCGCGGTGCGGTGGCGCACACGGGCTCGGTCAGCGCCGGTCATTCACCATGCTATAGGGGCGCCCGCCGCCGGAGGCGTCCCGCTCGGCCGGCCCCTCGCGTGTCCGGTGCCTGAGCATGGCTGCCGGACCCGTGCACGCTCCCGCTCGCACCAGGCTCTGATGCCGATTATCTCCATCTCGAAGCTGTCGAAGACCTACACGTCCGGCTTCACAGCCCTGCGTGACATCGACCTCGCCATCGAGCGCGGTGAGATCTTCGCGCTGCTCGGTCCGAACGGAGCGGGCAAATCCACGCTCATCAACATCGTCTGCGGGATCGTCACCGCGAGTGCGGGGACCGTCCTGGTCGACGGCCACGATATCGCGGCGGATTACCGCGCCGCGCGCCGGGCCATCGGGCTCGTCCCGCAGGAACTCACCACCGACGCCTTCGAGACGGTGCTGAACACCGTGAGCTTCTCCCGCGGCCTGTTCGGGCTGCGGCCGGATCCCGGGCATATCGAGCGGATCCTCCGGGCGCTGTCCCTCTGGGACAAGCGCGACAGCCGGCTGATGACCCTGTCGGGCGGCATGAAGCGGCGGGTGCTTATCGCCAAGGCGCTGTCGCACGAGCCCCGGGTGCTGTTCCTCGACGAGCCCACGGCGGGCGTCGACGTGGAGCTGCGCCAGGACATGTGGCGCCTCGTGCGCGACCTGCGCCAGCAGGGTGTCACCGTCATCCTCACCACCCACTATATCGAGGAGGCCGAGGAGATGGCCGACCGCATCGGCGTGATCCGCCGGGGCGAGATCATCCTCGTGGAGGAGAAGGCCGCGCTGATGCGCAAGCTCGGGCGCAAGCAGCTGACGCTCCACCTCCAGCAGCCGATCGCCGCGGTACCGCCGGAACTCGCCGATTACGGCCTGGCGCTCGGCGGGGAGGGGACCGAGCTGGTCTACACCTACGACACCCGCGCCGAGCGCACCGGCATCACCGGGCTCCTGACCGGCCTCGCGGCGGCGGGCATCCGCTTCAACGACCTCCACACCGAGCAGAGCTCGCTGGAGGACATCTTCGTCGGCCTCGTGCGCGAGGAGAGGGCACAGCCATGAGCGCGGCGTTCAGCATGAACTGGCCGGCGATCCGGGCCATCTACCTGTTCGAGATGGGCCGCTTCTGGCGCACCGCCGGGCAGAGCATCCTGGCCCCGGTCATCTCGACGACCCTGTACTTCGTGGTGTTCGGCGCGGCGATCGGCTCCCGGGTCTCGGCGGTCGACGACGTGCCCTACGGGCTGTTCATCGTGCCCGGCCTGATCATGCTCTCGCTGCTGACGCAGAGCATCTCCAACGCCTCGTTCGGCATCTACTTCCCGCGCTTCGCCGGCACGATCTACGAGATCCTGTCGGCACCGATCTCGCCGCTGGAGGTGGTGCTGGGCTTCGTCGGCGCCGCGGCCTCGAAGTCGATCCTGATCGGGCTGATCATCCTGGCCACCTCGGCCCTGTTCGTGCCGCTGCGGATCGACCACCCGCTCTGGATGATCGGGTTCCTGCTGCTCACCGCGGTGACGTTCAGCCTGTTCGGCTTCGTCATCGGCCTGTGGGCGGACGGGTTCGAGAAGCTGCAGCTGGTCCCGCTCCTCGTGGTGACCCCGCTCACCTTCCTGGGCGGCAGCTTCTACGCGATCAGCATGCTGCCGCCGTTCTGGCACGCGGTGAGCCTGCTGAACCCGGTCGTGTACCTGATCAGCGGGTTCCGCTGGGCGTTCTTCGGCAAGGCCGACGTGAACATCGCGGTCAGCCTCGGCATGACCGCGCTGTTCCTGGTGATCTGCCTCGGCCTCGTGACCTACATCTTCCGCACGGGCTACCGGCTGAAGAGCTGAGGCCTCAGGGCTGCGCGGCCAGGAAGGCCAGCACCCCGTCCCGGTGCGGCTTGGCGCCGACCGCCGTGGAGTGGTCCTTGCCCTCGATCTCGAGGGCCCGGGCGTCCGGGATCAGGGCGGCGAGGGCCGGCCCAGAGCCCGCGACCGTGTCGAGGGTCCCGACCGAGACCAGGACCGGCACCTCGATCTGCGCGAGCTCGCCCCGGCTGAGCGTCTGGCGCGAGCCGCGCATGCAGGCGGCGAGCGCCCGCAGGTCGCTCCGGGTCTGCTCGGCGAACATCCGGAAGGCCGCCGCCGTGGGGTTGGGCGCGGGCGTCCCGGCGGGCGCCTCCAGGGCCTCGGCGATGCCGGAGGGCAGGCCCTTGCCCTCGATCAGGTGCATCCCGAGGCCGCCGATCAGGGCCGAGCGCACCCGGTCCGCGTGGTCGAGCGCGAGATGCGCGGTGATCCGCCCGCCCATCGAGTACCCCATGACGTGGGCGCGGCCGATCCCGAGATGGTCGAGGAGCCGGACCGCGTCGCCGGCCATCGCCTCGGAGCTGTAGGCGGCCGGATCGTAGAGCTTCTCGCTCTCGCCGTGGCCGCGGTTGTCCAGCGCGATCGCGCGGTAGCCGGCCTGAGTCAGGGCCTTCACCCACTGGGTGTTGACCCAGTTGACCGCGTGGTTCGACGCGAATCCGTGGATCAGCAGGATCGGCTTGCCCGGACCGTCCGCCGGCGGGACGTCGATATAGGCGATCCGCACGCCGTCGGAATTGAAGGACTCCATGCCGCGCAACCTGTGTTCATCAAGCTCGGCCACGGCTTAGACCACCCGGGCGCGCGGGAGCAACGCGGATCGATCCGCTTGCGGGTCGGAGCGCCGGCTGGCAAACCGCCCCGGTCATGACGGACACGCAGCCCTACGGCACCTACGAACCGTCCGGCCTCGTGGCGGCGATCACCCGCCGCACGAACCGGATCCCGGCCGAGTCCTGGTACGGGCGGCGCCTCGCGCTGTTCCTGCGCCGGATCGCGATCGCGCGCCTCGGGGGCAAGCCCCTCGACGTGACCCGCTACGGCGCGCGGATGCGGCTGCACCCGTACAACAACAACTGCGAGAAGAAGGTGCTCTTCACCCCGCAGTTCTTCGACCCGGAGGAGCGGGCGCTGCTGCAGGAGCGCCTGCCGCGGGACTGTGTGTTCCTCGACATCGGCGCCAATGTCGGCGCCTACGCGCTGTGCGTGGCCGCCTTCTCGGGGCCGGGCGCGCGGATCGTCGCGGTCGAGCCGCAGCCGGACGTGTTCGACCGCCTGACCTACAACATCGCCCAGAACCCGTTCCACACCGTCAAGGCGGTCGCCTGCGCGGTGGCCGACAAGGCCGGCGAGCTGACCCTGTTCATCGATCCGCGCAACCGCGGCGAGTCGAGCCTGCGCATCGTCGGCACCAACGAGGGCGCGCGGATCACCGTGCCGGCGGTGACGCTCCTCGACCTGCTGCGCAGCGAGGGCCTCGACCGCGTCGACGCCATCAAGCTCGACGTCGAGGGCGCCGAGGACCTGATCCTGGAACCGTTCCTCCGCGAGGCGCCGGACGCGCTCCTGCCGCGGATCCTGCTGGTCGAGAACGGCACCGGCCAGTGGCAGCTCGACCTGCTGCGGCATCTGGGGCGCTACGGCTACCGCGAGATCGCGCGCTCGCGTCTCAACCTGATGTTCGAGCGCGGCGCCGTCAGGCCGGCGTGATCACCGGGATCTCCTCGGCGATGGCGACGCCCTCCGGCGCGACGGCGCAGCGATAGGCACGGACCGCCACGCCCGCCGCGCGCGCCTCGCGGAACGCCCGGTCGAAGGCGGGATCGATGTCCCGGGCGACGTCGAAGGCCTCGGCCCGCATCTGCACGACGATGACCACCAGCGCGCGACCGCCCTCGGCCACGACCTGGGCCAGGTCGCGCATGTGCCGGGCGCTGCGGGCCGCCTTGCAGTCCGGGAACTCGGCCAGGCCCGCCCGCCGCATCAGGTGGCAGTTCTTGACCTCGACGTGGCATGGCCCCGTAGCCGCGCCGCTCGCGAGGAAGTCGACCCGGCTGGCCGCGGCGTAGCGCACCTCGGGCCTCAGCGCGTCGTGGCCGTCGAGCGCCGCGATCGCGCCGGCCCGGAAGGCCTCGGCCACGAGCGCGTTCGGCCGCATCGTGTTGATGCCGACCCACTGCGCCCCGCCGGGGAGGTCGGCCTCCACCAGCTCCCAGGTGAGCGGCAGCTTGCGCGCGGGGTTGCTCGAGCGCGACAGCAGCACGCGCGCGCCCGGCGTATTGAGCCCGAGCATGGCTCCGGGATTGGGGCAGTGAACGGTGACGCGGCCGTCATCGGTGTCGATATCGGCGAGGAAGCGCTTGTAGCGCTGCACGAGCCGTCCCGGCACCAGCGACGCGGCGAACTGCATGGGATCCTCGGGGTTCACGTAGTCGCGGGCCGCGGTCGCGCTATCTGCCTGCAGGACCCGCCCGACGCCAGAGTTCCATGAACCAGCCTTCCGAATCCGTCACCGCCGCGATCCTCGTCATCGGCGACGAGATCCTCTCGGGTCGCACCAAGGACAAGAACATCGGCACCATCGCCGACTTCCTCACCGCCGCCGGGATCGACCTGCGCGAGGTGCGGATCGTGCCCGACGAGGCGGCCATGATCGTCGAGGCGGTCAACGCCCTGCGCGCCCGCTACACCTACCTGTTCACCACCGGCGGGATCGGCCCGACCCACGACGACATCACCGCCGACTGCGTGGCCGAGGCCTTCGGGGTCGGCATCGACGTCGACGAGCGCGCCCGGGCGATGCTGCTGGAGCGGCACAAACCCGAGGATCTCAACGAGGCCCGCCTGCGCATGGCGCGGATCCCGTTCGGGGCCGACCTGATCGCCAATCCTGTCTCGAAGGCACCGGGCTTCCGCATCGGCAACGTCCACGTGATGGCCGGCGTGCCCAGCATCATGCAGGCCATGCTGGACTCGATCGCCCCGACGCTGACGGGCGGCGCCGCGATGCTGTCCGAGACGATCGAGGCGGCCGGCCTCCCGGAGGGCAGCTACGCGGGCGGCCTCGGCGAGATCGCGAGGGCGCGGCAAGCCGTCTCCATCGGCTCGTACCCGGCGATCACGCCGGAGGGCTTCCGCAACCGGATCGTCGTGCGCAGCCGGGACCCGGAGGCCCTCGCCGAGGCGCGCGGCGCCGTCGAGGCCCTGCTGGCGCGGCTCACGGCCTGACCTGTCCCGTCCGATCGATCGTGTTGCGTAGCGGAGCTGTCGGATGGTGCGGGATAGGGACAAGCGGGCCGACCCCGAGACGCGCCGGGACGAGCTGCTGAAGGAAGTCTCCGAGATCGGCCGGCCCGACGCCTACGTCCTGCACGAGGTCATCCGGCTCGAGGGCGACGAGGAGCTGCGGCGCCACGGCCTCGCGCTGTTCCTCTCGGCCTTCGCGGCCGGGCTCAGCATCGCCCTGTCGCTGATCGTGCCGGGCGTCCTGCGGACCCACCTGCCGGAAACCGACTGGGCCAAGATCGTCGGCTCGATGGGTTACGCGGTCGGGTTCCTGGTCGTCGTCCTGGGGCGCCAGCAGCTCTTCACCGAGAACACCATCACGCCGATCCTGCCGCTCCTGCACGACCGCTCCGTGAAGACGGCGCTCCGCGTCGTCAGGCTCTGGATGATCGTGCTGTCGGGCAACATCCTGGGCACACTCGCGATCGCGACGGTGCTGGCCTATTCGGGCGCCTTCGAGCCGCCGGTCCTCAGGGCCTTCGCGGAGATCAGCCACGACGCCATCGCGCACGGGTTCTGGGCGACCTTCGTCAAGGCCGTCTTCGCCGGATGGATGATCGCCCTGATGGTCTGGTTCCTGCCGGCCACCGCCAGCGCGGCGCCGTTCGTGATCCTCCTGATGACGTGGCTGGTGGCGCTCTGCAGCCTCGCCCACATCGTGGCCGGCTCCGTCGAGGCCTTCTACCTCGTGGTCACGGGCGCCGCGTCGCTGCACGATTACGCGGTGAAGTTCTTCCTGCCGACGCTGCTCGGCAACACGTTCGGCGGCGTGGCGCTGGTGGCGGTGCTGAACTACGGGCAGGTCGCCCCCGAGGTCGAGGAGACCAAGGCGGTCGAGGGCGAGCGTCCGGACTGAGGCCGAGGACTCGGGCCGAGGACCGGGCAGCCGGGCGGCACCGCCCGCCGCCCGCGACGACGGATCCGCGCCGGCCGCCTCAGTCGAGCCGCACCGGCGGGCTGATCAGGTGGTCGAGATCGTCGAGGACCCAGGTCATCGTCCCGCGCAGCGGGCCGTAGAGCCCGATCTGGTGCTGCCGGTAGAGGAGGTCGTGCGTCAGCCGCGCCGAGAGCCCGTTCAGGCGCCCGCCGCCGAACGTGTAGCGGCCGAGCGTGCCCCAGCCGTTGAAATCCGCGAGCGAGACGATCGCGCCCTTCTCGGCATAGCGGAACGGAGGCAGGTCCGCGTCGGGCGCATCCCCGCGGGCCAGCGCGCGGCCGAGATGGCGCGCGAGATGCTGCGCCTGCTGGCGTGCGGCCTGCGCCGTTGCCGGAACGGGGTGGCCGGTCCGGGAGTCGGTGAGGCTGGCGCAGTCGCCGAGGGCGACGATGGCCGGATCCCGGGTCGTGCGCAGGTCCGGGCGGACGACGAGTTGCCCGGCCCGCGAGCGCTCCAGGCCGTCGAGGCCGGCAAGCACGTCCGGCGCCTTGACGCCGGCGGCCCAGACCTTCAGCCCGGCCGGGATGCGGCGGCCGTCCTTCAGGATGAACCCGTCCGCGTCCGCGGCCGTCACCGTCGCGCCGGTCCGGACCTCCACGTCGAGATCCGACAGGGTGCGGGCGGCGGCGCGCGACACCTTCTCGGGGAAGGCCGGCAACAGGCGCGGCCCGCTCTCGATCAGCGTCAGGCGCAGGCGCCCTGGCAGGTCGGGCGAGCCGTAGGCCGCGAAGAGGTTGATGGCGTGCTTGAGCTCGGCGGCCAGCTCGACGCCGGTCGCACCGCCGCCCACGATGGCGATCTCCAGCAGGCCGCCGCCGTCGAGCCGGGCCAGGAGATGGCACCGCAGCTGTTCGTGGAAGTGCTCGGCCTCGGTCAGGTCGTCGATGGTCAGGCAATGCTCGGCCACGCCCGGCGTGCCGAAATCGTTGGCGCGGCTGCCGATGGCGAGCACCAGCAGGTCGTAGGCGCGCTCCACCTCCGGAACCCCCTCCGCGGCCTCGACCGCGAGCCGGACGCGCCTGGCCGCCCGGTCGATGCCCACGAGGGCGCCGGGCTGGAATCGGAAGCCGTTGCGGCGCGCCTGGGCGAAGAGATCCACCTTCTGCCGGTCGGCTCGGGCCGTACCCGCCGCGAAGGTGTGCAGCATCGGCTTCCAGACGTGCGAGAGGCTGCGATCGGCGAGGGTGACGTCGGCCCGGCCGCCGCGTCCGAGGCTGGTCGCCACCTCGATCCCGGCGACGCCGCCGCCGACGATCACGATCCGTGGTCTCTCCGCCATGACGTCTCCGCATCCTCACGGGTCGGGAACGCCGGTCACGGCCTCGATGTTCGCCGCGGCGCGCGCCGATTCCGCCCGGCGTCGGAAGCGCTTCCTGCGCGGCCCGTCGACCATGAAAAAAGCCGCCCGGAGGCGGCTTTCGTGAACGTCGCGCTGCTTGCTGCGTCCGGATCAGGAGCGCATGCGGGTCCGCACCTCGCCGAGGCTCGCGCGGATCAGGTTCTGGGCGGCGTCGCCCTGCATCCGCTCGCGCAGGATCGTCTCCGAGACCTTCACGGCGGCCTCCGCGGCGGCGGCGCGGACCTGAGCCTCGGCCTGGGCTTCCGCTTGGGCGATCTTCGTCTCGGCGGCCTTGGTGCGGCGGGCCAGGAAATCGTCCAGCTTGCGGTGGCCTTCCTCGGCGGCGCGCTGGGCCTCCTCGCGGGCACCGGCGACGATCGACTCGGCCTCCTTCTCGGCCTCGGCGCGGCGGCGCTTGTAGTCGGCCAGCACGGCGGCGGCCTCCTCGCGCAGGCGCTTGGCCTCGTCGAGCTCGTGGCGGACGCGGTTGGCGCGCCCGTCCAGGCCCTTGAGCATCGTCGAGAAGGCGCCGGCCTTCCAGGCGATGCCCATGAAGATGACGAACGCGACGGCGACCCAGAATTCGGCTTCGAGCAGCATCGTGGGATCCCGTCAGTGTGCGGTGGCGTCGAGGGCGCGGTCGAGGCTCGTCCGGTCCGGGGCCTGCCCGGTCAGACGCTCGACGATGGCCGACGCGGCCTCACCCGCGATCGAGCGGACGTTGCCCATGGCGGCCTCGGTCCGCGTGCGGATCGTCGCCTCGGAGGCGGAGAGCTTGGCGTTCAGCTCGTCCTCCAGCGCCTTGCGCTTGGTCTCGGCCTCCGCGGCCAGTTCGTTCCGGGTGGTCTGCGCGATGTCGCGCGCCTTGCCCTGGGCGTCTCGGAGGGCGGTCTCGAAGGCCACGCCGGCGGCATCCGCCTCGGCCTTCATCGCCTGCGCCTGGTCCAGGTCGGCACGCAGGCGCTCGGCGCGGGCGTGCAGGATCGACTGGATCCGCGGCAGCGCGATCTTGTCCATCAGGTAGTAGAGGAGGCCGAAGGCCAGGGCGAGCCAGATCAGCTGCGCCAGGAAGCCCGAGGTCTCGAAGGGCGGGAAGGCGCCGGAATGCGCTTCCGTATGCTCGACATGGCCCGGCACGACCTGCGTGTCGGCGCCCGGGGGCGGCGTGGTGAGGGGATTGGGCTGCGCCATGAGACCGCTACACTGACACCGTTCGCTGAGGCCACCGCCGGCGCGGTGACGGACGAAGGCGGACGCCCCGTCGCGGGAGCGTCCACCCGTTCATCGGGCCGGGGCCCGGGAGGAGACCGCGGGGACCGCGGCCTCCGGCGCCGATCAGACGGCGAAGAGCAGCAGCAGCGCGATCAGCAGCGAGAAGATGCCGAGCGCCTCGGTGAGGGCGAAGCCCAGGAGCAGGGTGGCGCGCTGGCCGTCGGCCGCGGACGGGTTGCGAAGGGCGCCGGCGAGGAACTGACCGAACAGGTTGCCGAGGCCGATGCCCGCACCCGCCATGCCGAGGCAGGCGAGGCCGGCGCCGATGTACTTCGCAGCGACGGGATCCATGGTAACTCCTGAGGTCTCTTCAGATCGAAACGTGCGGTGACGTTTGCGGCGGGTGGAGCCGGCCGATCAGTGGCCGGGGTGAAGGGCGTCGTTGAGGTAGATCGCCGTCAGCGTCGCGAAGACGTAGGCCTGAAGCGCCGCAACGAGGAACTCGAGAGCGGTCAGCGCGATCGTCAGGAACAGCGGGAGCGGCGATAGCACGCTCCAGGCGCCCGCGAGAAGGAGCTGGACCACGAAGAACGCGAAGATCTTCATCGCGATGTGGCCGGCCAGCATGTTGGCGAACAGACGGACCGACAGGCTGATCGGGCGCGAGATGAACGAGATCACCTCGATCGGGACCAGGATCGCGAGGAGCGGCTTCGGCACGCCCGACGGCACGAACAGGCCGAAGAAGTGGGTGCCGTGCTTCATCACGCCGAAGATCACCACGGTGGAGATCACCAGCGCGGCGAGGCCGAAGGTGATGATCAGGTGGCTGGTCACCGCGAAGGCGTAGGGGATCATCCCGAACAGGTTCAGGACGAGCACGAACATGAACAGCGAGAACACGAGCGGCATGAACCGCTTGCCGCCGTCGCCCGTCGCCTGGTGCACGGTGTCGGCGATGAATTCGTAGAAGATCTCGGCCAGCGACTGCATGCGGCCCGGAACGACCGAGCGGGACGCGGTCGCCACGATGGTGATGAGCGCGATCACGCCGACGGCGGCGAACATGTAGAGGGCCGACTGCGTGAACGCGAGCTGCTGGTGGCCGATATGGCCCAGCGACACGAGCGGCTTCAGCTCGAACTGATGGATCGGGTCGATCGTGACCGCCATTCCCGCTTCCGCCCTTCTTGTCCGGCGCGCCGACGGGTGTCGGCCGCCCCACATTCCCCACTGACCGGCGCGCCTTATGGCTCCTGCCGATCGCGCCGTCCCGGACGCGCGCCGGCGAAACCCGACGCCCGCATCACGTTGTAGACCCCCGCGACGAACCCCAGCATCAGGAGGACGATCAGGCCCCAGGGCTTCGTCCCGAAGACATGATCGACGATCCAGCCGAGTATGCCCCCCGCGATCACGCCCGCGACGAACTCCGTGGAGAGCGTCATGGCCTGGCCCAGCGAGGATGGCCCGCCGTCCCGAGGGCGCGTGGAATGACCGGGAGCAGCCTGCGGCCGCTTCCGTTCGATCTGCGTCTCGAGACGTCTGAGCCTCGCGGAGAGTTCGCTGTCCGTCGGCGTCTGCTCGGTCCCTCTCCCATCCCTCGGATCGTCGCCGTTCACGGCTCAAAACTCATCGGGCGGGAGGCTGTGGAACCGGCTGGACACCCCCAGCAAGCGGGGCGCACCATAGTTTCGCCTATCTTGAGTGTCAAGGCGAACCCCATACACCGTAAGTAATTGATTTTAGTTTGGTATTCCAACTTTGTGCGATGCGCCGGAGCCGCGCCGCGCGCGAGGCCCCGGCGGGTCGATCAGGCGCCGATGATCGGCTTGATCACCTTCTCCATCCCCTCGACGGTCATCTCGCCGGTGTAGCGCTCGCCGTTGATGAAGAAGGTCGGGGTCGAATCCACCTTGAAGACGTCGAGGCCGCGCTGCTTCACGGCGTTGACCGCGCTGTAGATCTTCTGGTCCTTCAGGCAGGCCTCGAAGGTCTGCTTGTTGTAGCCCGCCTGCCGGAGCATCTGCTCCAGCGCGTCCACGGGCTTCGGCGTGAAGGCCCAGGCCGCCTGCTGATCGAACAGCAGGTCGGTGATCGGGTAGTACTTGGCATCGCCCTGGCAGCGCGCCAGCATGAAGGCCGCCGTGGCCAGCGGGTCGAGAGGGAATTCGCGCAGCGTGAACCGCACCTTGCCGGTGTCGATGTAGCGCTCCTTCAGGGTCGGCCACGTGGTCCGGTGGAAGGCCGCGCAGTGCGAGCAGGTCATCGAGGCGTACTCGATGATCGTGCACTTGGCGTCCGCCGGGCCGAGCCAGACATCGCCGAGCGGGCCCGGCTGCAGCAGGGCCGCCATCTCGGAATTCTGCGCCCGGGCGGGCCGCCCGAGATACGGCAGGGCGAGGCCGGCGCCGAGGGCGAGGCCGGAGAACTTGAGAGCGTCGCGTCGCGTCGTCATCGGGCAGGCTCCGCCGGATTGATCAGTCGTGGCGTCCGGATGCCGGTACTCGGGCGCGACCGTCCTGGCAAGGTGACCGAATCGACCGTTCACCGCTCCGGGCGCGTCGCCACGGCGGCGGTACCGAGGCGGTCGAGGGCCGCGCGCAGGCCGTCATCGGCGATTCCCGCCACGGCGCGCTTGACCTCGACGGCGGCGGCCGGATCGACCCGCGCGCGGGCGGGCGCCCGGCCGGCGCGCCCGACCCGGTCCTGCTGCAGCACGATCCGGGAGACGCAGGCCCAGCCGTAATGGGCGTTGATCCGCTGGATCACCACCGGTGCGAGATGCTGCAACTCGAGCGCGAAGACGCCCTCGACGCGCACGACCAGCGTGCCGGATTCGGGCGCGGCGGACTCGCTCCGGCGGCGCTTCGGCCATTCCAGCTTGGACGGGCGGCAGTAGCGGGCCAGCCGCTCGCCGACGATCTCCGGCCACGCGGCCAGGATGTCGGTCGAGGCGAAACCCTGCGCCGCGAAGGCCGGCCCGATGCAACTCTCGATCAGTTCGGCCAGCGGTTTGACGCGCGCCATAGTGGTTCCGGCCCCTTGGATCCGCGGAGGTTAGCGCAGGATGGTTGACGAAGGGAGCACGCGCCGGCGCTTTCGCCGCCCTATGATCGCCGCGGCGCTCCGGCTATGCAGCGCGACCCCTGTCGACCCGCCCATGCCGCCTCGCACAGCCACGGATCCTGAAGCCGGTCCCGGACCGCGCGCCGACGACCTGCTCGCCTGGTACGACCGGCATCGGCGGGTGCTGCCCTGGCGGGCGCTCGCCGGCGCAGTCCCCGATCCCTACCGGGTCTGGCTGTCCGAAGTGATGCTGCAGCAGACCACCATCGCGGCGGTGCGGCCGTATTTCGAGCGCTTCCTGACGCGCTTCCCCGACATCTTCGCCCTGGCCGAGGCCCCCGAGGAGGCGGTGATGTCGGCCTGGGCCGGCCTCGGCTACTACTCCCGCGCGCGTAATCTGCACGCCTGCGCGAAGGCGGTCGCGGCGGCCGGCGGCCGCTTCCCCGACACCGCCGAGGGCCTGCGCAAGCTCCCGGGAATCGGCGCCTACACGGCCGGCGCGATCGCCGCGATCGCGTTCGACCGGCCGGAGGCCGCCGTCGACGGCAATGTCGAGCGGGTCCTGAGCCGGGCCTACGCGGTGGAGGCGCCGCTCCCGGGCAGCCGGCCGGAGATCCGCCGCCTGACGCAGGCGCTCGTCCCGCAGCAGCGGCCGGGCGACTTCGCCCAGGCGCTCATGGATCTCGGCGCGACGATCTGCACGCCCAAGCGCCCCGCCTGCGCGCTCTGCCCGTGGATGCGGCCCTGCCGGGCGCGGTCGCTGGGCACGCAGGAGACCTTCCCGCGCAAGATCAGGGTCGCCAAGGGGGCGCTCCGCCGCGGCGCCGCCTTCGTGGCGATCCGCAGCGGCGACGAGGCGGTGCTGCTGCGGACCCGCGCCCCCGAGGGGCTGCTCGGCAACATGGCCGAGCCGCCGGGCAGCGCCTGGGAGCCGGATTACGACGTGGCCGCCGCCCTGCTGGACGCGCCCCTCGACGCGCGTTGGAAGCGGCTCCCGGGCCTCGTCCGCCACGGCTTCACGCATTTTCCCCTGGAGCTGACGGTGTTCGTGGCCCGCGTCGCGCTGGCGACGCCGGCTCCGGCCGGCATGCGCTTCACGCCGCGCGGCGCCCTCGCGGACGAACCGCTGCCCGGCCTCATGCGCAAGGTCCTGGCGCACGCCTTCGACCCGAAGCCGGAGCCCGAGAAGAAGCCGCGCGGGCGCCCGCGGAAGGAACCGCCGCCGATGCCGCTGCTGGCGGCGATGGAGCCACCGGTCTCGATGCCGGATCCGGACCCGCGCCCGCGCGTGCGCGCCGTCCCGAAGCCGCAGCCGAAGGCGGCGCCGGTGCCGCCGCAGGAGACGGACGAACTGTTCGAAGGCGAGGTCGAGCCATCGCCCGCACCGGCGCGGGCCCGGTCATCGCCGCGGCGGCCGGGTCCGGCCCGGAAGCGGTAGCCGACCGTCATCGCGAGCGCAGCGAAGCGACCCAGGGCAGCGCGACATCTGTCTGCGTGCCCCTGCTGGTCTGCTTCGCTCCGCTCGCAGAGACGGTGTGCTGGCTCAGCCGTTGGCCATCGCCTGCCGGAGACCGGCCCGGTAGCTGTCGATCACCACCGGCTTGCCGCCGCGCTCCACGTGCCAGAACGTCCAGCCGTTGCAGGCCGGCAGGCCCTGCACGAGCGCGCCGATCTTGTGGATCGAGCCGATGACGAGGCCGTTGTCGAGCTGGCCGTCCGGGCGCACCGTGGCGCGGAACCGGCGGCGCTCGTCGGTCACGGTCTCGCCGGGGCGGATGTGGCCCGCCTCGATCACCGACAGGAACGGCACCCGCGGCTCGGCGCGCTTGGTCGGCGCCACCATGAGGGCGGCCCTCGACAGGGTCTCCACGGCGGCGATCCGCTCTCGGGCCGCCTCGGCGTAGGTCGCCTCGCGCTCGATGCCGATGAAGCGGCGGCCGAGGCGCTTGGCGACGGCGCCGGTCGTGCCGGTGCCGAAGAACGGGTCGAGCACCACGTCGCCGGGATTGGTCGCCGCGAGCAGCGTCCGGGCGAGCAGAGCCTCGGGCTTCTGGGTCGGGTGGACCTTGCGGCCCTCCGCATCCTTCAGCCGCTCCTCGCCGGTGCAGAGGGGGATGAACCAGTCCGAGCGCATCTGGAGGTCCTCGTTGCCCCCTTTCAGCGCCTCGTAATGGAAGGTGTAGCCCTTCGAGTCGGCCGAGCGCGAGGCCCAGATCAGGGTCTCGTGGGCGTTGGTGAAGCGCTTGCCGCGGAAGTTCGGCATCGGGTTGGCCTTGCGCCAGACGATGTCGTTGAGGATCCAGTAACCGAGATCCTGCAACGCGCTCCCGACCCGGAAGATGTTGTGGTACGACCCGATCACCCAGAGGGTCGCGTTCGGCTTCATCACGCGGCGGCAGGCGGCGAGCCAGTCCCGGGTGAAGGTGTCGTAGGCCTCGAAGGTCGCGAACTTGTCCCAGTCGTCGTCGACCGCGTCGACGCGGCTTTGGTCCGGGCGCAGGAGGCCGGCGTCGCCGAGCTGAAGGTTGTAGGGCGGGTCGGCGAACACGCAGTCGACGCTCGACGCCGGCAAGGCGTTCATGGCCGCGATGCAGTCCCCGACGAGTACCTGGTCGAGGGGCAGAGAACGCTGGGCGGGTACGAGACCCATCCGTGGCGCCGACGCGGGCCGCCCGGCACGCGAGACCTGTTTCCGGGCGACGGCGTCGGCAGCCACGGTACGCGGGGAAGCCATGGCAAACACCGGTTACGCGACTGACCGGCAGACCATGCGCCGGGTACGGTAAAGGTCACGTTGTCGATTTCGCGTCCGGCGCGTCCCGTTCTGGGGCTGCAGATTTTGCCGACCGGGCGCCCGGACAATCCTCCGACAGATTAAGCAACCGTTACTCGGCTGCGCCGCGCCGCCGGGATCAGGCGACAACACTCTATCCCTGCGGGTCGCGCGCGGCCGCGGCAGCCTGTGCTTGGGAAACAGTCGCGCACGACAATCATCGTCGTGCCAGGGGCGCCGGGCGGGTCGCGCTTCCACCTCAGCGGGACGCAGGGTCACGCTCCGCGCAAGTCTTAAGAATAATGTCCTATTTTGCATCCTCCCCGACGGAGGCGAGCAGTTCTTGCTGAATACGCAGAACCACACGCCAATGCATCACCCGCAACAAGAGCGGAAATAAACTGAAATAAGCCGCCATGTAATGGGGATGACCAGCGCGAAATCGGCCAAAATGTGACCCCGACAGCCCGAAAAAGCCTGCCATATTCCGGCCCGTTTCGGGCACGACTGGCGCCGCCCCGACAAAAACAATGGGAATGCGTCGAGAATGTCTTTCGGTTTCGGTAAGCTCGTTGTCTCGCTTGGAATGCTGTCCACCGTCGTCGGAACAAGCCTCCCGGCCGCCGCCCAGAGCGGAGCGGCCTCCTGGTACGGGAGCGGCCATCGCACCGCCAACGGCGAGCGTTTCAACCCCAACGGACTAACCGCCGCCCATCGCAGCCTGCCGTTCGGCACCCGGGTCCGCGTCGAGAACAAGCGGACCGGCCGCTCGATCGTCGTGCGCATCAACGATCGCGGTCCGTTCGTGCGCGGCCGCATCATCGACCTGTCGCGCGGCTCCGCCCGCGCCCTCGGCATGGGCGGCGTCAGCTACGTGTCGCTGCAGGTCGTGCACTGACCCTTCACGGGCATCGAGCGCCCCGGCGCGCCTCCGCCCCGCGCGGGCGGGGCAGCCTCCGGGGCGTTGTCTGCCGGACCCGGACGCACCATCTGCTGCCGGGTTCAGCTCGGATCACCCGCCCATGCCCAAGCCCCTCATCGTCGACATCCCGCACGACCTCGGCCGCGACGAGGCCAAGCGGCGCCTGGAGCACGGCACGGATCAGGCGCGGGCCCTCCTGGCCAAGAGCGGAATCACGGTGGACCAGCTCGCCTGGACGGGCGACCGGCTCGATTTCGGCGTGTCCGCGGTGGCGCAGAAGATCGCCGGCACGATCGACGTGGGCGCGGAGAGCGTGCGCCTCGAGGTGAAGCTGCCGTTCCTCCTCGCCCTGTTCGCCGAGAAGATCCAGAAGGTGGCGAGCAAGGAGGGCAACCTCCTGCTGACGAAGAAGTAGCCCTCCGGAACCGGATCCGCCGCACTCTGTTTCCGCGGGACCGGTGCCGCTGTGCACCACCGGTCTCGCGGAGGATGACGGTGCCCGATTTCACGCTCGCCGACCCGGGGCAGGTCCCCGAGGTGCCGCCGCAGCCGACGCCGGTGCCGGACCGCCCCTACGATCCGCCGCAGGCGCCGACCCAGCCGCCCGGGCCGGAGATCCCCGGGAACACCCCGGCGGAGGCGCCGGGCATCCAGCCGCCCGAGATCCCCGTCAACGATCCGGGCGTGCCCGAGATCAGCCCGCCGACGGGACCGGCCAACCCGATCGCCTGACCGGGCGCCGACCGACGGGGGCGGCTCTGTTTGAACAGGCCGCCCCGCGCTGCCATAAGCCGGCCCATGGCCGCTCCCCCGCTCCTCACCCTCCAGGACGTCGCGCTCACCTTCGGCGGCACGCCGCTGATCACGGGCGCGAGCCTCGCCATCGCGCCGGGCGAGCGCACCTGCCTCGTCGGCCGGAACGGGTCGGGGAAGTCGACGCTCATGAAGATCGCCGCGGGCCTCACGGAGCCCGACCGGGGCCGGCGCTTCGTCCAGCCCGGCACGACGATCCGCTACCTCGCGCAGGAGCCCGATTTCACGGGCTTCGCCACCACCCTGGATTTCGTCGAGGCCGGCCTGCCGCCGGGCGAATCGACCCACCGCGCCCGCTACCTGCTGGAGAGCCTCGGCCTGACCGGCGCGGAGGATCCGAGCAAGCTCTCCGGCGGCGAGGGGCGCCGCACCGCGCTGGCGCAGGCGCTCGCCCCCGAGCCCGACGTGCTGCTCCTCGACGAGCCCACCAACCACCTCGACCTGCCGGCGATCGAGTGGCTCGAGACGGAGCTGAAGGGCACCCGCGCGGCCCTCGTGCTCATCAGCCACGACCGGCGCTTCCTCTCGGCGCTGTCGCGGGCCACGATCTGGCTCGACCGCGGCGAGACCCGCCGGATCGACCAGGGCTTCTCCAGCTTCGAGGCGTGGCGCGACGCCTTCTTCGAGGAAGAGGAGCGGGACCAGCACAAGCTCGACCGCAAGATCGCCGCCGAGGAGCACTGGCTGCGCTACGGCGTCACCGCGCGGCGCAAGCGCAACGTCCGTCGCCTCGGCAACCTGCACGAACTCCGGCAGAACCGCCGCGAGGTGCGCCGCCCCGTGGGCAGCGTCAGCATGCAGGCCTCGGACGCCGAATCTTCCGGGAGCCTCGTCGTCGAGGCCCGGGACATCGCGAAGAGCTACGGC
This sequence comes from Methylobacterium sp. yr668, assembly GCF_900116245.1. Classification (NCBI taxonomy): domain Bacteria; kingdom Pseudomonadati; phylum Pseudomonadota; class Alphaproteobacteria; order Hyphomicrobiales; family Methylobacteriaceae; genus Methylobacterium; species Methylobacterium sp. yr668. Next base: position 240,737 of record NZ_FOZY01000002.1, on the reverse strand, counting down.
GAGCGCAGGATCGTCGACGGGCTGTCCCTGCGGGTGATGCGGGGCGACCGGCTCGGCATCGTCGGGGCGAACGGTGCGGGCAAGAGTACCCTGATCAACCTGCTGATGGGCCGGCTCGCGCCGGATGCCGGGCAGGTGGTGCTCGGCACCAACCTGCTGCCGGTGGTGCTCGATCAGGCCCGCGCCGTGCTGGAGCCCGGGATGACCGTCACCGACGTGCTGACCGGCGGCCGCGGCGACAGCGTCACGGTGAACGGCCAGAGCCGCCACGTGATCGGCTACCTCAAGGACTTCCTGTTCACGCCCGAGCAGGCGCGCACGCCGGTCTCGGTTCTGTCCGGCGGCGAGCGCAACCGGCTGCTGATCGCCCGCGCCCTGGCCCAGCCGGCCAACCTCCTCGTCCTCGACGAGCCCACCAACGACCTCGACCTCGAGACCCTCGACCTGCTCCAGGAGATGCTGGGCGACTACCAGGGCACGCTGATCCTGGTGAGCCACGACCGCGACTTCCTGGACCGCGTGGCCGGCAGCGTGCTGGTCTCGGAGGGCGCCGGTCGCTGGGTCGAGTATGCCGGCGGCTACAGCGACATGCTGGTCCAGCGCGGCCAGGGCGTCGAGGCGCGGACCGTCGCGCCGAAGGCGAAGGAGTCGCGCGAGCGCGCCGCCGCGCCGGCCGCCCAGCCGTCGGGCAAGCCCAAGCTCGGCTTCAAGGACCAGCACGAATTGAAGACCCTGCCGGCCCGCATCGAGAAGCTGGAGGCGGCGATCGCCCAGCTCCGCACGATCCTCGCCGACCCCGAGCTCTACGCCCGCGACCCGGCCCGGTTCGACAAGGCCTCGACCATGCTGGCCCAGGCCGAGACCGAGCTGTCGCAGGCGGAGGACCGCTGGCTGGAACTGGAGATGCTTCAGGCGGGATGAGACCCGCCGCATCGCGCCGCGAGACGTACCCGACCGGAGATCGCATGACCGCCTATCAGACCCTCGAACAGCGCTTCGCCCGGCTCGCCGCCCTGGAGGGCGCGGCCGGGATCCTCGGATGGGACGCGCAGACGCTGATGCCGGACGGCGCCGCCGAGGCCCGCGGGGACCAGCTCGCGATCCTGCGCGGGCTCGCCCACGGGATGCTCACGGCCCCCGAGGCCGCCGAGGAGCTGGCGGCGGCCGAGCAGGGCGGGGGCCTCGAGCCCTGGCCCGCCGCCAACCTGCGGGAGATGCGCCGCGCCCAGGCCCACGCCACAGCGGTCCCCCGCGACCTCGTCGAGGCCAGCTCCCGCGCCGTGTCCCGCTCGGAGATGGTCTGGCGCGAGGCGCGGCGCGACGCCGACTTTGCCAAGCTCGAACCCCACCTCGCCGAGGTGCTGCGGCTCCAGCGCGAGATCGGCGAGGCGAAGGGCGCGGCCCTCGGCCTCGCCCCCTACGACGCGCTGCTCGACAGCTACGATCCCGGCATGCGCCGGGCGACGATCGACCCGCTCTTCGCGGACCTGACCGACTGGCTGCCGGCCCTGATCGCCCGCGCCCGGGAGATCCAGGCGTCCCGGCCGGCGCCGCTCCCGCTCGCCGGGCCGTTCGACGTGGCGGTGCAGCGCGACCTCGGCCTGAAGCTGATGGAGGCGGTCGGCTTCGACTTCACCCGCGGCCGGCTCGACATCAGCCTGCACCCGTTCTGCGGCGGCGCCACCGACGACGTGCGGATCACGACGCGCTACGACGCGGCCGATTTCGGCCGGGCGCTGATGGGCGTTCTCCACGAGACCGGGCACGCCCTCTACGAGCAGGGCCGGCCGGCGGCGTGGCGCAACCAGCCGGTCGGCGCGGCGCGGGGGATGAGCCTGCACGAGAGCCAGTCGCTCATCGTGGAGATGCAGGCCTGCCGGAGCCGGGAGTTCTTCACCTTCCTGGCGCCGCTCCTGCAGGCGGCGTTCGGGCGGTCCGAGCCCGAATGGTCGCCGGAGAACCTGCACGCGCTCAACACCCGGGTCGCGCCCGGCTTCATCCGGGTGGATGCCGACGAGGCGACCTACCCGGCCCATATCCTGCTGCGCTACCGGCTGGAGACCGCGATGATCGCGGGCGACCTCGCGGTGCGCGACCTGCCGGGGGCGTTCAACGACGGCCTGCGCGACCTCCTCGGGCTCACGGTGCCCGACGACCGGGTCGGCTGCCTCCAAGACATCCACTGGCCGAGCGGGGCGTTCGGCTATTTCCCGACCTACACCCTCGGCGCCCTGGCGGCCGCGCAGCTGTTCCGGGCGGCCCGCGCGGCCGAGCCGGCGCTGCCGGGCTGCCTCGCGCAGGGCGATTTCGGCCCCCTGCGGGACTGGCTCCGCACGCATGTCCACGCGGTGGGGAGCCTGCTCGACACCGACGACCTCCTCACCCGCGCCACCGGGACGAGGCTCGGCACGGCGGCGTTCCGGGCCCATCTGGAGGCGCGTTACCTCGGGGGTGCGGGCGCCTGAGACGCGGTGGCCGGGGAGGGGACGAACGACCCCTCCGCCGGCGACGCCTAGAGCGTCACCACGTCGACGGCGTCGCCGAGCCGGTCGCGAGCGATGTCCGCGACGTGGCGGTGGTGCGTGAACAGGATCGGCTGGACCCGGGCGCCGATCGCCGCGAGCGCATCGAGGCCGTAGCCGGTCCGGGTCTCGTCGAAGGTCGAGAACAGGTCGTCGCCGATGAAGGGGGCCGGCTCGGCGCGGCCGGCGTAATCCTCCAGATAGGCCAGCCGCAGGGCGAGGTAGAGCTGGTCGCGGGTGCCCTCGCTCATGCCCTCGATCCCGACCGTGCCGCCGCCGGCGCGCTGCCCGGCGAGCTTCGGCGTGTCGGCCTCGTCGTAGATCTGCGCCAGACCGGAGAACGCGCCGCCGGTGAGAGCCTGGAACAGCGCGCCCGCCCGGGTGACGAGCGGGTCCTGCTGTCCCGCGCGGTGGCGGGCGACCGCCTGCCCGAGCATCAGCCCGGCGAGCCGCAAGACGGCCCAGGAGCGGGAAGCCGCCTGGAGATCCGCCTCCGCGGCCTTGCGCTCCGCGAGGGCCAGCTCGGCGCCGGTGCCGCCCTCGAGCTCCGCCCGCCGCCGCTCCGCCCGGTCGCGGTCCGCGAAGATGACCTGCCCGCGCTCGGCCTGCTCGTCGGCCTCGAGCGACAGCCGCGCCAGCTCCGCCTCGATCGCCTCCGGCGACACGGTCTCCAGGCCGGCGCGCAACTCGGCCTCCGGAAGCCCGTCCGCCGCGCCCGCGAGCGTGCCGCGGAGCCGCAGGCGCTCGGCGCGCAGCGCTTCCCGCGCGCTGAGGCGGCCGAACAGCCGGTCGATCTCCGGCGTCGGTGCCGCAGCGAGGTCCGGCATCACCTCGGCCACCTGCCGGGCGAGCGTCGCCCGCGCCGCGTCGCGCGAGTCGCAGGCGCCGCGATGGGCGGCCTCGGCCTCGTCGCGGCGGCGGTCGAGCTCGGCGCGGCGCGCCTCGCGGGCCTGCGCGGCGACGAGGCGGCCGTGGAGCGATCGGACCGCGCCGGCGGGCGACACCTCCGCGAGGTCGGGCGCCAGGGCCTCGACCAGGGCGGCGGCGTTGGCTCGGAACGCCTCCATGTCCCGGCGGATCCCCGCCGAGCGGCGCTGCAGGGCGGCCCGCTCCGCCAGCCGGTCGGGCACGCTGCGCCACGCCTCCAGCGCGCCCTCGGCCTCCTCCGGACCGGCCGTGCCGTCGAGGCCGAGGGGCAGCAGCGCCGCCTCCCAGTCGGCCCGCCAGGCGGCGCGGCGGGCGGCGGTCTCCGCGAGGCTCGCCTCCAGCCGCGCGACGGACAGTCCGGCCGCGCGCAGCAGGCCGGCGGTCTGCAGGTTGGCCTCCCAGCGGCTCGCCAGGGCGGCGATCCGCGCTTCGAGACCGTCCAGCGCGGCGGCGATCTCGAGGTCCGGCGCGGCGTCGAGGCCGGCGCGGCTGCGCAGGTCGGACAACGGCGCCCGCGCGGCCTCGATCCGCGCCAGGAGGCGGTCCGCCTCGATCCGCTGCGCGGCGAGGCGCTGCTCGGCCTCGATCAGGCTCTCCACCTCGGCGAGCCAGGCCGCCATCTCGGCCGGGGGACCGGGCACGAGCCCGGCGGGCCGCCACGCCTCGCGCCACGCCGCCTCGCCCGCCGCGATCTCCGCGGCGAGACCGGCGAGGACGTCGTCGGCTCGCGCGGCCTCCGCCTCCTCGGCGGCGAGCCGTTCCAGGTCGGCCGCGTGGGCGGCGACCCGGGCGGCGTCGGAGGCGCGCTCGTCCGCGACGCGGTCGGCCTCGAGGAGCGCGCGCTCGAAGGCCGCGACCTCGGCGACGGCGGCCGCCCGGCCGGCCGCGAGGGCGTCGCGCAGCGGCGCGAACGCCGCGTCGCGGGTTGACCGCAGGGCGTCGAGCCGCTCCCGGGTGGCGACGGGCCGGCCGGCCTCGCGCTCGCGCAGCCGTGCCCGGGTGACCGCGACCTGCCGGCGGGCCGCGTCGCACCGGTCGGCGGCCCGTTCGTGCTCGCGGGTCTTCGCCTCGAGGCCCTGACGGTAGCGCGCGACCGTGTCGGGGGCGGGCAGGGGCGTCCGCACGAGGGCGGCGAGGTCGGGCACCGGCGGCGACAGCCGCTCGGCCTGGTTGCGCAGCAGCGCCGCCTCCCGGCGGATCGCGCCGTCGAGGGTGTCGCGGGCGGCGATCCACTCGTGCAGTCGGGCGAGGGGCTTCAGCGCCTCCCGGAGCGGGGTCGGATCCCGGGCCGCGTCGGCCGCCTCCACCTCGCGGGCGAGGCGTTCCTGCTCGGCGCGGGCGGCGGCGAGATCGCGGGCGATCTGCTCCTCGGCGGCCGCCAGGGTCCGGCCGTCGCGGATCAGCCGCTCGGTCCGCGCCCGCGCGGCGTCCGGGGGCTGGCGGGCCTCGAGCGCGGCGAGGTCGGGCACGCCGATCCGGGCGCGCAGCCGCTCCAGATCCAGCCCGACCTTGTGGGCGTCGCCCTCGATGCGGGGCAGGTCGGTGCCGCCCTTCTCGAACTCCCTTGTGCCGCTGAACGCCGCCAGGATCTCGTCCGCCCGATGGGTCAGCCCCGGCTCGACCGGCACCGATTCGGCCTCGCCGCGGGCCCGGTCGCGCGCGGTCTCGGCCCGCTCCGCCTCGGCGTCCGCGGCGCGGCACGCGTCCAGGGCCGCCCCCAGGCGGGCGATCCAGGCGGGATCCGCGTCGACGAGGTCGGTCTCGGCGGCGATGCGCCGCTCGAGCGCGTCGATCTCGGCGATGATCGGGCGGACGCGCTTGAACCGTTCAAGCCGCGCGCGCGCGACCGCGCCGGCCTTCTGCTCGGACCGGAGCGCCTCGAGCTGCGCGGCCGCCGCGGCGATCTCGTCGTTCAGGGCGCGCCAGTCGCCGGCGCGCAGGCCCCGCTCGCGGATCGCCCGCCGGGCCGTCTCGTGGCGCTCCAGCGCCTGGTAGAAGGTCCGGTGCTTGGCCTGGCGCGGGGCGAAGATGGCGTCGGCCTCCGCGTCGAGCGTCGTCTGCAGCTCCGTGAGGCCGCGCAGGCCCGAGCCCGCCGCGAACAGGCTCGCGCCGACCTCGCCCTCCACGTCGACCATCTCGCGGCCCCCGGCCCGGAGGCTCGCCGCGTCGAGTCCGAAGGCCCGGCAGAACACCGTCCGGGACAGGCCGCCGAGGAACGGCGCCAGCGCGTCGTCGGCGAGCGGCGCGTCGTCGGCGTCGATGAGGGTACGGCTGTTGCCCTTCCGGCGGCGGAAGGACAGCCGGCGGCCGTCGGCGGCGGCGATCTCCGCGCCGAGGCGCAGCTGCGGCATGTCGTGCAGGAAGGCGTAGGGCGTCGTCTTCCCGAAGCCGAACAGCAGGTCGGTGACCGCCGCCAGCGCGGTGCTCTTGCCGGCCTCGTTGGCGCCCAGCACGACGTGCAGGCGCGCGTCTGGCCGGAACGCGACGGTGCGGTCCGTGAAGGCGCCGTAGCGCTCCAGGGCGAGGCGGATCAGGCGCATCGGGGGTCCATGGGCGCGCGCCTCAGCAGTGCCGGCCGCCGAGGCGCCCGAGGACGAGGGCCTCGGCCTCGGCGCAGAGCGCGTCGAACTCCGCGTCGAGGTCGGCCTCGGCGGCGGCCGTCCCGGGCATCCGGCCGCCGATCTCGGCCAGCGCCGCCTTCGCCCGGGCGCGGAACTCGGGGTCGCGGTCGAGGTCGGCGAGCAGGGCCGCGGGGTCGATGGCGGCGCCGGTCGGCTCCGCCGCGGCGCGCGGGCGGCGGGTCTCGATCTTCAGGCGCTCCAGCCAGATGTCCTCGTGCAGCCGGTGCGCGGCCGCCTGGATCTCGGCCGTCAGGGACTCGCGATCGGCCGCGAGGGCGTCGTGGGCCCGGGTCGTCCCGGCGAGGTGGACGCGGACCAGGAGCAGCCGGCGCGCCGCGATCCCGGCCAGGGGCCTCAGTGCTGCCTCGACGGCCTCGACGGCGCCGCGCGCGTCGGCCACCGCCGCGAGGTCGACCGTGATCTGCTCGAATCGCGCCCGGTCGAGGGGCAGGCGGCTGACGCCGGTCACCCGACCGTCGGCGACGTCGACCACGACGGCGCCCTTCTCGCCGCACTCGCGCACGCTCCGGCCCTGGAGATTGCCGGGGAACACGATCCAGGGATCCCGGGACAGCTCCGCGTACTCGTGGATGTGGCCCAGCGCCCAGTACTCGTAGCCCCGGGCCGCGAGGTCGGCGACCGAGCAGGGGGCGTAGGTCTCGTGGGCGGCGTGGCCGGTGCAGGAGGTGTGCAGGACCCCGAGGTTGAACCAGCCCGGCACGGCGGCCGGGTAGGTGAGCGAGAGGTTCTCCTCCACCGCCCGGCCCTGGAAGCTGCGGCCGTGGACCGCGACGCGGAGCGCGTCGAGGCGCAGGGTGCCGGCGCGGGCGGTCGGGAAGACGTGGACGGATTCCGGCAGCGTGATCGAGCGCGTGATGACGCTCTCGGCGTCGTGGTTGCCGCGCACGAGGATCGTCCGGATACCGGCGCGGTCGAGGCGGGCGACCTGCCGGGCGAAGAACAGGCCGATCGTGGTGTCGGCCCAGTCGCCGTCGTAGACGTCACCCGCGACAACCACGAAGGCGACCGACCGCTCGATCGCCTGGGTCACCAGATCCTCGAAGGCCTGCCGGCTCGCCGCGGCGAGGCGCCGGGCCAGTTCCGCGTCGCGCGCGGCGAGGCCCGACAGCGGGCTGCCGAGATGCAGGTCGGCGGCATGGATGAAGCTGAACGCCGTCATGGCCTCCGGACGGGATCGGTGGGATGGCGGCGCGCGGCACTCCGCGGAGCGGCCGGCGTCGCCCTGCCGGCTCTTAGGCCGCCGACCGGGTCCGCCTCAAGCGGCGCCCGGCGATGGGCTGTGGGGCGCCCAGGTCGGACCGCGCCGGCGCCGACCGCGGCGCGCCCGCGCCCGGCGCGCATGCGGTCGAACGTCCCGGCTCCGGGCGCGTTAGAGCGTGGCGGTGGCGGGAGCGCCGCGCGTTGAGGTACGAGACCGGCCCGATGAATCCTGCTGCACGCCCGGCCCGCTCCAACACCGCACCGTCACCCGTCACGCCGATCCGCCCCGCCGAGCGGCCGCACCAGCCCTTCAAGATCGTGAGCTGGAACCTGCTGCGGCGCACCGGCGCGGCGGTGGACGACGTCGCCGCCCTCGTGGCGCAGGAGAAGCCCGACCTGCTGCTGATGCAGGAGGCGACCCGCGCCATCGGCTTCCTGCTGGACCGGATCGGCGGCCACTACGCCTGGGCGCCCCTGCCGGGCCGGATCCACGGGCTCGCCATGTGGAGCCCGAAGCCCTGGGCGGCGCCGCCCCGGGTCATCGCGCTCCCCTCCGGCGCCCTCGTGCACCGGGTCTGCCAGATCCTCGATCTCGGCGAGTTCGGCGTGGCCAACGTCCACCTGTCGCACGGACAGATGCTGAACCGGCGCCAGCTGCGGCGCATCGTCAGCGAGCTGCCGCCGCGAGCGGCCGTGCTCGGCGACTACAATATCGTCGGCCCGGCGCTGATCCCGGGCTTCCGCGACGTCGGACCGCGGCAATCGACCCACGCGATGGTCGAGGTGCTGCCGCTGCGGCTCGACCGCTGCCTCGCCCGCGGGCTCGTCTGCCACGCGCACGCGGTGCTGCCGCGGGGACGCTCCGATCACCGGCCGATCGTCGTCCATCTCGGCCCAGCGCCGGAGGCGCACGCCCCCGCCCGGTTCAAAGGTATGGCAGCAGCAGTCGCACGCCTGCGTCGCGCAGACGGATCGGCAGGCCGCGCGCGGCGAGATCCTCCCGGCTGAGCCGCGCCTCCATCTTGCCGCGCATGAACCGGTCGAGGTCGGCGGCGAGGTCGGCGTCGATGATCTCGACGTTCAGCTCGAAATTGAGCCGGAAGCTGCGCATGTCCCAGTTGGCGCTGCCGACGAAGCACCAGATGTCGTCGACCACCATCGCCTTGGAATGGTCGAAAGGCGGCTCGTCGAGCCAGACGTTCACGCCGGCCCGCAGCAGCGGGTCGAGATGCGCCCGGGTCGCCCAGTCGATGTAGGGATGGTCGCTGACCCGCGGGATGATCACGTCGACGGTGATGCCCCGGGTCGCGGCCTGGGCCAGGGCGCCGGTCACCAGCTCGTCGGGCAGGAAGTAGGGCGTCACGAAGCGCACCGACCGGCGCGCGCAGGCGAGCGCCTGGAGGATGACCTGCTCGATCTTCTCGACGTCCGCGTCCGGGCCGGAGGTCACCGCCCGGGCGACGCTCGGTCCGCAGGGCTCGAGGTCGACGAACCACCGGGGGCCGTCGAGGATCTCGCCGTCCACGAAGGCCCAGTCGGCCGCGAACGCGGCGGCGAGCTGCTCGACCACGGGGCCGGTCATCCGGAAATGGGTGTCGCGGATCGGGTGCTCGGGCTTCAGGGCGACGCGGTTCGGGTGCGAGATGTTGAGGCCGCCGGTGAAGGCGATCCGCCCGTCGACGATCAGCAGCTTCTTGTGCGAGCGCAGATTCAGGAACGGCATCCGCCAGGGGAGGGCGGAGTGCATGAACAGGGCGGCCGGCACCCCGGCGGCCGTCAGGCGGTGGTAGACCGGCGCGCGGAAATAGCCGCCGCCGATCCCGTCGATGATGACGCGGACCTGCACGCCCCGGGCCTTCGCCTCAACGAGGGCGTCGCAGAACTCGCGGCCGGTGGCGTCGTCCCGGAAGATGTAGCTCGACAGGCCGATGCTGGACCGCGCCTCGCGGATCGCCGCCAGCATCACCGGATAGCCGGCGTCGCCGTTGCGGAACATCTGCACGGTGTTGCCCGCGAAGGCCGGCAGGCTCGTGATCCGCCGGATGGCCCGGTCGAGGGGCCAGAGCGCCTCCGGCACCACGGCGTCGTCGGTGTCGGGCAGCTGCGTCGCGTCGGACGGCTTGGTCCGCAGCCGCCGCGCGCGGCGCGAGACCCGGTTGATGCCGAAGGTCAGGTACAGGGCGGTCCCGAAGATCGGCGACAGCCACGCGAGCCCGATCCAGCCCACCGCCACGCTGACCCGGCGCTTGCGCAGCAGGGCGTGCAGGGTGACGCCGATCGCCAGCGCGAAGCCGATCAGAGCCTCGACATCCGACCGCATCAGGGCGGTCGACTGGACCCAGCGGGTGATCGCGTTTTCCAAGGTGAGGCTATCCGGGTTCGCGTCGGGAGGCGCCGGATCGACCTGAAGCGCATGCGGCGGGCGGATTAATCCGCCGGCTTGGCCGGATGCGCAATGGGCGCGGCGGCCGCGGCGGCCGCGGGCCGCTCGCAGCGATAGGGTCCGCTGCCGTCGAGGGCCCCGTACAGGACCCGGCCGCCGGAGGCGATGCAGCGCGCCTTGGCCTCGGCATAGGGCCGGTGGAAGCTCCAGATGGTGATCATCGGCCCGATCGTCGCGAGGCAGACGCCGCCGAAAATCACGGCGGCCGCCCAGGTCGCGCCGTTGCGATTGGGCCGCGGGGGCCGCGGCGGCGGCATCGTGCCGTAGAAGGACAGCGTCAGACCGAGCAGGTCGAGGGTGCTCATCAGCCGTTCCGCGTGGCGGCGCCGAGCCCGGCAGGGTCGGACAGGCCCCTCATCCTAGGGCAGGGCGGCGCCATCACCTATGCGCGTCGCGCCGGAGGGCCTGCGTCGTATCGCGCCAGTGCGCGGACCGGGACGCCGGCTCACGGCTCCCAGCGGGGCGGCCGCTTGCCCAGGAACGCGTCGATCCCCTCCTGCGCGTCGGCCATCATCATGTTCCGGGTCATGACCTCGGCTGTGTAGCCGTAGGCGTCCTCCAGGCCCATCTCGATCTGCCGGCCGAACGCCTCCTTGCCGATCGCCAGGACGCGCCGGGCCTTCCCGGCGATCCGGGCCGCCAGGGCGCCCGCCGCCGCGTCGAGCTCCGCCTCCGGCACCACGCGGTTGACCAGCCCGATCCGCAGGGCCTCCGCGGCGTCGATCGGCTCACCGACCAGCAGCATCTCCAGGGCGGCCTTGCGCGATACGGCGCGCGACAGGGCTACCATCGGGGTCGAGCAGAACAGGCCGATCTGCACCCCCGGCGTGGCGAAGCGGGCGGTCTCGGCGCACACGGCGAGATCGCAGGTGGCCACGAGCTGGCAGCCGGCGGCGGTGGCGATCCCGTGCACCCGGGCGATCACCGGCTGCGGCAGGCGCGTGAGGCTCAGCATCAGCCGGGCGCAGGTGCGGAACACCGCCTCGGTCGCCTCGCGGGACGGATCGGCGCGCATCTCCTTGAGGTCGTGCCCGGCGCAGAAGGCGGGGCCGGCCCCCTCCAGGATCACCACCCGCACGGACGGATCCGCGCGGATCGCGTCGAGCTGCTCCTGGAGCGCGCCCATCAGGGCCATCGACAGGGCGTTGCGGGCCTGCGGCCGGTTCAGCGTCAGCGTCGCGACCCCGTCGGCGTCGCTGCGCAACAGCACCGGCGCCTCCGGGCTGGCGGCGTGGGCCGTGGCAAGGGCTGCGGTCATGGCGGCGTCTCCCGGCGCCGGCCTCCCTGGCACGGGGCCGGTCGCGTCGCCGGACGGTAGCACGCAGGGTTCAGGTCCGCGACGGTGCCGCGGCCCGCGATCCGCGATGCGGCGGTTGTCAGGCGTGCTCGGCGAGGGCGAGGTCGAGGCTCGCGTAGTCGGCGCCCGGACCGTTCCACCACACCGCCGGATAGGCGGTGAGCCGGCCCATCACGCCGGCATAGGCGTCGGCGAGCGCGGCATCGACCACGACCAGCCCGGCGCCCGACTGCGCGAGGCTTTCCGCCAGCGCCGCGTCGCGGCCGGCGCAGTCGAGGCAGACCACGCGCAGCCCGAGGCGGGTGAGGCCGAGGCGCATGGCCTCGAGCTGCCCGAGATCCTGCACCATGAGCGCCACGGCCTGCCCGGCCCGCAGGCCCTCGCCCCAGGCCCAGCGCGAGACGCGGTGCGGACAGACCGCCGCGACCGGCAACGCCGCCGCGCCGCGCCGCTCCGCGCTGGCGGCTCCTTGCGCACCCGGCCGGGCGCGCCGGTCGGCGTCGCGAGCCGGGAGTGGGATGGAGGCCGCCGGGTGATGGACGCCGTACATGCGATGCGGACCGCCTGAATCTGGACACACTGCAGGTCCTGGCGTGACGCGAGCAGGTTAACACTCTCTCTCACCCGGGCGTTCCGTCGAAAAACGACCGTCTTTTCGTCGACGCGCGGGCCGGCGACTGGACCTATGGCGAACGGGCCGTGAACCGGGACGGGTGAATTGCCGACATCTCGGGTCGCATCTTCGGTCGCATTGGCGCGCGCGCGGGTCCGGCCTATGTCCCGCCCGCCAGAGGCGGCCCGCGAGAGGCCGCCCCCGATCGAGGAACCGCCGCGCATGCGCCCCACAACGACCCGGATCACACTCCTCGCCGCCGTCACGCTCGCGGCCCTGCCGGCGCAGGCGCAGATCCGGAACGCCCCGTCGCCGCGGGCCCTGGAATTCGCCGCCTACATCTTCGCGGCCTCGAACGTCTGCGGCTACCGGATCGGCAGCGACCAGTTCGAGGCCCTGCTGGCGAAGCAGAACGTGCAGATCGGCGACGTCCAGCCGCGCGGACCGTTCGGCAACCGGGTGCAGACCATGTTCACGCTGATGTCGAACCAGATGGCGCAGAACCGCGACCAGGCCTGCCTCGCGGTGGCCGGCGAGTACGGGCCCGAGGGCACGGTGGCCAAGAACGTGCTCCTGCCCGCCGGCCAGGACCCCGCCGCGCCGGCGAAGCCCGCCGAGCCTGCCAAGCCGCAATAGCCCATTCGCGGGATCGCCGCCGGCCTCAGCCGAGGCGCCAGTCGATCGGCGGGCGCCCGTGCGCGGCGAGCCACCGGTTGGCCCGGCCGAACGGGTCGGAGCCGGGGAAATCCCGCGCCCGGTTGAGCGGCGACGGGTGTCCGCTCTCGAACACGCCGTGGCGGGTCGCGTCGATGAGCGCGGCCCTGGCCCGCGCCTGGGCGCCCCAGAGCAGGAACACGGCGGGCTCCGCGCGGGCCGAGACGGCGCTCACGGCCTGATCGGTCAGCGCGGCCCAGCCGTAGCGCAGGTGCGCCCCGGCCTTGCCGGCCTCGACGGTGAGCGCGCTATTGAGCAGGAGCACGCCCTGCCGCGCCCAGGGCGTCAGGTCGCCGCCGGCGGCGCGGTCGGATCCCGCCTCCGCCAGGATCACCTTCAGCGAGGCGGGCAGGCGACCGGAGCCCACGAACGAGAAGGCGAGGCCGTTGGCGTCGCCCGGTGTCGGGTAGGGGTCCTGCCCGAGGATCACGGCCCGCACGTCCGGCTGCGGGGTCTCGGCCAAGGCGCGGAAGATCCGGTCCGGTGCCGGCAGGACGCGGGCGCCCGCGGCGATTCGGGCATCGACCCGCGCCGCCACGGCGTCGGCCTCCCCGCCGGCGAAGAACGGCAGGCTCAGCCAGGGCGAACCGGAGGCGCGGAAGGCCGTGAGGGCGTCGGCGACGGGTGTGGCGGCCATGGTCTCTCGCGATCGGTTTCCACGCCGAGATAGGAGGCGGACGCGCACCGTCATCGGCGCGGCGGTTGCGGCCGGGAGCCGCCCGTGTTTAGGGACGGGGGTCGAGCGCGCGGCCTGTCGCGGTGCGGCATGTCGCGTCCGCCCTTCGCCGGGCGGCTTCGCACCCTACATGGAAGCGCACCCGACGGGGTTTAAGCGCCGGCCAAGCCGAGGCGTACCAGGGCGTACGCGCCGGCCGCCGGATATCGGAAGCCAGAGGAAGGATCTCGGCGCGCGGCGCCGGAACGCTGCCATGAACGAACGCGTCGAACCCGCCGCGCTGGCGAATGGCCGGCCCCTCGCACCGCTGCAGCCCGCGGCGAGCACCCTTCCGGCCGACCACCCGAAAGTGGCCTGGGGCCGCGTCGGCGTGCTCCTGATGAATCTCGGGACACCCGAGGGCACGTCCTACTGGCCGATGCGCCGGTATCTCAAGGAGTTCCTGTCGGACCGCCGGGTGATCGAGGTGCCGCGGCTGATCTGGTGGCCGCTCCTCAACCTGATCATCCTGACGAAGCGCCCCGGGCCGAAGGGCCGCGACTACGCCAGCGTCTGGAACAACGCGCTCAACGAGGGGCCGCTGAAGACGATCACGCGCGGCCAGAGCGAGCGCCTCCAGGCGGCCATGGGCGAGTCCGTGGTCGTCGACTGGGCGATGCGCTACGGCAAGCCCGAGGTCGCCGGCCGGATCCAGGCGCTGCTCGACCAGGGCTGCGACCGGATCCTGCTGGTGCCGCTCTACCCACAATACGCCGCCGCGACCTCGGCCACGGCCTGCGATCAGGCCTTCCGGGCGCTGATGGACATGCGCTGGCAGCCCACGGTGCGGGTCTCGCCGCCCTATCACGACGACCCGGTCTACATCGCTGCCATGGCCGATTCGATCCGCGAGGGCCTGGCCAAGCTCGACTTCGAGCCGGAGGTGATCCTCACCTCGTTCCACGGCGTGCCGCGGAGCTACCTGCTCAAGGGCGACCCGTACCATTGTCAGTGCCACAAGACCGGGCGCCTGATCCGCGAGGCGCTCGGCCTGTCTCCGGAGAAGATGCGGGTCACCTTCCAGTCGCGCTTCGGCAACGAGGAGTGGCTGAAGCCCTACACCGACGAGACGGTGATGGAACTCGCGAAGTCGGGCGTGAAGCGGATGGCGATCGTCGCCCCGGGCTTCACGGCGGACTGCCTGGAAACCCTCGAGGAGCTCGACGGCGAGAACCGGCACTATTTCGAGGAGAACGGCGGCGAGCGCTTCGCCTACATCCCCTGCCTGAACGACAGCGACCTCGGCATGCGCGTGATCGAGCACGTCGTGCGCCGCGAGCTCCAGGGCTGGATCTGAGATCCCGGCCGGGATGCCGCTTGCGGCGCGGCCCGGCCCGCCTATTATTTTCCTAAGCCGAACGGGCCCATCGGTTCGGCGCGGGAGGATCACATGGCGTTCTTCATCGGCATCGCGTGTCCGTGGCTGCTGATCGCGGTGCTCGACAGAATCGCCGAGGGGCGCCGCGGCGCCGAGCTCTCGGCCCTCGGCATCACGCCCCAGCCGGCCCCGGCGCGATCCAGCTACCTCGTCCCGGATCGGCCGTACTGACGACGGGGCGCGGCCCCGCGGGGCCGCGCCTGTCAGCCTTGAACCGTCACTTCTTCGGTTCGGGCGCGGTCTGAGCCGCCGGCGGCGTGTCGGCGCGGTCGATCTTGGCCTCCGAGCGGAGCTTCAGGATCATGTCCTGCTGCGCCTTGCGGATCAGGTGCTGGTCGATCTGCTCCTTGAGCTCGTCGAAGGTCGGCTGCGGCTTGGTCCGCTTCTCCTCGACCTTGATCACGTGCCAGCCGAACTGGGTCTTGATCGGGTCGGAGACCTGGCCGGGCTTCATCGCGAAGGCGGCGTTGGCGAAGTCGGGCACCATCCGCTCCTTGGTGAACCAGCCGAGATCGCCGCCCTCGGCCTTCGAGCCCGGGTCCTTGGACGCCTCGGCGGCGACCTTGGCGAAGTCCTCGCCGCCCTTGATGCGCGCGGCGATCTTCTTCGCCTCGGCCTCGTTGTCCACGAGGATATGGCGGGCGTGCACCTCCTCCTCGGGCTTCATCAGCTTGACGGTCTGGTCGTAGATCGCGTGCTCCGCCTCGGGCGTGACCGCGCGCTTGGCCTCCTGCTCCAGGTAGTCATCGAGCAGGAGCTTGTCGCGGAAGTAGGCGAGCTTGCGCTTGAACTCGGGCGAGTCGCCGATCTTGGCGGCCTCGGCGGCCTGCGCGCCGACGCGGAGGTCGACCATGTAGTCGACGAGCAGGCTCTTCTTCTGGGCCTCGTCGACGCCGGGCAGTGACAGGGCCGGGTCATCGGCCGCGATGGCGAGGTCGCCCTGCGTGATCGGCTTGCCGTTCACGCTCGCCACGACCGCATCGGCGCCCGGCACGGCGGCTGGGGCGGCGCTCTGGGCGGCGGGGGAAGCGGCGGCCGGCGTGTTGGCGGCCGGCGTCGGGGCCCTCTGGGGTGCCTGGGCCAGCGCCAGTCCCGGCATCGCGACCATGACGGCGAGCGCGCTGACGCGCCGGAGAAGGGCGGTGTTCGGCATACGGGCGAAGTCCTCGGCTCACGTCTCGGCGCCGCGCCGGATCGGCCGGGCGTCGCGCCGCGGCACAGGTGGCCCGCGTCGGGCGAGAAGGCAAGCGCGGCCATTTCACCGGTGCCGGAACCGTGACCGTACCGGCATGCGTTGAGGGCTGCCCCTTCCAGGTGCGCCGGGCGATGTTTACCTCTATAAGCCCGGCCAACTCCGTCCAGGCCGGCCCGCCACGCTCACCCGTGGGCGGGCTCGCGCGTCCGCAGGTCTATGATGCTCGGCTCCATCGCCAAGAAGATTTTCGGCTCCTCGAATGACCGCCGCGTCAAGGGCTACCGCCCGCGCGTCGCGCAGATCAACGCGCTGGAACCGGAGATCCAGGCCCTCTCGGACGAGGCCCTGCGCGCCCGCACCGACATGCTGAAGGCCGAACTCGCTAACGGCAAGAGTCTCGACGACATCCTCGTGCCGGCCTTCGCCACGGTGCGCGAGGCGGCCAAGCGCGTCTTCGGCCAGCGCCACTTCGACGTGCAGCTCATCGGCGGCATGGTGCTCCACGAGGGCGGCATCGCCGAGATGAAGACCGGCGAGGGCAAGACCCTGGTGGCGACGCTGCCGGTCTACCTCAACGCTCTGGAGGGCAAGGGTGTCCACGTCGTCACCGTGAACGACTACCTCGCCTCGCGCGACGCCGAGTGGATGGGTCAGGTCTACCAGTTCCTGGGCCTCTCCGTCGGCACGATCGTGCACGGGCTCGACGATGCGCAGCGCAAGGAGGCCTACGCCTGCGACATCACCTACGGCACCAACAACGAGTACGGCTTCGACTACCTGCGCGACAACATGAAGTACGAGCTGTCCCAGCTGGCACAGCGCGGGCACAACTTCGCGATCGTCGACGAGGTCGATTCGATCCTGATCGACGAGGCGCGCACGCCGCTGATCATCTCAGGGCCGGTGGATGACCGGTCGGAACTCTACGTGGCGGTCGACGCGCTGATGCCGCGCCTGCGCAAGGAGTTCTACGACCTCGACGAGAAGCAGCGCACGGTCTCGCTGACCGAGGAGGGCAACGAGTTCATCGAGGAGGCGATGCGCGAGGCCGGCCTCCTGAAGGAGGGCGACCTCTACGACGCCCAAAACGTCACGCTGGTCCACCACGTGAACCAGGCCCTGCGCGCCCACACGCTGTTCACCCGCGACAAGGACTACATCGTCAAGAACGACGAGGTGGTGATCATCGACGAGTTCACCGGCCGCATGATGCAGGGCCGGCGCTACTCCGAGGGGCTCCATCAGGCGCTGGAGGCCAAGGAGCGGGTCACCATCCAGCCCGAGAACCAGACGCTGGCCTCGATCACCTTCCAGAACTACTTCCGCCTCTACAAGAAGCTCGCCGGCATGACCGGAACCGCCTCGACCGAGGCCGACGAGTTCGCCGAGATCTACAAGCTCGACGTGGTCGACATCCCGACCAACAAGGAGGTCGAGCGCGTCGACGAGGACGACGAGGTCTACCGCACCGTCGGCGAGAAGTACGACGGCATCATCGCGGAGATCGACAAGGCGCATAGCCGCCATCAACCGATCCTGGTCGGCACCGGCTCGATCGAGAAGTCGGAGCACCTCGCCGAGATGCTCAAGAAGGCCGGCTACAGCCTGCTCGACTACTCCGACCCGAACGCGCTGACCGACGTCTACGCCGCCGCCCGCGAGGGCCGGGTGACCAAGCGCTTCGCCGTGCTCAACGCCCGATTCCACGAGCAGGAGGCCTACATCGTGGCCGAGGCGGGCGTGCCGGGCGCGATCACCATCGCCACCAACATGGCCGGCCGCGGCACCGACATCAAACTCGGCGGCAACCTCGAGATGCGGATCGAGAAGGAGCTGGGCCACCTCGCCGACGGTCCGGAGCGCGACGCCGCCATCGCGGCGATCAAGGCGGAGATCGCCGAGAACCGCACCAAGGTGCTGGCCTCGGGCGAGCCGGCCGATCCGGAGGCGGGCCGCAAGAAGGCGCTGCCCGGCGGCCTCTACATCATCGGCACCGAGCGTCACGAATCGCGGCGCATCGACAACCAGCTCCGCGGCCGATCCGGGCGCCAGGGCGATCCCGGCCGCTCGAAGTTCTACCTGTCGCTTCAGGACGACCTGATGCGCATCTTCGGCTCCGACCGCATGGACGGGATGCTGCAGAAGCTCGGCCTGGAGCAGGGCGAGGCGATCATCCACCCCTGGATCAACAAGGCGATCGAGAAGGCGCAGCAGAAGGTCGAGGCGCGCAACTTCGACATGCGCAAGAACGTGCTCAAGTACGACAACGTCATGAACGACCAGCGCAAGGTCGTGTTCGAGCAGCGCCGCGACTTCATGGGCCAGGACAGCGTCCGCGAGACCGTGGACGAGATGCGCGAGGGCGTGATCGACGACCTCGTCGCCCGCCACATCCCGGAGAACGCCTACGCCGAGCAGTGGGACGTCGCCGGCCTGCGCGAGCAGGTGAAGGAGATCCTCAACCTCGACGTGCCGGTCGAGGACTGGGCCAAGGAAGAGGGCATCGCCGACGAGGAGATGCGCGAGCGCCTGCTCAAGGCGGCCGAGACCGCCTACGCCGAGCGGACCGAGAAGAACGGCGCCGAGGTCACGGCCTATATCGAGAAGCAGGTCCTCCTGCAGACGCTCGACCATCTCTGGCGCGAGCACCTCGTGACGCTGGACCACCTCCGGCAGGTGATCGGCTGGCGCGGCTTCGCCCAGCGGGACCCGCTGAACGAGTACAAGTCCGAGGCCTTCGACCTGTTCAACGGTCTCGTGACCGCCCTGCGCGAGCAGGTGACCGCGCAGCTCTCGCGGGTCGAGATCATGATGCAGGAGCCGCAGGAGGAGTACCCGCCCGGCGGTCCGGCGCTGCCGCCGATGTTCGCCCAGCATCTCGACCCGGTCACCGGCGAGAACGAGATGGACTACGCCGGCCTCGGCTCGGGCAGCGACGGCGGCGGGGGACCGGCCTACGGCTTCGCGGCGCAGGGCCTCGCGGCGGATGGCGCCGTGCTGGAGCGCGACCCGACCGACGCCGCCACCTGGGGCCGCGTCGGCCGCAACGAGCCGTGCCCGTGCGGCTCGGGCAAGAAGTACAAGCACTGCCACGGCAGCCTCCAGGCCTGAGGCGGGGATGCCCGCGCGGGCGCTGTTCATCGCCGGGGCCGGGACCGAGATCGGCAAGACCTACGTCACCGCCGCCCTGACCCGCCGCCTGCGGGCGCAGGGCCGGGCGGTCCGGACGGTGAAGCCGCTCGCGAGCGGTGTCCCGCCGCTCAGCGATCCCGGCTTCGTCGAGAGCGACACCGCCCGGCTGCTGGACGCGCAGGGGCTCGCCCTGGACGAGGAGGCCGTGGAGGCCTGCTCGCCCTGGCGATTCGCGGCACCGCTCTCGCCGGATCAGGCCGCCGTGCTGGAGGGGCGCACCCTGGACCTCGCCGACCTCGTCGGCTGGTGCCGGGCTGAGATCGCCCGCACCCAGGACACGCTGCTGATCGAGGGTGTCGGCGGGCTCATGAGCCCGGTCACGGAGGCCGCCACCGGCCTGGACTGGCTCCGCGCGCTCGGCGTCCCGGCGCTCCTCGTCTCGGGGAGCTATCTCGGGGCGATCAGCCACGCGCTCACGGCCTGCGAGACCCTGCGGCTCCACGATGTGCCGCTGCGCGCGGTGGTGGTCAGCGAGAGCCTGGGCGCGCCGGCGCCCGCCGCGACCGTGGCCGCGGCCATCGCCCGTCATGCCGGCGCGCCCGTATTCTGTCTGCGCCGTGGCGACGCCTGCCCGGAGGAGCTGACCGGCTCGATCTGAGCGCCGCGAGAGCGTCGCTGGACAGCGCGGCCGTGGCCCCTAGCTTTACCGCCACGGCGTCGCGCCCGGCGCCCGGATGGTCGAGGCCGGGTGGCGCCGTGGGGGAATCCTGCGGTGAGCCAGACCCTTGCCCCGGCGGCGAGTCCCCGATCCGAGACCGGCGCGGTCGACGCGGAAGCGGCGCGTGACAGGCTCCGGCCCGCCCTCGTGTTCGGCGCGCTGGGCGTCGTGTACGGCGATATCGGCACGAGCCCGCTCTACGCGTTCAAGGAGGCGGTAAAGGCCGCGACCGCCGGCGGCGCCTCGGTCGCAGCCGCCGCCACCGGCGCGGTGTCGCTGATCCTGTGGTCGCTGATCCTGATCGTGTCGCTGAAATACGCGGTGCTGATCCTGCGCGCCGACAACCGCGGCGAGGGCGGCATCGTCGCCATGTTGGCGCTGCTCGGCGCCCGTCAGGCCCGGCCTGGCACGTGGAAGGCGCTGCTCCTGGTGGTCGGGCTGGTGGGCGCGGCGCTGCTCTACGGCGACGGCGCGATCACGCCGGCGATCTCGGTGCTCTCGGCGATCGAGGGCCTGAAGGTCGACGCGCCGTCACTCGGGCCGTACGTCGTGCCGATCACGCTGGTGATCCTGGTCGGGCTGTTCCTGGTCCAGCACAAGGGCGTCGCCGCCATCGGCCGGGTGTTCGGACCGGTCATGCTCGTCTGGTTCGTTGTCCTCGGGCTCCTCGGGATCGCCGGGATCGTCGCCAAGCCCGAGATCCTGGCGGCGGCGAACCCGTTCCGGGCCGTCGATTTCATGCTCCATGCCGGCTGGCACGTCAGCTTCGCGATGCTCGGCGCGGCCTTCCTGGCGGTGACCGGCGGCGAGGCGATGTACGCCGATCTCGGCCATTTCGGCGCCCTGCCGATCCGCATCGCGTGGTTCGCGCTGGTCCTGCCGGCGCTGGTGCTCAACTATTTCGGCCAGGGCGCCCTGCTGATCGCCGCGCCCGACGCCCTGGAGAACCCGTTCTTCCGCCTCAGCCCCGACTGGGGCCATCTGCCCCTGGTCGCGCTCGCCACGATGGCGACCATCATCGCCTCGCAGGCGATCATCTCGGGCGTGTTCTCCCTGACCCAGCAATCGGTCCAGCTCGGCTTCCTGCCGGCCATGCGCATCGTCCAGACGGCGCACGAGGAGCGCGGCCAGATCTACGTGCCGGCGGTGAACTGGCTGCTCGCCGTGGCGACCCTGACGGCCGTGGTGGTCTTCGGCTCCTCCGACGCCCTGGCCGGCGCCTACGGCATCGCGGTCTCGATGCTGATGGGCATCACCACGCTGCTCGCCGCGCTGATCGCGCTCCGCTGGGGCTACAACCCGATCCTGGTCTTCGTGGTCAACGGCTTCTTCCTCGGCATCGACCTCGTGTTCTTCGCCGCCAACAGCGTGAAGATCCTCGAGGGCGGCTGGTTTCCCCTGGTGCTCGCCGGGCTCGTCGCCGCGATGATGCTGACCTGGAAGAAGGGAAACGAGCTGGTCGAGGAAGCGAGGGCCGCCCTGCGCCTGCCGGAGGACGTCTTCCTCGGCGGTCTCCAGCACCGTGACCTGCTGCGGCTGCCGGGCACGGCCGCGTTCCTCTCGGCGGCCGAGCACGGCATCCCGCTGCATCTCTCGCGCTTCGTCGAGCGCAACCACGCCCTGATGGAGCGCATCCTGATCATCACGGCGCTCTACGAGGAGACGCCCACCGTCCCGCGGGACCGGCGCGCCCACGTGACGATCCTGGCGCCGGATTTCTACCGGGTGATCCTCCGCTACGGCTTCATGGAGGAGGCCTCGATCCCCGAGGGGCTGGCCTGCGCGGTGGAATCGCGCCACCTGCCGCCGCACGTCCTCGACGACATGACCGTCTTCGTCGGGCACGAGACGATCATCCCGCGACGGGACAAGCGGGGCATGGCGCCCTGGCGGGAGAACCTGTTCGCCTTCATGCAGCGCAACGCCGAGCGCACCGGCGCCTTCTTCGGCGTGCCGACCCGGCAGGTCGTCGAGGTCGGCACCGAGATCGAGATCTAGGCCTCGGCCCGAGACGTTCCCGCCGCCTGGCAAGTCACCGCGGCGGCGCGATCCAGAACAGGCCGAGTCGTGCGCAGAGATCGGAGCACCCGCCCGGCCGCGATGTGCCTCGATCTGATCCCGGCGATTGACGCCGCGCCCCTCCTGGACGCTTCGCCGGTCCGGACCTGTTTCCAGCGCCGGCTCGCCGATGCACGGAAACTTGAGGCCGTTCCGCCGCTCCTCAGGGAACCGTAGCCTTCCGCCGTCGTTCCGCCCCGACGCAGGCGTCGCGTCCCCGGGGCGCGCGCCGGAATGGAGAGACAGCATGAACAGGGATCATCTCGAGGGCGGCGTTCGCCATCTGCGCGGCCGGATCAAGACGGCGGCGGGCGCGGTGCGCGGCCGGGCCGTCGACCAGCTCGACGGCGCCTACGATCAGGCCGCCGGCGCTGCCCAGTACGCCTACGGCGAGGCCCGGGATACGGTCCGCGACCTGCGCGACGGCGGCGAGCACCTCGTCGAGGAGGGGCGCGCCCGGTTCCGCGACGCCAGCGAGCGCGGGCACGCCCTGGCGGACGAGGCGCTCGAGCGCGGCCAGCACTACCGCGACCGCGCCGTGCGCCACGGGCGCACCCTCGCGGCGCGCGCGGACGAGAACCGCGGCACGACCCTCGCCCTTGTGGCCGCCGTCGCGTTCGGCCTCGGGTGGCTGGCGCGGCCGACCCGCTGAGCGGCGGGCGGGACCTGATCCGGGGCGGGGCGGGCGTTCGCGCGGCCGCCCCGCCGATCAGAACGCATAAAGACATCTTTATGTCTTGATTGCTTCGTAGGCCGCGCGGTGGTAGGGGGTTGCCCCGACCCGCAACGCGAACACGGAGCCATCGACTCATGGCCAAGGATTTTATCGTCAAGGATATCGGGCTGGCCGATTACGGCCGGAAGGAGATCTCGATCGCCGAGACGGAGATGCCGGGCCTGATGGCGGTCCGCGAGGAGTACGGCGCCGCGCAGCCCCTGAAGGGCGCGAAGATCGCCGGCTCGCTCCACATGACGATCCAGACCGCCGTGCTGATCGAGACCCTGAAGGCGCTCGGCGCCGACATCCGCTGGGTCTCGTGCAACATCTACTCGACCCAGGACCACGCCGCCGCCGCCATCGCGGCCGCCGGCATCCCGGTCTTCGCCGTGAAGGGCGAGACCCTGGAGGAGTACTGGGACTACACCTCGCGCCTGTTCGACTGGCACGACGGCGGCATGCCGAACATGATCCTCGACGACGGCGGCGACGCGACCATGTTCGTCCATCTCGGCCTGCGCGCCGAGAACGGCGACACCGCGTTCCTCGACAAGCCGGCCAGCGAGGAGGAGGAGGTCTTCTTCGCGCTCCTCAAGCGCAAGCTCGCCGAGAAGCCGAAGGGCTGGTTCGCCGGCCTCGCCGACAGCATCAAGGGCGTCTCCGAGGAGACCACCACGGGCGTCCACCGCCTCTACGTGCTGGCCAAGGAGGGCAAGCTGCTCTTCCCGGCGATCAACGTGAACGACTCGGTCACCAAGTCGAAGTTCGACAACCTGTACGGCTGCAAGGAGTCGCTGGTCGACGGCATCCGCCGCGGCACCGACGTTATGATGGCCGGCAAGGTCGCGATGGT
The DNA here is from genome assembly GCF_900116245.1 of Methylobacterium sp. yr668. Taxonomy (NCBI): domain Bacteria; kingdom Pseudomonadati; phylum Pseudomonadota; class Alphaproteobacteria; order Hyphomicrobiales; family Methylobacteriaceae; genus Methylobacterium; species Methylobacterium sp. yr668. Next base: position 217,612 of record NZ_FOZY01000002.1, on the reverse strand, counting down.
CGCGGGCTTCGGCGACGTGGGCAAGGGTTCGGCCGCGTCCCTGCGCAACGCCGGCTGCCGCGTGCTCGTGTCGGAGATCGACCCGATCTGCGCGCTCCAGGCCGCGATGGAGGGCTACGAGGTCGTGACCATGGAGGATGCGGCCCCGCGCGCCGACATCTTCGTCACCGCCACCGGCAACAAGGACATCATCACCATCGACCACATGCGGGCGATGAAGGACCGGGCGATCGTCTGCAACATCGGCCACTTCGACAACGAGATTCAGGTCGCCGGCCTGAAGAACCTCAAGTGGTCGAACATCAAGCCGCAGGTGGACGAGATCACCTTCGCGGACGGCCACCGCATCATCCTCCTTTCGGAGGGTCGCCTGGTGAACCTCGGCAACGCCACCGGTCACCCGTCCTTCGTGATGTCGGCCTCGTTCACCAACCAGACGCTGGCCCAGATCGAGCTCTGGTCCAACCCGGGCAAGTACCAGAAGCAGGTCTACACCCTGCCGAAGACCCTCGACGAGAAGGTCGCCGCCCTGCATCTGGAGAAGATCGGCGTGAAGCTCTCGAAGCTCCGCCCCGATCAGGCCGCCTATATCGGCGTCTCCGAGAGCGGCCCGTTCAAGCCCGAGCACTACCGCTACTGAGCCCGCATCGCCGGTGGCGCGGACGGCCTCGTTTCCGGGGCCGGCACCGTGCCACCGCGATCCGGCGGCGCGGCCCGGTGGAGAGATTTGGAGACCCGGCGCGCTGCGCCGGGCCTTCTCGTTTGTCAAGCGCAGACGGCCGAATCGAACTGTGTCTTCTGTGTGTCGTTAACGGCTGATTATGCCGACTTTGCCCAAAGCCACGCTTCGTTCCCCTTCCGGGGCGATTCCGCCGCACCTAGAGTGCGGGCGAATCTTAGATCGATGGGGCTGCGGCGGTTGGGGAGAATCGCCGCGGGAACGGTGCCTTCTGCGCCGCGCGGCGACGCGCGCCGGTCGGACAGCCATCGGGTACGGGGGCGGGGCAAACCATGGGTGTCGGTCGTGCGACACACGTTCGGATCGGCGTGGGCGCGCTCGCGCTGACGACGGCGAGCGCGGCCTTCGCCGAGCTGCCGGAGGCCGCCGCCGCGCATCCCGCGCGGGAGATCCACAGCGTGGCCGCCCTGGCGATCTTCGGCGGCCTCGTGGCCTTCGCGGTGATCCTGTCGCTTCTGCACCTCTACGAGCGCGGCCGGTGGACCCGCCGCGAGCGCGAGCTCGCCGCGACGCTCGACGTCCTGCGCGGCGCCCATGACCGGGCCGAGATGCTCCTCAACGCCGAGCGGCAGATCATCGTCACCTGGGATCATCGCAGCGAGCCGGTGGTCGAGGGCGACATCAGCCTCGCGATCCACGGCGAGCGACCGACCTCCGGTTACGCCCGCCGCGTCCTGGCCTTCGGCACGTGGCTCGTCGCCGCGGACGCGGCCGCCGTCGAGGCCGCCGTGGAGACCCTGCGGGCGCGCGGCACCAGCTTCGCGCTGAGCCTGCGGACCCAGACCGGCCGCAACATCGAGGCCCACGGGCAGGCCGTGGCGGGGCGGGCGCTCCTGCGCTTACGCGAGACCAGCCAGGAGCGCTGCGAGATCGCCGACCTGCGCGCGACCCTGGACGAGACCCGCCGGGGACTGTCGGCCCTGTCGGGGCTCCTCGACGCGATTCCCCAGCCGGTCTGGCGGCGCAACCGCGACGGTGGCCTGAGCTGGGTCAACGCCGCCTACGTGGCGGCGGTCGAGGCGGAGAGCCGCGAGGCCGCCCTCGATGCCGGCCTGGAGCTGTTCGACCGGCCGGCCCGCGAGACGATCGCTCGCGAGGAGGCAGCCCGGTTCGCCGGCCTGACCCGGAGCGTCCCGCGCCTCTCGGCCATCGTGGCCGGGAACCGGCGGATGCTCGACGTATTCGAGACCGGGCTGGAGACCGGCCGCGTCGGCATCGCCATCGACGTGTCGGAACTCGAGAGCGTGCGCGCCGACCTGCAGCGGCAGATGAACGCCAACGTGCGGACCCTGGACCAGCTGCCGACCGCGGTCGCGATGTTCGACGTCTCGCAGCGGCTGATCTTCCACAACGCCGCCTACCGGCAGCTCTGGGACCTCGACCAGGCCTTCCTCGACGGGCGTCCCTCTGACGGCGAGATCCTCGACCACCTGCGGGCGGAGCGGAAGCTCGAGGAGCACGCGGATTTCCGCGGCTGGAAGCAGGGCGTTCTGTCCGCCTACCGGGCCGCGGAGGCGAACCAGACCTGGTGGTACCTGCCCGACGGCCGGACCCTGCGCGTGGTCGCGGACCCGAACCCGCAGGGCGGCCTGACCTACCTGTTCGACGACGTCTCCGACCGCCTGAACGCCGAGTCCCGCTACAACGCCCTGCGCCGCCTGCAGGCCGAGACCCTGGACACGCTGGCCGAGCCGGTGGCCGTGTTCGGCGCGGACGGGCGCCTGTCCCTCGCCAACCGCGCCTTCTTCACCGTGTGGCGGCTCGACCCGGAGATGATCGAGGAGCGCCCGCACGTGGACGCGGTGATCGCCGCCTGCCGGGCGCTCGCCCCCGTCGAGGAGCCGTGGCTCGACATCCGCGACGCGGTGGTCGGCCTCGAATCGCGCACGGTCCGGACGTGCCGCCTCGAGGTGGTCGACGGCACCGTGCTCGACTGCGCCGCGCAGCCGCTCCCGGAGGGCGCGACGCTCCTGACCCTGATCGACGTCACGGCGAGTGTGAACGTCGAGCGGGCGCTCACCGAGAAGAACGATGCCCTGGAGAAGGCCGCGCAGCTGCGCGACACCTTCGTGCACCACGTCTCCTACGAGCTGCGCTCCCCGCTCACCAACATCATCGGCTTCACCCAGCTTCTCGGCGACGAGACCGTCGGCGCGCTCAACGAGCGCCAGCGCGAGTATTCCGACCACATCATGCGCTCCTCGGCGGCGCTGCTCGTCATCATCAACGACATCCTCGACCTCGCCTCGATCGACGCCGGCTCGCTGGAGCTGCAGCGGGAGGAGGTCGACGTCCAGGCCACCGTCGAGGCCGCCGTCCGCGGCATCGAGGACCGGCTCGCCGAATCGCACATCACCCTCGCCCTCGACGTGCCGGAGGATATCGGCAGCGTCCACGCCGACGGGAAGCGGGTGCGCCAGATCCTGTTCAACCTGCTCTCGAACGCCGTCGGCTTCTCGGATGCCGGCCAGCGCGTGGAGGTCCATGCCCGCCGGACCGCGCAGGAGCTTCTCCTCAGCGTGCGCGACCACGGCCGGGGCATGCCGCCCGAGATCGCCGATTCGGTGTTCAACCGCTTCGAGAGCCACACCCTCGGAACCCGCCACCGGGGCGTCGGCCTCGGCCTGTCGATCGTGCGCTCCTTCGTCGAGTTGCACGGGGGACGGGTGCAGCTGGAGACCGCGCCGGGCAGCGGCACCCGCGTCACCTGCACGTTCCCCACCGACCTCGCGGGCGAGGGCCGGCGCGCGCCGCCGCTCGAACCCGAGCCGCCCGTCCTGTCGCCGCCGCCGCCGCCGCCGCCGCGCAAGCCGACCCTGACGCTGCAGTCGAGCAGACCGGAGCCGCCGACATCCGACCGGCGAACGTCACCGTAGCGCTTGATTCCGCGGCCGGTCCCGCGCAGCAGGAGGCATGTCCGCGCATGATCGTTCCGGCTGGGCCGTCTTCGGCATCGGCGACTTCCGCCTGTTCGGCTCGGCCCGGTTCCTCACGGGCCTCGCCTACCAGATGCAGGCGGTGGCGATCGGCTGGTACGTCTACGACCTGACCCATTCCGCCCTGGCGCTGGGCCTCGTGGGCCTCGCGGGCTTCCTGCCGGCGATGCTGTGCGCGCTGATCACCGGCCACGTCGCCGACGCCTACGACCGGCGCCTCGTCGGCGCCGCCGCCTTCGCGCTCCAGAGCGCCGCGAGCCTCGGCCTCCTCGCCTGCGCCCTCGCGGGCGTGCACTCCGTCTGGCCGATCTACGCCCTGGTCATCGTCGTCGGCACGGCCCGGGCCTTCGCCAACCCGGCCCTGCAGGCGCTGCTCCCGACCCTGGTGCCCGGGCCGCTTTTCGGCTCGGCGATCGCGTGGAACGCGTCCCTCTGGCAGAGCGCGTCGGTGATGGGGCCGGCGCTCGGCGGCTTCCTCTACGCCCTCGGACCCGCCGTCGTGTTCGGTGGGGCAGGGGGCAGCTTCGCCCTGGCCAGCGCCTTGACCCTGCTGATCCGCTACCGGCCGGCGGCGGTGAGCGAGCGGCCGCCGATCACCTGGGCGGCGCTCTCGGCCGGGATCGACTACATCCGCTCCCAGCCGGTGGTGCTCGGGGCGATCAGCCTCGACCTGTTCACGGTGCTGCTCGGCGGCGCCACGGCGCTGCTGCCGATCTACGCCGCGGAGGTCTTGCACGTCGGCCCGCTCGGCCTCGGCGCGCTCCGGAGCATGCCGGCCTTCGGGGCTGTCGCCATGGCGGTGCTGCTGGCGAACTACCCCCTGCGGCGCCACGCGGGCGTGCGCATGCTCCGCGCCGCCGCGGTATTCGGGGCCGCCACGGTCGCGTTCGGGCTGTCGACGTCGCTGCCGCTGTCGATGGCCTGCCTGTTCGTCACGGGCGCCGCCGACATGATCTCGGTCTACGTGCGCCAGACCTTCGTGCAGGGCGAGACGCCGGACGCGATGCGCGGCCGCGTCTCGGCGGTGAACACGGTATTCATCGGCGCCTCGAACGAGCTCGGCGAGTTCGAATCGGGGCTGCTCGCCGCCGCGATCGGCGCGGTCCTGGCGGTGGTGGTCGGCGGCGCCGCGACGGTCGGGGTCGCGCTGCTCTGGGGCAGGCTCTTCCCGGCGCTGAGGGCCCGCGACCGGCTGATGATGCAGGGCTAGCGCGCCATCGCGCGGCTCGGGACGCGACGCGTCCCGGATGACGGCCGTGGCGATCGTGGCCCCGCGAGCCGGCGCCGCACGAAACGCGGGTCCCCTCTCCCGTGTAGGGGAGAGGGGTAAGGCGCAGCTCTCTCGACCGGAGCTGCCGTCCTGCCGAACCGTTGCACCAGGATCGGGAACGGTCCCGGAGCCCGCCTCGTGAGCCGGGCTCCGCGACGCGCTCAGCGGCCCGACAGCAGCGGCGACCAGGTCGGGTCGGACGCGTAGGCGGGCGTCGGGACCGGCTGCTCCACCTTGCCGGTAATGTCGACCATGAACAGCTTGCCGCCGCCCTGGCCGCCCGGATCGCGGAAGAACAGCACGTACTGGCCGTTCGGCGCGAAGGTCGGGCCCTCGTTGTGGAAGCCCTCGGTGAGCACGCGCTCGCCGGAGCCGTCGGGCTTCGAGACGCAGATGGCGAAGCCGCCGTTGCGCTGGCGGGTGTAGGCGATCAGGTCGCCCCGGGGCGAGAAGGCCGGCTGCGAGGCCGAGCCGGGCCCGAAGGTGATCCGGTGCGGGTTCGAGCCGTCCGCCCCCATCACGTAGACCTGCTGGGAGCCGCCGCGGTCGGACTCGAAGGCGATCTGCGACCCGTCCGGCGAGTAGGTCGGCGAGGTGTCGATCGCCATGCCGTTGGTGATCGAGCGCTGGGCCTTCGAGGCGAGGTCCATCGTGACGATGTCGGCGTTGCCGCCCTGCTGGACGCTCATCACGATCTTGCGGCCGTCCGGCGAGAAGCGCGGGCTCGCGCTCATCGAATCGACGTTGCCGAGCGCCTGGCGGGAGCCGGTCTCCAGGTTGATCATCTGCACCCGCGGCTGGTGGCCGGTGGCCTGGGCCATGAAGGCGATGTCCTGCGTGGCTGGCGAGTAGCGCGGGGCCACGATCGACATCTCGCCGGTGGTGATCGCCCGGACATTGGCGCCGTCCTGGTCCATGACCATCAGGCGCTTGCGGCGGTTCTCCTTGGGACCGGTCTCGTCCACGAAGGCGATGCGGCTGTCGAACCAGGGTCCGAGGCCGGTGATCTTGGTGTAGACCCCGTCGGCGATCAGGTGGCCGGTGCGCCGGACGTTGGCGGCGTCGGTGCCGTATTGCTGGCCGGTCATCTGCTGGCCGTTGGTCACGTCCCAGAGCCGGAACTCGACCTTGACCCGGCCGCCCTCGCGGACGACCCGGCCGGTGACGAGGCCCTGCACGCCGGTGGCGCGCCACTTCTCGAAGTTCGGCGCGGCGTCGAAGTTCGGCTGCTCGGGGAAGCGGGCGTGGTCGAGCGGCGTGAAGTAGCCGGAGCGGCGCAGGTCGTTGGTGACCACGCCGGAGACGAGGCCCGCGAGGCTCGGGTCGCCGCCGAAATCCGCGATGGCGATGGGCATCGGCTGGAAGTTGCCGCCGCCGATGCGCAGCTGCAGCTGCGCCTGGGCCGGCCCCGCCAGGAGGCCCGTCAGCATCACGAGGAGCGCGAGCAGGCGCGTGGCATAGGACGTCGGGAGGCGCCCGACGGAGGGGAGGTGCAGCATGGTGGGTCGGATCCGAGTGACGATCAGACGGGAACGCGGGGACGGCGGGACACTGGCTGGAAGACCTCAGGTCGCCGTGAACTCGAACTCCGCGTTGATGGCCTTCCAGTCGTTGTAGTACGGCGCGTAGGTGGCCGGAATGTTGTACGGCGCGCAGCGGCGGACCGCCCGGAGTGCGGCCTGCGCGATCGACTGGTCGACCGCGCTCGCCCCGCCGCGCATGATCCGCGGCTCCGTGCTGAGCGAGCCGTTCGGGTTCAGGCGGATGTCGAGCACCGGCAGGACCACGCCCTGGGCCGCGCCGGGGGGCGCCGAGTAGCACCGCTCGATCTGCTGCTGGAGCAGGCCGACCAGGGCGTCGCGCAGCGACGGCGAGAGGCGCTGCGCGTTGCCGGTCGCGGCGCCGAGCGCCGCCACCTTCTGCACCGCGTGGCCGGTGGCGCCGGTCGACTGCGACGGCGCCTTCGAGGCGAGCATCGAGCGGATGTCGCCGGCGTTGAACTTGTCGGCGAGTTCGGCCTGCTTGCGCGCCTTGGCCTCGGCATCGGCCTTGGCCTTCGCGTCCGCCATGGCCTTCGCCTTCGCCTTGGCGGCGGCCTCGGCTTTGGCGGCCGCCTCGGCCTTCGCGGCCTCAGCTTTCGCCTTGGCGGCGGCCTCCGCCTTCTCGCGCTCGGCTTCGGCCTTGGCCTCCGCGATCTCCTTCTGACGCTCGGCTTCGGCCTCGGCCTTGGCCTTCGCGTCGGCGGCCTTCTTGGCCGCTTCCTTGGCGGCTTCGGCCTTCTTCGCGGCGGCGGCCTTCTGGGCGGCCGCCGCGGCCTCGGCCTCCTGCTTCTCGATCAGCTTCTCGAGCTGCTCGCGCTTCTCGGCCTCGGCCTTCGCGACCGCCTCGGCCTTGGCCTTCGCCTCGGCCTTGGCGGCGGCAGCCTTCTCCGCGGCGGCCTTCTCGGCCGCTTTCTCGGCCGCCTTGGCGGCAGCCTTCTCGGCGTCGCGCTTCTCCTGCGCCGCCTTCTCCGCCGCCTTGGCGGCCTGGGCCGCCTCCTGCGGATCGGGCTCAGCGCGCAGCGGCATCTCGTCCGCGTTGGCGAGCTTCATCTCGGCCGTGCGGGTCGGGGCGGTCGGCGCGTCCTGCTTGGAATTCTCGGGCTCGCGGTCCTCGAACTTCTCGGCCTTGCGGTCGGCCCGCGAGGTGGCGTTCGGCATCGGCTTGTCGGCCTGACGCTCGCCCTTTGTGATCTCGGAGAACTGGTTCTCGGTGATCACCTCGACGGGCACGCCCTCCTGGGCCTCCGGCAGGGCCGGGGCCGCGACGCTGACCAGCGCCAGCGCGAGGAGCGCGACGTGGGTGCCGGCGGAGATCCAGACACCCGGTTCCTTGCGGTCGAAGCGGAACTCCACGGGACGGCCCTACTGATGCTCAGGCTCGGTGACGAGGGCGACCTTCTTGAAGCCGCCGCCGGTCACGATCGCCATCACCTGCGCCACGCGGCCGTAATCGACCCGCTTGTCGCCGCGCACGAAGACGCGCTCCTCGGTCCCGGACTTGGCAGTCTCCATGAGCTTCGGCACGATCGAGTCGTCGGTGAGCTCGTCCTCGCCGAGGAAGACCTGGCCGGTCTGGCGGATCGACAGGGTGATCGGCTTCACGTCGGAATTGAGCGGCGAGGCCTTGGATTGCGGCAGGTCGAGGGGCACGCCCACGGTCATCATCGGCGCCGCGACCATGAAGATGATCAGGAGCACGAGCACGACGTCGATGAACGGCGTCATGTTGATCTCGTTGATGGGTCCGCCGCGGCGGCCCCGGCGCCGGCGGCGCTTGCCGCCCTGCGATGCGCCCGCTGCCATGCCCATGGATCGGTCTCCTCTGGATCAGCCGGTTCAGGCGGCGAGCGGCAGGCGCTCGTCGATCTGGCGGGAGAGGATGGCGGAGAACTCGTCGGCGAAGCTCTCCAGCCGCGACTGCGCCTTGGAAACCTCGGCCTGGAGCTTGTTGTAGGCGAGCACCGCCGGGATCGCGGCGAACAGGCCGATGGCGGTGGCGAACAGCGCCTCGGCGATGCCGGGGGCGACGACCGCGAGCGAGGTGTTCTTCGAGGCCGCGATCGAGGTGAACGCGGTCATGATGCCCCAGACGGTGCCGAACAGGCCGATATACGGGCCGGCCGAGCCGATCGAGGCGAGGAACAGCAGGCGCGACTCGAGCCGCTCGACCTCGCGGTGGATGGTGACGTCGAGCTGCTTTTCGATGCGCTGCGACAGCGACTGGATCTGCCGACCGGAGCCCTCGAAGCTGCGCTTCCACTCGCGCATGGCGGCGACGAAGACAGCGGCGAGGCCCGTGGCCGGCCGGTCGTTGAACGAGCGGAACAGCTCCTCCAGGGAGCGGCCGGACCAGAAGGCGTCCTCGAACGCGTCCATCTCGGCCTTAGTCCGGCGGAACAGCAGCGTCTTGTCGACGATGATCGACCAGCACCAGATCGAGGCGCTGAGCAGCCCGATCATCACGATCTTCACGACGAAGTGGGCCTGCAGGAACAGGCCGAGCAGCGTCATGTCGGCGACAGGCGCGGCCTGCATCGCGTCGGCTGGGTTCATCCGTCGAGGTCTCCTGCTCCGGATCGCGATGCGCCGGGCGAGGCCCGCGTCCGCCGGATCCGTGAGCGATATCAACGCTGTCGCCCGCGAATCTGTCGAAAGTAAGGGCCGTCGACGGCCCCCGCGCCCCGCCGTGGCATCGCCTCCGTTAAGGGCGCGGCAGGGTTAAGGATCGGTTTCGATCCGGGCGATCCTGAGGCATGTGCCGCCGTCCGACGGGCCGTCCGGGCTGGACCTGCCGAAAGCGCCTCCCGTATGGTCGCGGCCCACGGCGCCGAGTCGACAGCCCTGAGATACGCAGGACGCGCATGACCCTCCCCGTTCCCAGCCTGCCCGATCTGCTGCCCACCGGCCCGGCCCGGTTCCTGGGCTGGTCCATGATCGCCGATCCGATGCTGGCCGGCTTCCTGGCGCGCGCCGGCTTCGACGCCGTCCTGCTGGATCAGCAGCACGGCACTTACGACTACAAGACGTCGTGTGCGGCGATCACCGAGGTCGCCCTCGCCGGCAAATCGACCCTGGTGCGCGTGCCGGTGGGCGACTTCGCCATGGTCTCGCGGATGCTCGACGCGGGCGCGGCCGGCGTCGTGGCGCCGATGATCAACACCGTCGCGGATGCCGAGGCCCTGGCCGCGGCCGCGAAATTCCCGCCGGTCGGGCAGCGGAGCTGGGGACCGGACCGGGCCATGTGGCTCTCGGGGCTCCGGAACGGCGCGGACTACCTCGCGGGCGCCAACGATCGGGCGCTCACGATCGCCATGTGCGAGACCGAGGCGGGGATCGCCGACCTGGAGGCGATCCTCGCCGTGCCGGGCATCGACGGCGTCCTGGTCGGCCCCGCCGACCTGTCGATCGCCCTGTCGAAGGGGGCGGCCATCGACCCGCTGGGATCGGCAGTCACGGCGGCCCTCGGGGAGATCGCGCGCAAGACCCGGGCGGCGGGCAAGATTCCCTGCGCCTTCGCGCCGTCGCCGGCGCGCGCCCGGGAGATGGTCGGGATGGGCTACCAGCTGGTCTCGGTCGAGTACGACGTGCTGACCATCGTCAACGCCTTCGCGCGGGTGCTCTGCGAGGCCGACCCGGCGCGGGCCGGCTGAGGTCTAGGCGGCCTCGCCGGGCGCGAGCCGCCGCCGCAGCGCGTCCGGGAGGCGGACGGCGCGGCTGTCCCGCACGCAGGCGACCGTGACCTCCGCGGAGACCAGCACTTCGTCGCCCCGTCGGACGTCCTGGGCGAGCTGCATCGAGGCGCCGCGCAGGGCGCGCGTGCGGGTCACGACGGTCAGCAGGTCGTCCATCCGGGCCGGCCGGAGGAAATCGAGGCTCATGCGCCGCACCACGAAGACGAGGCCGCGTGCGTCGCGGTGCAGGTCCGACTGGTCGCCGGCGAGTTCCCGCAGCAATTCGGTGCGGCCGCGCTCGAGGAAGCGCAGGTAGCTGGCGTGGTAGACGAAGCCGGAGAAGTCTGTGTCTTCGTAGTAGACGCGCACGCCCATCCGGTGGTGCGGGGCACCGTCCTCCGCGGGTCCGTCACTGGCGGGCTCGATCGCGCTCATGCGCCCCTTTAGCGACGGGCGGTGCGACGGCGCAACACGACGAGGGCCGCCCTGGGGCGGCCCTCGCGCAGATCACGCCATGCGCGGCGCTCAGCCGCCGATGCGGGCCGCGAGGCTCGCCGAGTGGGCGTGCTCGTCGGCGATGTAGGGCAGGGCCTCGGTGGCGAACTTGCGGCCCTGGGCGTTGTCGCCCTGCTTGGCGTAGGCGTCGTAGAGCGCCAGGGTGCGGGCGTCCGAGCGGGCCTGCTGGTCGATGTAGGTCCGGTCGAAGGCCCGGCCGTTCGGGGCCGCCTGGAGCTGCGCCAGACGCGCTTGTCCGCGCTCGCCGAGGGCCACGCGGCGGCCCGGTTCGGCCGGGCTGTTGTCGACGATGCCGACCGCGCCGAGGGCGCCGCCGACGATGCCGGTGCCGATGTTGGCGGCCACCGTCACCGGCGCGAGCACCAGGCCGACCGGGTTGCTCAGGTCGGTGCGGATGCCCTGGTTGTCGGAGACCACCGAGCCGTTGCGGGTGAGGGAGGTGTTCGGCGGCAGCAGCGCGTCGGTGGTCGCCTTGCGCTCGACGAGGACGCGGTTGGCGTAGTTGCGGACCCGGGGGTTGCGCGACCGCTGGAGGGCGATCCGGCTCGCCTCGATGCTGGCGGCGTCCGAACGCAGCGCCTCGGCCCGGAAGGCGGGCGTCTCGGTCGCGGCGGCGCCGACGCCGTCCTGATTGGCGAAGGGCAGCACGCGGATCGGCAGGGCGTCCTGCGCGAAGGCGGGCGCCGAGATGGCGGCGACGGACAGGCCGAGCACGGCGAGCGTGAGTTTCTTCATGGCGGAAGTTTATCCCTGACGTTGTTCTTGAGATCGCGAAGATCTGCCGCGATCGGAGGGCAGGACCCTGATCGGGACAGCCTTGCCGGCGCCGAGCGAACCCGGCGCGGTCGCCTCCCCAACTGTCGCGTTTCGGCGCTGTTCCACGCACTCCGGCAGTTTTTACACGTACGTGATCGGCGAGACGCCCGCCTAAGCTTGGCAATATTGTTTCGAGACCGTCGAAAAAACGGCTGTTCCGGCAGCGACTTGCCGAGGTCGCGACGCGGAACCCACCATGGCGCTGCGCGCAGCACCGCCCGTCCGGAGCATGTCCCCGGTGAAATGCTGGTCCGAATTCAATGCATGGAGACGCGTTGACCGGTCCTCAGGGCTCTCCGTCACCGAAGAAGCCGAACTGCCCGGGCGTCTCGCGCTTCGGTTCCGGCATCTGCATGTGCCGGTAGGCGTGCCGGGTGAGGACGCGTCCGCGGGGTGTGCGCTGCACGAAGCCGCGCTGGATCAGGTAGGGCTCGATGATGTCCTCGATCGCGTCCCGCGGCTCCGACAGCGCCGCCCCGATCGTCTCGATGCCCACCGGCCCGCCCCCGAACGAACGCGCGATCAGGCTCAGGTACTTGCGGTCCATCACGTCGAGACCTGCCCCGTCCACGTCCAAGAGCTGCAGCGCCCGGTCGGCGATCGCCCGCGTCACCGTCTCGGCCTCCGCCACCACCGCGAAGTCCCGCACCCGCCGCAAGAGCCGCCCCGCGATCCGCGGCGTGCCCCGCGCCCGACGGGCGATCTCGTTGGCCCCCTCCGCCGACATGCCCAGACCCAGCACCCGCGCGCCGCGCGCCACGATCTGCTCCAGCTCGTCGATCTCGTAGAACTCCAGCCGGATCGGGATGCCGAACCGGTCGCGCAGCGGCGTCGTCAGCAGCCCCGCTCGCGTCGTGGCCCCAACGAGCGTGAACTTCGGCAGCTCGATCTTGACCGAGCGCGCCGCCGGGCCCTCGCCGATGATCAGGTCGAGCTGGTAATCCTCCATGGCCGGGTAGAGGATCTCCTCGACCGCCGGGTTGAGCCGGTGGATCTCGTCGATGAACAGGACGTCGCGCTCCTCCAGGTTGGTGAGCTGGGCGGCCAGATCCCCGGCCTTGGCGATCACCGGCCCGGAGGTCGAGCGGAAGTTCACGCCGAGTTCGCGCGCCACGATCTGGGCGAGCGTGGTCTTGCCGAGCCCGGGCGGCCCGACGAACAGCACGTGGTCGAGCGCCTGCCCAGTCTTCCTCGCCGCCTCGATGAACACCTGCATGTTCGCCCGCGCCGCGCGCTGACCGATGAACTCGGCAAGGCTCAGGGGGCGGATCGTCTGATCGACGTCCTCGGTGCGCTTCTCCGGTGTCAGGAGCGCGTTGGTCGGAGGCTTCGACTTGCTCATGAACCCTGCTTCGTGGACCGTGCCGCGGCCCGCGATGGGCGGTCTCGCAGGACGGCTGGGCACCGGCGCGTCCGGTTTTGTTCTTCCTTACCCGTGAAAGCCGGGAAGTCTAAGCGCCGCGGCCGGGCAAGGTGGCCAAGTGTCGTGGCCAGGTGTCGTGGCCGGGCGTCAGCCCGTGTGGCGCCACCGGCGATGTGAGCGAGCGCACGGGCCGTCGCGATCGACGCAACCGGGATGCAACCGAACCGCCGGCCCGCGCATTCCTGGACCAAACCTCCAAGCATGGCCGCAGGGCGCTTCTCCCCGATGAAACTCCGTACGATCGCTGCCGCCGCAGCCGGCACCGTCATGCTCGCCGTTCCGCTCGCGGCTCAGGCCGCCAACGGTCCGGCCGAGACCAAGGTCGCCGAGGCCAACCCGCAGGTCCATCCTGTATCGGCGGAGCGGGAGGACGACGTCACCTGCAGCCGGGCCCGCCGCCGTCTGTGGATCGAGGGCGAGGGCTGGGTGGTCCGGCGGATCACCACCTGCCGCTGACCGGTGCGCACCCGGGGGCCGATCGGCTGGGCATGACGGGACCGTTACGCACTCTGCGCGACTGGAGACGCGGAACGGCCAATGATCCGGTCTGTTGGCCCAGCACCCGGAGCGCACCGCGCCCGCCGACACCCCTCGGAGCCGGACCCATGGCCAACCGGACGATCGTGACCCTGCTCGCTCTGGCGGCGGCGGCGCCCGCGTCGGCGCAGACCTTCCGGAGCGCTGATCCCTACGCTCCGGTCGCCTACGCGCCCGGTTACGCCGCCGATCCGGGCTTTGCCGGCGAGTTCGTGCGGGGCACCTATATCGGCGCCCCGCTGACCCGCGTGCCGCGCCCGACCCAGATCGTGCCCACGCCCTGGAGCTACGGCACCTACGGCGTCCCGACGGTGACCGGCATCCCGGCCGCTCCGGCGGCCGAGCCGACCCTGACGGTGATCAACGCCGCCCCCTACGGCCGCCGCGGCGCGCGCGCCGTCGGGGCCGACCCGGTCGCGGGGGCCCGGGTCATCGCGGTTCAGGTTCCCCGGCGCTGAGCGCCGCGAACCACGCCGCGTAGGGCGTGTTGCGGACGAGGTGCCGGTTGAGGTCGGGCGCGCCGTCCGTCCACCAGACCGGGCCGCGCTCGCCGAGTCCGACCTTCGCCGCATCGACCTCGGCCCTGGCGGCGGCGAGCGCCTCCGCGGCGCCCGGCTCGTCCGCGCGCTCGGCCCGCTTGGCCTCCTTCACGCCCCGGCGCGCCGCCATCAGGCGCTGCACCAGCGCGGCCCGACAGGTTTCCGACAGGTCGGGATTCGCGCGGCGCCACAGACGCGCCCGGACAACGATATAGCGCCGATCCGGAGTGGTAATGGCCACGCTCATACCGGGGTTCAGCTCCGTTGGGGGGCGGTTAAGCCTTCCAGCTTACACCGCGGATATCGGGTGCGGGTCACGCCATGCAGATCGTCATCGTCGACTCGAGCCGCGTCGTGCTGCAGATCATCGCGTCCCTGATCGAGCCGCGCGGCCACGCGGTGCACCCGTTCACGGATTCGGAGCGGGCGCTGGAGTTCCTGGCGGCGACGCCCGCGGTCCGGGTCCTCATCACCAGCCTGGAGGTGCGGCCGCTCTGCGGGCTCGAGCTCTGCTGGTCGGCCCGGCTCCTCGCCGAATCCCGCGGGCCGCTGCACGTCATCACCATGTCGTCGGCCCGCAACGTCCGCAGCCTGGCCGAGGCTCTCGACAGCGGCGCCGACGACTTCATCGAGAAGCCGCCGAGCGCCGAGGAGCTGAACGCGCGCCTGCGCGCGGCCGAGCGCCTGACCACCATGCAGGAGGAGCTGATCCGCCTCGCCGAGACGGACCCGCTGACCGGCTCCTACAACCGGCGTGCCTTCTTCAAGCGCGCGCGGGCCGCCGCGGCGCGAGACCCGAGACCGGGCGCCGTCTCGGCGATCCTCCTCGACATCGATCACTTCAAGCGCATCAACGACGAGCACGGGCACGATGTCGGCGACGTGGCGATCAAGGCCGTGGCCGAGTTGATCGCCGGTGCCGGGATCGCGGGACGCCTCGGCGGCGAGGAATTCGCCGTCATCCTGCCCGGCCACGGGCTCGCGGAGGCCGTGGCGCAGGCCGAGCGCCTGCGCGCCGACGTCCAGGCCCTGCGGATCAGCGGGGCGCGGGGTCCGATCGCGCTGAGCTGCAGCTTCGGCGTCAGCACGTGGTGCGACGGCGACAGCGTCGAGGCCCTGGTCAAGCGGGCCGATGTCGCGCTCTACGCGGCGAAGGGCGGCGGCCGGAACCGGGTGGTGCCGGATCAGAGCGAGGCTATCCGCGCCGTCGCGGGCTGAACCGGACCGCCCGTCCCGGATCGGCACAGTCCGTCGAGCGGTGTCCCACCGTCGTCCCAGATCGGCGCATTGATTCGCCGAGTATCCGTTTCTGGGGAGCGATTCGGCCAATATAAAGCTTAATATTCGCGAGTTGTTGCTGGAACGGATCTTGGAACTTCGCCTTCGATCCCGGCCGCCTGTATCAAGCCGGGAGAGAGAGGTGCGAGGTCATGAGTACGGCCGTTGGCGTCCTGATCCTGGATGAGCCGGAGGACCTGAGCGCGACGGTTCGCGCCACCCTCGAGCACATGCCCGAATTCCACACCATCGGCGAGGCAGATCTCGACCGCGCCGACGCCGGCAGCAGCGTCGCCTTGGTCTTCCTCGACGAGATCCGGCTGGCCGACGGGATCGCCCGCATCGTCGCCTTGAAGGAGCGCCAGCCGGCGCTCCGCACGCTGGTCGCCTTCGGCGCGCTGACGGCGGACGACCTCCGCGCCCTGCTGGCCGCCGGCGCCGACGCCTTCGTGGCGCGCTCCAAGTCGCCGCGGGACCTCGGCGCGGCGCTGCTCGCCCTGGCGGAAGGCTCGGACGTGCTGGTCCCGCCGGAGCAGCCTGTGGCGATGCCGCCGGAGGCGGGCGAGAGCCTCGGGCTGACGCCCCGCGAGGCCGAGGTGCTGCGCTTCCTGAGTTCCGGGTTCAGCAACAAGGAGGTCGCGCGGCGGCTGGCGCTCAGCGTGCGCACGGTGGAGACCCACCGGCTCAACCTGCGGCGCAAGACCCAGACCGGCCGGCTCAAGGACCTGGTCTCTCTGGCCCGCCAGCTCGGCCTGGCCCCCGTGGTCGATTCCAGCGATCAGGTTCGGCGCGGCACCGACAACCGGTCCTCGGGCAACGACAACCAGTCCCGGCACTGAGAGGGGGATCGGGCGGTCTCGGCGAGACCGCCCCCCTAAGCGGCCGCGGCCGCCTTCCGGGCACCGGACGCGCGCTTGGCTGCCGTCCCGCTCTTGGACCGCTCTGGCGTCTTCGCCCCGCGTTTCCGAGCGGCCGCCGGCTTGACCCGACCTCCGGCCTTGACGGCGTCCTCGGCGGCGGAGAGGCGCGCCTGCAGGAGTCCCAGCACCGCCGCCTCCTCGGGCCGCAGGCTCGACAGGTCCTCGCTCAGCTCCGATTCGACCGCGTCCTTCACCTGCAGGAGCAGGCCGCCCTCCAGGTAGCAGTCGAGGATCTGCGGGTGGATGTAGCACTTGCGGCAGATCGTCGGCGTGTTGCCGAGGCGGCCCGCGACGTTCTCGATGGCCGCGCGGATGTTGCGCTTGGCTCCGGCCTCGCTGTCGAAGCTCTCGAACTCCCGCAGCGCCAGCGCCGCCAGCACCGTGCCGGCCCAGGTCCGAAAATCCTTGGCGGTGAAGTCCTCGCCGGTGATCTCACGCAGGTACGCGTTCACGTCCGAGGAGGTGACGTCGCGCTGGGTGCCGTCCGGGTCGAGATACTGGAACAGCTCCTGGCCCGGCAGGTCCTGGCAGGCCTTGACGATCCGGGCGACCCGCCGGTCCTTCAGCGACACGTCCCAGGTCTTGCCGCTCTTGCCCTTGAAGCGGAACGACAGGGCCGAACCCTCGACCCGGACGTGGGGATCGCGCAGGGTCGTCAGGCCGTAGCTCTTGTTGGTCCGCGCGTAATCGTCGTTGCCGACGCGGATCAGCGTGGTCTCGAGCAGGTGGACCACGGTGGCCAGCACCTTGTCGCGGGGCAGGCCCGGCCGCCTCATGTCGGCGTCGACGCGCCGGCGAATGCCCGGCAGCGCGTCCGCGAAGGCCATGATCCGCGAGAACTTGTTCGCCTCCCGCGCCTGCCGGAAATCCGGGTGGTAGCGGTACTGCTTGCGCCCCTTAGCGTCGCGGCCCGTCGCCTGGATGTGGCCGTTGCGGCGCGGGCAGATCCAGACATCCGTGTAGGCCGGCGGGATCGCGAGGCCGCGGATGCGGGCCAGCACGGCCCTGTCGCGCACCGGCGCGCCCTTCGCGTCGCAGTAGCGGAAGCCGGTGCCGCTGCGGCGGCGGGTCAGCCCGGGCCGGCCGTCATCGACGTAGACGAGCCCGGCCTCCTCGGCCGCGGCGCGGAGGTCTCCGCCGCTCTCCGCCGTCTCGACGCACGCCATGAACAGCCCCTCCCATCGACGCCGCCGGGCTGCCTCGCCCGGCGAGAAGGCCTTGGACAACCGGCGGCACGGGATCGCCGTTCCGGGCCTGCACATCCGTCGCAGGACGGGCCCCGCCGCCGTGCTAGAGGGAACGGATGCAGTCCGATGCCGAACCCGGGAACCTGCCCGTTCCGATGCGCCGCCTGGTCTTCGTGGTGACCGAGGACTGGTTCTTCGCCTCGCATTTCCTGCCGATGGCCCGCGCCGCCGTCGGCATGGGTCTCTCGGTCGCCGTGGTGACGCGGGTCCGCCTCCACCGGGCCGCCATCGAGGCGACCGGCGCGCAGGTCGTCAACCTGGAGGCCGAGCGGGCGAGCCTCAACCCGATGGCCGCGGGCTACGCGGCCGGGCAGCTCGCGGCGATCCTCAAGGCGCTGAAGGCCGACATCGTCCACTGCATCGCCCTGCGCGGCATCCTGGTCGGCGGCACGGCCGCCGCCATGGCGGGCATCCCGTCTCGCGTCTTCGCCCTGACCGGCCTCGGCCTCGTCGGCGCCCGGAGCGACCGCCTCGGCCGGGCGGCACGCCTCGCCCTGCGGGCGCTGATCCGGGGGCCGCTGGCCTCGTCGCGGACGCGCTTCCTCTTCGAGAACCCCGACGACGCCCTGGCCCTGGGCCTGGACCCGCTCGACCGGTCGGTGACCGTGGTGGGCGGCGCCGGCGTCGATCCCGCGATCCTCGTCCCGCAGCCGCTGCCGCCGATGCCGCCGCTGCGGGTGGCCGTCGTCGCCCGGATGCTGTGGTCGAAGGGGATCGACGTCGCCGTCGAGGCCGTCCGCCTCGCCCGGAGCCAGGGCGCGCCGGTGGAGCTGGCGCTGTACGGCGCGCCGGACCCGTCGAACCGGCGGGCGATCGGCGCCGACACCCTGCGCGCCTGGAGCCGCGACGGCATCGTCTGGCACGGGCCGACGACCGACGTCGCGGGGGTCTGGGCCGGCCACCACGTCGCCTGCCTGCCCTCGCGCGGCGGGGAGGGCCTGCCGCGGACGCTGCTGGAGGCCGCCGCCTGCGGCCGGGCGCTGGTCGCGTCCGACGTCCCGGGCTGCCGCAGCCTCGTGCGCGACGGCGTCGAGGGCCTGCTCGTTCCCCCGGACGACGCGCCGGCTCTGGCCGCCGCGCTGGCGCGCCTGAGCGGCGATGCCGGTCTCGTCGCCGGCCTGGGCGCGGCCGCGCGGGCGCGGATCGAGACCGGGGGCTTCACCGAGACCGCGGTGACCGACCAGGTCCGCGCCGTGTGGCGCGACCTGCTGGAGGCCTGACCGTGCGCGCACCGGACGATCCCGCCGGCTTCATCCGCGACAACACCCGCCTGCTGCCCGTCCCCCACGCGCCCGAGATCCGCCTGCACGTCGCCGACGAGGCGACCGATCTCTGGCAGCGGACCGAGGAGGAGTTGCAGGCGATCGGGCTGCCGCCGCCGTTCTGGGCGTTCGCCTGGGCGGGCGGCCAGGCGCTCGCCCGCTACGTCCTCGACAACCCGGACGTCGCGGACGGCGCGCGCGCGGTGGATTTCGCCTCGGGGTCCGGCCTCGTCGCGATCGCGGCGGCCCGCGCCGGGGCGCGCCACGTCGTCGCCAGCGACCTCGACCCCTTCGCCGTCGCGGCGATCGGGCTGAACGCCGCGGCCAACGGCGTCGGCGACCGCGTCGCCGCGATCGCCGACGATCTCCTCGCCACGGATCCCCGGGCCGACCTCGTCCTGGCGGCCGACGTGTTCTACGAGCGCGACCTCGCCGAGGCCGTGACCGCCTGGCTCGTTCGCCTGCAAGCGCGCGGCGTCACCGTGCTGATCGGCGATCCGGGCCGCACCTACCTTCCGCGGGACCGCCTCGACTGCCTCGCGACCTACGAGGTTCCGGTCTCGCGCGCGCTGGAGGATTCCGAGATCAAGCGCAGCCACGTCTGGCGGCTCCGCGGATGACGGATCCGCCGAGACGGTCCCGCCGAACCGCCGCCCGCGCGGCCGCGCCGAGGCTTTATCCGGCGCGGGAATGCGTTACCGTCGAATCGACCCGCGTCGCGTGCCGCGCATGCGCCAGGGTGTTCGGAGTCCCGGATCAGGGCGTGCTGCGGCGGAAGGTTTCGTGGTGAGTGTCGAGTCGAGTGTGAAGCCCAGCCGTGCCCGCGTCGTCGCCTTCTCGGGCAGCGCCAAGCGACCCTCGCGCACCCGCATCCTGGTCGAGGCCCTCGGCGCCGAACTCGGTCGCCTGCGCGGGATCGACCTCGCCGTGTACGACCTGATGGATGCCGGCCCGGGCCTCGGCGCGACGCAGCGGGACGACCTCTCGGCGCCCGCCGCGCGCCTCGTCGAGGCGATCGAGGCGGCGGACGCGCTGATCGTCGGGACGCCTGTCTACCAGGGCGGCTATGCCGGGCTGTTCAAACACGTCTTCGACTTCGTCGACCCGGCCCGGATGATCGGCATGCCGGTGGCGCTGACCGCCACGGGCGGGGGCCTGCGCCACGCCCTGGTGGTCGAGCACGGGCTCCGACCCCTGTTCGGCTTCTTCGCGGCCCACGTCGCGCCGACCTCGGTCTATGCCGGGTCGGACGACTTGGTGGACGGCCGCATCGTCGACGAGACCGTGGCGATCCGGCTGCGCGCCGCGGCCACGGAACTCGCCGCCTTGCTCGACGTGTCGCGGGCGACCGCGACCGGCGTATCCGTCTGACGGGAGACTATTCCGGCCGGAGGCGGGCCCTAGATCGCAGAGGGACCACGCTCTTCCGCGAGGGATCATGTCAGGCTCTCCGCTCACGGCCGGCAAGGCGCCGACCGCGCTGCCCGCCACCTACGTCACGGCATCCGGACTGCCGCGCTACCACCCGGTCTCGCAGGCGCTGCACTGGCTGAACGCCGCCCTCGTCCTGGCGGTGCTGCCGCTGGCCTGGGTCGCGATCAGCCTGCCGCCGACGCCCGCCAAGGGCAGCATGTTCGTGCTGCACAAGTCGGTCGGCCTGACGATCCTGGCGATCGTGGTCGTGCGGATCCTCTGGCGGATGATCCGGCCCGCGCCGCCGGACCCGCAGGCGCCCCGGCTGCTGACGCTGATCGGGCGCATCAACCATTTCCTGCTCTACGCGATCTTCCTGATCATGCCGATCAGCGGCTACCTGCTCAGCGCGCTGTCCGGGCGCGACACGCCGTATTTCTGGCTGTTCACGATCCCGGGACTGCCGAAGGACGACGCGACGCAGAAGATCTTCGAGTCGATCCACGTGTTCGGCCAGTGGCTCGTCTACGCCCTGGTCCTGCTGCACGTCGCCGGCACGGCGTGGCACTTGGTCATCCGCCGCGACGGTCTGCTGGAGCGGATGCTGCCGGTCCAGGACGGGCGCGGCTCGTCGCGCTGACGCGCCCGTCATCGAGCGCGCGGTCGCCGCCGCGCGGTGCGCTCAATCGACGCGGCGCAGGACGAAGGTGGTGCCGACCTCGGGATCGCGCCGCCACCGGCCGTCGCCGCTCGGCACGAGGTCGATGCTGTGGCCCCGCTTGGCGGTCAGCGTCATCCGGCCCTTCGCGTAGCGCCAGCGCACCGGATCGAACACCTCCAGGCCGCTGTCGTGGCAGCCGGGGACGATGCGCACGCCGCCGCCGGTGCCGTCGAGGTTGATCCGGCAGGTGTCGCGCTGCTGGAAGCGGTCGAGGGCGTAGAGCCCCGGCGCCGGCGCCGCCGAGGCGGTCGCGGCCGAGGCGGTCGCCGGCGGCTGCAGCTCGGCCGGCACCGGGGCCGCGGTCTGGAGCGGGGAGGGGGCCGGGCTCGCCGGATCCGTCGGCGCGGTCTCGGGCGCGGCGGCCGCGTCGGCCGGCCGCATCGCGACGATGTCGAGGGGAACGAGACTGTAGCGCTCGCCGCCCTCGGCCTGGGCGACGAGGCTGCGCTGGTCCGGCCGCTTGGCGAAATCGAGGACCGGGCGGACGTTGCGGTCGACGAGGCGGACGGCCCCGTCGACGAAGAGCCAGCCGGCGACGCTGTTCAGGACCGGCAAGGCCCGTCGGCATCCGGCCGGGAAGCGCAGCCGCTGCCCCGCCTCGCCGCTGTCGAGCACCAGCGTCATGACGCAGCGGCGGTTGGTGCCGTCCCGCGACAGGTCCCAGGTTCCAGGCACCTGCCCGAGCTTCTCGGGGAGGCTCGGCGGCGCGGTCGGAGCCGGGGGCGCCGCGAGCGTCTCCGCGGCCGGAGGAGGGGACGGCGGTGCGGCCTCCTCGGTGGCGGCGGGCACGTCCTGGGCGGCGGCCGGCCGGACGATCGCGGCGGTCGCGATCAGCGCCGATGCGGCCAGCAGGGCGGCCCGAGCCTGTCTCACGCGGTCGGTCTCCAGGGTGTCTCGGCGACGGGCGTCAGCGGACCCCGTCCCTCGAACCACGAGACGACGTTGTCGACGACGAGCTGGGCCATCGCCGCGCGGGTGTGCTCGGAGGCCGACCCGACATGCGGCAGCAGCACCGTGTTGTCGAGGGCGGCGAGGTCCGCGGGCACGTGCGGCTCGTTCTCGAAGACGTCGAGGCCGGCGCCGAGGATCGTGCCCGCCTTCAGCGCCGCGGTCAGCGCCGCCTCGTCGACCAGGGTGCCCCGGGCGACGTTGATCAGGATGCCCTCGGGACCGAGCGCCTCCAGCACGGCCGCGTCCACGAGGTTGCGCGTGTCGGCGCCGCCGGGCGCCACCACGATGAGGATGTGGACCGCGCGGGCGAGGCCGATCAACGTATCGTGATACGTGTAGGGTATGTCGGCCTGCCGGCTGCGGCCGTGATAGTCGATCGCGACGCCGAAGCTCTCCAGGCGGTGGGCGATCGCCCGCCCGATCCGGCCGAGACCGAGGATGCCGACCCGCCGCCCGCGCAGCGATGCCGTGAGCGGGAAGGGCGCCTTGGGCCAGTGGCCGTCCCGCAGGTAGCGGTCGGCCTGGGGGATCCGCCGCAGGGTAGCGAGGGTGAGGCCGAGGGCGAGGTCGGCGACCTCGTCGGTGAGGACGTCCGGCGTGTTGGTGACGACGATCCCGCGCCGCTGCGCCCCAGCGGCGTCGACGGCGTCGTAGCCCACGCCGAAATTCGCGATCAGCTCGAGGTTCGGCAGCCGGTCCATCAGCGCCCCGTCCACCCCGCCGCCGACGCAGAGCGCCCGGATCCGCGGGCCGATCTCGGCGAGCAGGGCCTCCGGGTCCGCGGCCTCAGCCAGCCGGTGGACCCCGTACCGCCCCGCGAAGGCCTTCTCCACGAGCGGGTGCATCTTCCGGAGCAACAGGATCTCGACCGGGGCCTCAGCCATCGTTCACTCCCACGTTCGGCCGCGCGTCGGTGTCGGCCGCCTCCCCCGTCCCGGCATAGAGCCTGTGCGGGGTGGGGCGCCAGCGCGCAGGAGTGGCCGGCGGTGACAACCGCGCGGATCAGCCGGGCGGCCGTTCGGCCGGCACAGGGCTCGCCTCTTTCGAAAACCGCGCGCGATGCCTACTAAGGACCACGCATCATCGCGAGAGTTCTGCACCGACCCCAATCGCCGAAGACGAAGACCGATGACCAGCCCGCGCACCCTCTACGACAAGATCTGGGACGACCACGTCGTCGATGTCCAACCGGACGGCTCCAGCCTCCTCTACATCGACCGGCACCTCGTCCACGAAGTGACGAGCCCGCAGGCCTTCGAGGGTCTTCGCGTGGCCGGCCGCAAGGTGCGCCATCCGGAGAAGACGCTGGCCGTCGTGGACCACAACGTCCAGACCTCGGACCGCTCGCAGGGCATCGAGGATCCCGAGAGCCGCACGCAGCTCGAAGCGCTCGCCGAGAACGTGCGCGACTTCGGCATCGAGTTCTACGACGCCCTCGACCGACGCCAGGGCATCGTCCACATCATCGGCCCCGAGCAGGGCTTCACGTTGCCCGGCCAGACGATCGTGTGCGGCGATTCGCACACCTCGACGCACGGCGCCTTCGGGGCGCTGGCCCACGGCATCGGCACCTCGGAGGTCGAGCACGTGCTCGCCACCCAGACCCTGGTGCAGCGCAAGGCCAGGAACATGCGCGTCTCCGTCGATGGCACGCTGCCGCCCGGCGTGACCGCGAAGGACATCATCCTGGCGATCATCGGCGAGATCGGGACCGCCGGCGGCACCGGCCACGTCATCGAGTATGCCGGCGAGGCGATCCGCGCGCTCTCGATGGAGGGCCGGATGACGATCTGCAACATGTCGATCGAGGGTGGCGCCCGCGCCGGCATGGTCGCCCCCGACGCGACGACCTTCGCCTACGTGAAGGACCGCCCGAAGGCGCCGAAGGGCGCCGCCTTCGACGCGGCCCGCCGCTACTGGGAGAGCCTCGTCACCGACGCGGGCGCGCATTTCGACCGCGAGGTGCGTCTCGACGCGGCCAACCTGCCGCCGATCGTCAGCTGGGGCACGAGCCCCGAGGACGTGATCTCGATCCAGGGCCGCGTGCCGGACCCGTCCGAGATCGCCGACGAGAACAAGCGGCAGTCGAAGGAGAAGGCGCTCGCCTACATGGGCCTGACGCCGGGCACCCGGATCACCGACATCACCCTGGACCGGATCTTCATCGGCTCCTGCACCAACGGCCGCATCGAGGATCTGCGCGAGGTCGCGCGGGTCGTCGGCGACCGGAAGGTGCACGAGGGCGTCTCGGCGATGATCGTGCCGGGCTCTGGCCTCGTGAAGGCCCAGGCCGAGGCCGAGGGTCTCGACAAGATCCTGAAGGCGGCGGGCTTCGACTGGCGCGAGCCGGGCTGCTCGATGTGTCTCGGCATGAACCCGGACAAGCTGCGTCCGGGCGAGCGCTGCGCCTCGACGTCGAACCGCAACTTCGAGGGCCGCCAGGGTCCCCGCGGACGCACGCACCTCGTGTCCCCGGCCATGGCGGCGGCCGCGGCGGTCACCGGGCACTTCGTCGACATCCGGGAGTGGCCGCAGGGCTGAAATCGCGATTGACGCCGGCGGCTCCGTTGCCTAAACGGAGCCGTCGCCGGCCGATGGCCGACGGCGAGCCCAGGTGGCGGAATTGGTAGACGCGCTGGTTTCAGGTACCAGTCTCGCGAGAGGTGAAGGTTCGAGTCCTTTCCTGGGCACCAAATGCCTGACAGCAGCCCGCCAACGCATTGGCGGGCTTTGTTGTTTCTAGGGTCCGGGATCCGCGGACCGAGGATGCGGGCGCCCGCAGCGCCTCTCGGGCTTTCAAAGCCCGACCCACTGTCCGCGTATCAGTCGCCCCGTTCGACCGACCGGCCCCGGTGCTGCGCCACCGTTTCCTTGGCCGAACGACGCGGCCGTGGCGAGCCATGCGATCGCGTCGCAGATGACGGGGCGGCGGGGAGGCACGGCTGTAGGAGTGGTTGTCCGGGCCTCAGGGGGCACCGTTCGACCTGGAGACCGGAACCGCGCTGCCATCCCGCGCGTAGACGAGGTCTCGACATTCCCCCAGCGAGATCACCTCGAACCGCCCGGCTCCGGCCGCGGCGGTTTTTTCGTGCCCCGCGCTTCGATCGCGCCCTACTCGCAGCGGCGTGACGTTCCTCCGGGATCCAGGCAAACCCGCCGGCACGGCCGCGCGGGCTTTTCCCGATCACGCTGCGGTGACGCGCCGGTAGCTCGCCGCGAATGCCTGGGCTTCCTCGTGCGTCAGATCGGTGACCACCAGCCCCGGCGCGTAGACCGTCCAGCGGCCGTCGTTGTCCTCCGACATACGGATCTCGACCACCGCGGACCTCCTCGATTGCGAGTGGAAGCTCACCGCTACTCTCGCGAATTCTTGTGAGGGCGCAATACCTCTTAAGGTGCTGGGGTTTCCTCCGGCACGAAGGCGCGGCGGCGTCCATGGGAGCGCGTTTCCCGACCCGGGCACGCCCCGCGTGACCGCTACAGCCAGCGCTCGTCGAGGTCCGTGGCGTTCCGGTCCGCGACGGGCTGCGTCTCGTCACCCTCGGCGAACACCACCACGTCGTCCGGTCCGACGTCGCGGGTCGCGTAGAAATCCCAGCGCCGGTGGATCACGCGCGGGCCGCCGAAGATCCGGTAGGCGTTCCAGTACCGGTCGTCCCGGAAGCCGACATAGTGGACGCAGCGGGTCGCCATCGGCTCACCGGCGGCGGGCCATCAGCCGGGCCAGGCGCGGCCGCACCGGCAGCGACAGCCGGTAGGCCAGCTCGGCGACCGGCAGAATCGGCCGGACACCGAGGACGCGCAGGTCGACCAGGCGACCGAGCCAGCGCCAGCCGGGCAGAGTCCGCCAGAGGCGCGCGAACGCGGCGGCGCCGGAGATCAGCTGCCCGTCCGCGGTCCGGACATGGAAGCGGCGCAGGGCCCGGGCTCGGTCGAGATCCGCGCCGAGCGCCGGCTCGGGCGCCCCGGAGCCGACATCGACGAAGGCGAGCCGGTCCGCGCCGGCGCACCGGCGATACTGGTCGATCTCGGCCCGGCACAGTGGGCAGCCGCCGTCGTAGTAGACGCTGAGCCGCCCGTCGGAGCGATCCTCGGCCATGGCCGCGCCGGTACTCAGGGGCTCAGTTCGCGGGCGGGCTCAGGACGAGCTTGCCCTTGAAGGGCGCGTCGGCGTTGCGCGTGCTGGTGCAGGCGTACTCCTCCTGCCCGGCCTTCATCGTCCGCAGGCGCAGCGTGCCCTTGCCGTTCTGCTTGACCGTGTAGCCCTTCTCGCTGGCGACATGCACGAGGTCTCCGTCGGCGTGCAGCACGAGGCCGTTCTCAAACTGCCCGGGCGCGGTGATCGTCACCGGCGCGTCGGCGCTGCTCACGATCTTCAGCGCGACGTTGGTGTCGGCTGGAAGCTTGAGCTCGGCCGGGTCGCAGACCGGCTTGCCGTCCTTCAGGCTAATCGTCAGCTCCACGGGCGGCATCGCGTCTGTGGCGGGCGGCGGCAGGGGCTTGCCCTGAGCCAGGGCCGGCCCTGCGGCCAGGACAGCAGAGAGAGCCAGGAGCGTCGCCGATCCGCGCGCGAGTGTCAGCATGTGGGTTCAGTCCCGATTGGAGGGGCAGCGCGCTCCGCCGAGCACACCGCCGGGAAAGGCGGCGCGGTCAGCGACGTTCCCGGGCACAACGCCGCACCCGGGCGGATGCCAGCGATCGCGCCCGCGGGTCCCGCCGCCGGATCAGCCGGCATATCCCGGGGGCGTCACGCGGTATAAGGACCCGCTTCGGTTTTGAGTGAGGTCGATTCGCGTGCGGTCCGGTTCAAGGCTCTCCGAGCGCTGGTTCACGCTGGCGCTCTGGCTCGTCGCGCTGGTCTTCGCGTGGTTCCTGATCGGGCTCGGCTCGCTGGTCGTCGGCGATCTGCCGCAGGTTGAGCACCGCTACACTCTCGACCAGTTCCTCGACACCGACCAGGGCACGGCGTCGGCCGAGGCCCTCAAGCAGATCCGCCGGGAGCAGGACGACAACCGCCGGACGGTCGAGCAGGACCAGCTCGCCCTCGAGGCTGCGCAGGCCGCCTCCGAGGGCGCGCGCGAGACCTTCGCCAACTGGCTGAAGACCCGCGACGCCACGCAGCGGGTCGACCAGGATCCCGGGCTCATCGCGCGCACGCAGCAGCTCGACGCGCTGAAGGCCGCCGAGCGCACCATCGAGGAGCGGCTCGCTGCCCTGGCGCGGACGGGGCTCGACCTGTCGGAGCGCGAGGCGGCGCAGCTGCGCGTGGACACCGATCTGCGGGCCGCCGCGCAGACGCGCCTCGACGCGGCCGAGCGCGGCCAGGAGCTGCGCGTCTTCGGCTATCGCCTCGCCCTGACCCTGCCGCTGCTGGCCCTCGCCGGATGGCTCCTGCTCAAGCGCCGCCGCACCCGCAACTGGCCCTTCGTGTGGGGCTTCGCCTTCGCGGCGGCCTTCGCGTTCTTCGTCGAGCTCGTGCCCTACATGCCGAGCTACGGCGGCTACGTGCAGTACGGCGTCGGCGTGATCGTCACCCTGGTCGCGGGCCGGGCGGCGATCAACGCGCTGCACGCCTACCGCGCCCGGCAGGCCGTAGTGGAGGCGCGCCCGGACGCCGAGCGGCGGACCGAGATCGCCACCGACCAGGCCCTGGCGCGCCTCGCCAAGAAGGCGTGCCCGGGCTGCGAGCGGCCGATCGCCCTCGACGACGCGAGCACGAATTTCTGCCCCCATTGCGGGCTCGGCATCTTCGCGCACTGCCCGTCCTGCGCGCAGCGCAAGAGCACCTTCGAGCGCTTCTGCCGGGCCTGCGGCACCCGGAGCCCGGATCTCGCGAGCGAGGCGCCCTGAGGCCGCCCAGGCACCCGGGCACGCCTCAGGCGTTGTCGCCCCGGATCGCCGCGATGACCGCGTCGGTGACCTGACGGGTCGTCGCTGTGCCGCCGAGGTCCGGCGTGTGCAGGTTCGGATCCGCGGTGACCCGCTCGACCGCGCGCATCAGCCGGTCGGCCGCCGGCTTCTCGCCGAGGTGCTCCAGCATCTGGCACGCCGTCCAGAAGGTCGCGACCGGGTTGGCGATACCCTTGCCGGCGATGTCGAAGGCCGAGCCGTGGATCGGCTCGAACATCGACGGGTAGGTCCGCTCCGGGTTGATGTTGGCGGTCGGCGCGATGCCGAGCGACCCGGCGAGCGCCGCCGCGAGGTCCGAAAGGATGTCCGCGTGCAGGTTCGTCGCCACGATCGTGTCGAGGGTCTCGGGCTTCGTCACCATGCGCATCGTCATGGCGTCGACCAGCATCTTGTCCCAGGTCACGTCCGGGAAGTCCTTCGCGACCGCGGCGGCGATCTCGTCCCACATCACCATGGCGTGGCGCTGGGCGTTGGACTTGGTGACCACGGTGAGCAGCTTGCGCGGACGGGAGCGGGCGAGCTCGAACGCGTAGCGGATGATCCGGTCGACCCCCGAGCGGGTCATCATCGAGACGTCGGTGGCGACCTCGTTGGGATGGCCCTGGTGGACCCGTCCGCCGACGCCGGCATACTCGCCCTCCGAGTTCTCCCGCACGATCACCCAGTCGAGCTCCGGACCCGAGACGTTGCGCAGCGGGCTGTTGATGCCCGGCAGGATCCGGGTCGGGCGGACGTTGGCGTACTGGTCGAAGGGCTGGCAGATCGCGAGCCGCAGGCCCCAGAGGGTGATGTGGTCGGGCACGTCCGGCGCCCCAACCGCGCCGAAGAAGATCGCGTCGTGGTTCCGGATCTGGTCGCGGCCGTCGGCCGGCATCATCGCGCCGTGCCTCTTGTAGTAGTCCGATCCCCAATCGAAATGGTCGAACTGGAAGGCGAAGGAGCCGGTCTTCTCGGCCAGCGCGTCGAGCACCTCGATGCCGGCGGCGATGACCTCGACGCCGATGCCGTCCGCGGGGATGGCCGCGATGGTGTAGGTCTTCGTCATGGGTGTCTTCTCGTGTGTCTTCGGGGGCGAGACGAGAAAGCGAGCGCGTGACGGTGGGCGCGGGCTCGGTGTCCGGATCGGGACGTGTAACGTTTTGTGACACTGTGCAGTTTCGCGTTGCCGTGCCGCCGGCCGCCCCTATGCTCGCCCCATGCACGAGGGCACCACCATCGCCATCGTCGAGGACGATCCCGACATCCGCGCCCTGCTCGCCGGCTACCTGGAGGGCGAGGGGTTCCGCGCCGTCGCCCTCGACGGCGGCTCGGCCCTCGACCGCCTGATCGCGGCGGGCCCCGCGCCCGACCTCGTCGTCCTCGACTGGATGCTGCCCGGCGAGGACGGCCTCTCCATCTGCCGCCGCCTCCGCGACGCCGGTGGGCCGCCCGTCGTCATGCTGACCGCCAAGGACGAGGACATCGACCGGGTCCTCGGCCTGGAGATGGGCGCCGACGACTACGTCTCGAAGCCGTTCAACCCGCGGGTCCTGCTGGCCCGGATCCGCGCGGTCCTGCGACGGGCCCACGGCGCCGGCGGCCAGCCCGCCGCGGCCGCCCCCGAGCGTCTCAGTGTCGCCGACCTCGTCGTCGATCTCGCGGCCCGCACCGTGATCACCGGCGATCCCGCCGCCGAGATCCCGCTGACCAGCGCCGAGTACGACCTGCTCCACTGCTTCGTCACCCGGCCACAGCGGGTGCTCTCGCGCGACCAGCTCCTCGACTGGACCCGGGGCCGGACCGCCGACGCCTTCGACCGCACCATCGACGTCCAGGTCAGCCGCCTGCGGCACAAGCTCGACGCCTCGGGCAGTCAGGCCGCGTCCCTGCTCAGGACCGTGCGCAATGCCGGCTACATCCTGGCCGCCCCGGTCCGCTCCGGAACGCCGTGATGGGCCGCGTCGGGCTTCTCGGGCGCATCATGCTGCTCCTGCTCGGCGCCCTCTCCCTGCTCGTCCTCGCCACCGTGGCCCTGGATCACTGGCAGCGCCGGGAGGAGCGGCTGCCCGCGGGCTCGCGCTTCCCGCGGGTCGACCAGGCCGCCGGCATCATGACGCTGCTGCGCGACGCGGATCCCGCCCAGAGGCCGGCCATCCTGAAGGCGGTCAGCGGCGAGGTGCTGCGGGCCGAGATCGTCGACGCGCCGCCCGACACCGTCGACCTGATCCGCGAGCCCCGCCTGGAAACCCGGATCCGGCGGATGACGGCCGAGCCGGCCGACCGCGTCCAGGCCTACACCGACGCCGCCCTGCTGCGCCGCGGCGTCGATCCGGCCAACATCGCGCAGGCCGAGCGCGCCGGGCCGATCGGACGCCTCGCGCTGGCGACCTACCGGCTGCCCGACGGCCGGTACGCCGTGATCAGCGCGGCCGAGCATCATCGCTCGCTCATGCCGTGGCTGTTCGGCCAGCCGCTGAGCCTCTGGGTCGCGGTGCTCGGCGCCGCGGCGGCCGGTCTCGTCCTGGTCGGCACGCGCCACGAACTCGCGCCGCTGCGCCGCCTCACCGACGCGGTCTCCCGGTTCGACGGCCGCGCCCCGGAGCGGGTGAGCGCGCCCCGGGGGGCGCCCGAGATCCGGCGTCTCGCCCAGGCAGTGCAGGGCATGCAGGAGCGGATCGCCGGCCTCATGGCCGAGCGCTCGCTGCTGATCGGCGCCATCTCGCACGACCTCAAGACCTACCTGACGCGGCTGCGCCTCCGCGCCGAAGTGGTGGCGGAGCCGATGCTCCGGGACAAGCTCGTGGCGGATCTCGACGCCATGACCGAGCTGATCGAGGCGTCCCTGGGGTTCGCCCGCGGCACCGCCGTCGAGGCGACCCGGGCGCCGGTGGATCTCGCCGATCTCGTCGCCGTCGAGGTAGCCGAGCACGCCGCCCAGGGCGCCACGATCAGCCTGACCGGCGAGGAGGTGCGGGACGCCACGGTGGCCGGCGACGCGGTCGCCCTGCGCCGGGTCGTGGCCAACCTGATCGGGAACGCCGTCAAGTTCGGACGCTCCTCGGTGGCGGTGGCGGTGAGCCGGGCCGGGACGGTCTGCCGCATCGTCGTCGAGGATGACGGTCCGGGCATTCCCGAGGCGGAGCGGACGGCGGTGTTCAGCCCGTACTACCGGGTCGAGCGCTCGCGCAGCCGGCAGACCGGCGGGACCGGCCTGGGCCTCGCCATCAGCCGGCAGATCGCCGAGGCCCACGGCGGCACGGTGGTGGCGGAGGCCGGCGCGGACGGCGGCGCGCGGCTCGTCGTGACCCTGCCAAGCCTGTCCTGACGGCGGGCCGCAACGGGCCCGCAACCGGCCGTTACACATCGTTACAGGACGGCGCTCCCCGGTCACATCCGGGCAGCGCGCGCGGACGAACCTTCGCTCACACGCCGCGGCGGATCCTCCGTCCCGGCGGCGGCAGCCGGCCCCGGGCCGCGCTGACCGATCGAGCAGACGGAGATCACCGATGTTGAAGGTTCTCGCTCCCGCCGCCCTCCTCGTGAGCCTCGCGGTGCCCGCCTCGGCGCTGCCGCTGGTGCAGGACGCCGTCTCCGACGGCGCCGACGGCGCCCGGATCATCCAGGTCTACGGCGGCTGCGGCCCCTACGGCCATCGCGGCCCGTACGGCGGCTGCCGCACCGGAGGCCAGTGGGGCGGCTACATCCGCGGCCGCTCGTGCCCGGCGGGCTTCCACATCGGCCCCTACGGCCGCCGCTGCTGGCCGAACTGAGACGCCGGGACGCTCGATCGCGTCCCCCGTTCCGCGTCCGGCCCCGCGGCCGGACTCCCGTGGAGACACTCCCGGAGTTGAGTCATGATCCGCACTCTCGTCATGCCCGTGGCGCTCGCCGCGGGGGTCCTGTTGGCCGGCTCGAGCGCCGAGGCGCGCGACGGCTGCGGGCCCGGCTTCCACCGCAACGTCTACGGCTGGTGCCGGCCGAATCTGGGCTACAGGCCGTTCGTCTACGTCCCGGTCTATCCGCGCGTCGGCTACCGGTGGCACTACGGCTACCGCTGGCACCGACGCTTCGCGTGGGGCGGCGGCTATCGCTGGGGCGGCTTCCGCCATGCCGGCTGGCATGGGGGATGGCATGGGGGATGGCGCGGCGGCTGGCATCGGGGCTGGCACGGTGGCTGGCACCACGGCGGCTGGCACCATCGCTGGTGAGCCCGGGGCGGATCCGGCCGCGCTCGTCCGCTACGGCAGGACCAGGCCGGAGGCCGCGTAGGTCAGGGCCGCGACAAGGGCCGCGGCCGGCATCGTGATCACCCAGGCGATCACGATGCCCTGCGCGACGTTCCAGCGGACCGCCGAGACCCGGCGCGCGGCGCCGACGCCGACGATGGCGCCCGTGATCGTGTGGGTGGTCGAGACCGGGACGCCGAAGGCCGTCGCGGCGAACAGCGTCGCGGCGCCGCCGGTCTCTGCGCAGAATCCCTGCATGGGCGACAGCCGCGTGATCTTCGACCCCATCGTGTGGACGATGCGCCAGCCGCCCATCAGGGTGCCGAGGGCCATGGCGGTCTGGCAGGACAGCACCACCCAGAGGGGCACGTGGAAAGCCCCGCTCTCGCCGTGGGCGTAGAGCAGGGCCGCGATGATGCCCATGGTCTTCTGGGCGTCGTTGCCGCCGTGGCCGAGGGAGTAGAGCGAGGCCGAGACGAACTGCAGGCCCCGGAACACGCGGTCCACGGCGTGCGGCGTCGAGTGGACGAAGATCCACGAGACCGCCAGCATCAGCAGCAGCCCGAGGGCGAAGCCCAGGGCCGGCGAGAGGACGATGGCGGCGCTGGTGGCGATGACGCCGGGCCAGACGATCACGCCGACCCCCGCCTTGGCGATGCCGGCGCCGAGCAGGCCCCCGATCAGGGCGTGGGAGCTGGAGGACGGGATGCCGGCGTACCACGTGACCAGGTTCCACGTGATGGCGCCGCCGAGCGCGCCCATGATGACCCGGTCGTCCACCGTCGCGACGTCGATGATGCCCGAGCCGACCGTGCCGGCGACGTGCAGGCCGAAGACCAGGAAGGCCACGAAGTTGAAGAACGCCGCCCAGAACACGGCGTAGCGGGGCGCCAGCACCCGCGTCGACACGATCGTGGCGATGGAGTTCGCGGCGTCGTGCAGCCCGTTCAGGAAGTCGAAGACCAGGGCGAGGACGATGAGGACGACGAGGAGCGTCACGCGGCGACCTGCGGCTCAGACATGTTCGACGACGATGCTGCTGATCTGGTTCGCCACGTCCTCGAACCGGTCCATGACCTTCTCCAAGTGGCCGTACAGCTCGGACCCGACGAGGAAGGCCATGGGGTCCCGCCCCGAGGCCTTGAACAGGGCCTTCAGCCCGTCATTGTGCAGGTCGTCGGCCCGCCCCTCCAGCTCGATGACGCGCTCGGTCAGGCTGTTCAGCGCGGCGGCGTTCTCGCCGAGGGCCCGCAGCTTCGGCAGCGCCTCGGCGGTGACCTGCGCGGCCTCCTGGATGACCGCGCCCATCTCGCGCATCGCCGGCTCGAAGGTGGTCACCTCGAAGAGCTGGACCGCCTTGGCGGTCTTGAGCATCTGGTCGATGGCGTCGTCGAGGGAGCCGACCAGGGCCTGGATGTCGCCGCGGTCGAACGGCGTGATGAAGGTCCGGCGGACCGCCAGCAGCGCCTCGCGGGTGATCCCGTCGGCCGCGTCCTCGTGGGCCGCGATCGCCGCGTAGGCCGCCGGGACGGCCTGAGTCCCGTCGAGAAGTCCTCGCAGGGCGGCCGCGCCGTCCTCGAGCGTCCGCGCGTGACGCTCGAAGAGATCGAAGAACCGGTCCTCCCGCGGCATCAGGGCGCGAAACCAAGCCAGCATGGCGTGTCCGGATCGAGAGGTCGGCGCGGCGGCCGGGTGCGACGGCACCCGGCAGCAGGCACAACGGGCGAGAGCGCCGACCCGATCCGGGAGCCGGCAAACAATCTGCCGGCGGGGTGGCGCCGGCCGGCGCCGCTCAGCGGACCGGGCTGGCGGCGGCGTGGAGCCAGCCGAAATCCACCGGGTAGCCGAGCCCGTGCAGCATCTTGACCCGCTTCCAGGAGGCCGACCGCGCCGCGGCCGCGTCCTGCCCGGCGTCGATCTCGGCGCTCTCCATCTCCTGGAGCTCGCGGGTCAGCGACTCGCGGAGGCCTGCGGCCTTCATGTTGCCGAGCGCGGCGGTGAAGGCCTGCTCGGCGATCCGAACCTGATCACAAATCTGACGCACGCTCATCAGTACCGATCCCTCCAGCCCGGCGTGAACACTGCATTTCCGCAGTGAACAGATAGCTATCACGCGAGCCGGCGGCGGGAGATGTACGTCTTTGGTGCAGCGCTAGTCACCGCATGGGGAGCAGGCCGGGTCGCCGCATCGTCCGCGGCGGACGCGCCCAGCGCCGCTTGCGCCCGAAGGTGCGGCGCGGATCGGAGAGGCGCGCGTCCATCTCCATCTTGCGACCCAACCGCGGCTGGACGCTGGCGCCGATCGCCACCAGCGCGGCCGAACCGATCAGCGCGACGAGTACCGCACCCCAGAACACGCTCTCGAACATCAGGCACTCCCGGTCTGGAGCCCCGCCGCGGACCGTTCCGGACTGCGGACGATTGCTGATGAAGCTAGACCATTGCCGCGAATGTAATCAACGCCCTGTATCGCCCGGTATTCAACTGTCGACAACTGATTGCGCCCAACCCGAGACACCCGCGCTCGTGGCGGGCGTCCCGTCCTTGCGCGGGATCAATGCGCGCGCCGCCCCGGTCTCCCACGATCCCCGCGCCCAACCGGAGCCCGGACCATGCGCCTCTATCGCGTCACCTTCTACAAGACCGTCGCGGACGATACCGGCCACGAGCACCGGGTGCGGCAGCGCGCGATCCTGGTCCGGGCGCCGTCGGAGGTGTCGGCCGTCTGGCAGGCCAAGGCGCTGCTCTGCGCGGGGGCCCGGGTGGTCGACTGGCGCCTGCGCGCCGACAGCTGCGAGGTCGCCGCCCTGCCGGCCGCCGCGTAGGTCGACCGGACCTGCGGGCACCGGGACCGGCCCGGATCCGCACCGGCCATCGACCTCTCACCCGAGCCCGTCCCTCTCGCTTCCGGGACGTGCGGGTGGATCCGAGACGACGGGGTGCGGCCTCCGCGCTCGGCCTCGTGACCGGGACCGCGCCCCGGCCGCAACGTCAGCGGGTGCGGCACCGCACGCCGCGGGACCGGGCCCGTCCCGCTGCGGCCCCATTCCGCTGCGACACGGCCCCGGTCGGCGAGGCGATCGCCAGCGCCCGCTCCCTCTGCCTCGCGGTGGCGGCGACGATCCCGACGCCGGACCCCCGCTCCCCGCCGAGCCCGCCTCGGCGGGCCGGGCCGATCGGGGCGGATTTTACCAAGCGTTCATCCTCCGGGTGTCCGATCCGGAGGGTCACAGGCGGGAAAGCGGAAGCGATGCCGAGCGAGACGAACCGAGCGATTCAGGATGCCCCGGCGCAGGAGCCGATCCTGGAACTGTGGCGCATCCTCGCCCTGGCGCTCATCGTCGCGGCCGGCATGCTGTTCGTCCATCTGGTCGTTCCCGCCGAGGCCGACGCGTCGTCGGCACCGCTCGCGACGGTCCATAAAGCGGCCAGCCACACCCCGCGGTGAGGCGCGCGGCCCCGGAGGGCGACCGACGCGGCGCCTGAGCGACGCGGTCCGCTGAAACGGCACAGCGGACGACCGGTCAGCCCGGACCGGGCATCACCCGACGAAGCCTCGGCGGCGCGCGAGGCGCCGCGTCACTGCATCGGCAGCGGCACCGCCTCCACGGCGACGTCGCCGATGCCCCGGGCGGCGAGGGCCGCGCGCAGGGCGTCGGTCAGGCAGGTGCCGGCCGTGAAGGCGCCGAGCGCCGAGCCGTGCCGGTCCGCCTCGCGGGGGAGGGGGCCGATCAGCTGCACGACGCGCCGGGCGATGGCGGGCGCCGGGTCGATCCAGGTCACCGGCCAGGGCGCGACCGCCTGGAGGCGCGGCAGCAGCAGCGGATAGTGGGTACAGGCGAGGCAGACCACGTCGGTGCGCCGCCCGTCCGCCTCGGTGACGAAGCAGGGGGCGATCTCGGCGGCGAGGGTGGCGTCGTCCACCGGCGCGCCCGCGAGCTCGGTCTCCGCGAAGCCGGCGAGGTTCTGCGAGCCGACCAGCGTCACCGCGCAGGAGCCCGCGTAGGTCGCGATCAGGTCGTGGGTGTAGGAGCGCGCCACCGTGCCGGGCGTCGCCAGCAGGGTCACGAGCCGCGAGCGCGTCGCCTCGGCGGCGGGCTTGATCGGTGGGACCACCCCCACGAAGGGCGTCGTGAAGCGCTGGCGCAGCGCCGGGAGCACCAGCGTCGAGGCTGTGTTGCAGGCGATGACCACGAGGTCGGGCCGGTGGGTCGCGACCAGCCGCTCCATCACGGCGAGGACGCGGGCGACGAGGGTCGCCTCCGAGAGCCGGCCGTACGGGAAGGCGGCGTCGTCGCCGACATAGACGTAGCGGGCATCCGGGCGGGCGCGCCGCACCGCGTCGAGGACGGTCAGGCCGCCGAGGCCGGAATCGAACACCAGGATGGTCGGCTCTGCGGCGCAGCGCAGAGCGGCGGCGGACAGGCTGGCCCCGGCCATCAGATCGATCCGCATGAGAACCCCGGACTCCTCGAAGAGCGTCCCAAAATCTCGGCAGCGAGGGTTAAGGCGGTGTCACTGCGGCGAGAGAAAGACCCGTGATCCCCAACCCGTTCCGTTAACCGGCGCGCCGACGCGGCGAAGAGGCCCGGTGGGCCGAGCGGCGACCGCGCGTCGACCAGGCGCACGCGAAGCCGCCGCGTCCGCTCTTGCAGAGGTTGTCGGAACACGGCCGGAACATATCTTCTGCGCGCCGGCCGGGGTCGAGAAGACGGTTCTCGGTCAGGCCCGAAAAAAGGGATCATCGTCATGGCAGCGACAGCCGCACTGCGCCCGGACGAGAGACGCGACCCCGCGGCACCGGCCTTCCCGCCGCCGCACGTCACGGCCCGGCCGATCGACCGGGCCGCCTGGATCGCCGCCTACCGGCAGGTCCGGAGCGAGACCGAGCGCCGCGCCGCGCCGCTCTCGCCGGAAGACCAGCAGGTCCAGTCGATGGCCGATGCCAGCCCGACCAAGTGGCACCGGGCGCACGTCACGTGGTTCTTCGAGCAGTTCCTGCTGCGGGAGCACCTGCCGGGCTACGCGATCTACGACGCGCGGCTGCACTACCTGTTCAACTCGTACTACGTGGCGGCCGGTCCCCGTCAGCCGCGCATCCAGCGCGGCATGATCACCCGCCCGACCATGGCGGAGGTCGCGGCCTACCGCGCCCATATCGACCGGGCGGTCGAGGCCCTGCTGGGCCAGGCCTCCGAGCGCGCGCTCGAGGCGGTGCTGCCGATCCTGGAGATCGGCCTCTACCACGAGCAGCAGCACCAGGAGCTCCTCCTCACCGACATCCTGCACGCCTTCGCGCAGAACCCGCTGAACCCGGCCTACGACCCGGACTGGCGCTTCCCGAAGGCGGCGGCGCAGGCCGGCCAGGTCACCCTCGACCGCGCGATCGCGTGGATCGGGCATGCGGGCGAGGGGTTCTCGTTCGACAACGAGTCGCCCCGGCACGAGACGCTGATCCCGGCCGGCCGCCTCGACCGGGCGCTGGTGACGAACCGCCAGTGGCTCGCCTTCATGGAGGATGGCGGCTACGCCAAGCCGGAGCTGTGGCTCTCCGACGGCTGGTATGCCGGGCCGGCGGAGGGCTGGGAGGCCCCCGGCTACTGGCGCCGGGACGGGGAGGGGTGGGCGACCATGACGCTGGGCGGCGAGCGCCCGGTGGATCTCGACGCCCCTGTCACCCACGTCAGCTACTACGAGGCCGACGCCTACGCCCGCTGGGCCGGCCGCTTCCTGCCGACCGAGTTCGAGTGGGAGGTCGCGGCCCGCGACGGCAGTCTGCCGGACGCCTTCGGCCTCGTCTGGCAATGGACCCGCAGCGCCTACGTCCCCTACCCGGGGTACCGGCCGCTCCCGGGGGCGCTCGGCGAGTACAACGGCAAGTTCATGGCCAACCAGTTCGTGCTGCGGGGCTCGTCGGTGGCGACCCCAGAGGGCCATGCCCGGCTGCCGTACCGCAACTTCTTCTATCCGCACCAGCGCTGGCAGTTCACCGGCCTGCGCCTCGCCGACGCCGCCTGACGCGCCCCGGAGCCGCCCTTGACCATCAAGCCCACCTTCGCCGACGCGACGCCGGTCACGCTGGACGCGCCGCCGCTGAGCTTCCTCGACGACGTCCGCGCGGGCCTGTCCAAGCCCCAGAAGGCCCTGTCGCCGAAATACTTCTACGACGAGGCCGGGTCCGCGCTGTTCGAGGCGATCACGCGGCTCCCGGAATACTACCCGACCCGGACCGAGATCGGCATCATCGACGCCTGCGGGCCCGAGATCGCCGCGCTGCTGCCGGCCCACGCGGCGCTGGTGGAGTTCGGCAGCGGCTCGACCGTGAAGCTGCGCCGTCTCCTGCGCCACCTCGACACCCTCGCGGCCTACGTGCCGGTGGACGTCTCCGGCGAGTTCCTGCGCGGGCAGGCGGAGGTCCTGCGGGGCGACTTCCCGGACCTGCGGGTCGAGCCGGTCGTGGCCGACTTCACCCGCGACTTCGACCTGCCGGACAGCCTGAACGGCCTGCCGCGCGCCGGGTTCTTCCCGGGCTCGACCATCGGCAACTTCGACCCGCACGAGGCCGAGGCGCTGCTGCGCCGGTTCGGGCGGATCCTGGGGCCGGGCGCCCACATGATCGTCGGCGTCGACCTCGTGAAGGACCCGGCGGTGCTGGAGACCGCCTACGACGACGCGCAGGGCGTGACGGCGGCCTTCAACCTCAACCTCCTGACCCGGATCAACCGGGAACTCGCCGGCCGCTTCGAGCCCGGCGCGTTCAGCCACCGGGCGGTGTTCAACACCGACGCCTCGCGGATCGAGATGCATCTCGTCGCCCGCGACGCCCAGGCGGTGCGGGTCGGCGCCGACACCTTCGCGTTCGCGGCGGGCGAGACGATCCACACCGAGAGCAGCTACAAGTACACGCCGGCCACGTTCCGCGCGCTGACCGAGCGGGCGGGCTGGACGTGGCTGACGGTCTGGACCGACCCGGACCAGCTGTTCTCGGTCCACGCGCTCCGGCTGGACTGAGCGGGGCCGGGCGGGGCACGCGAACCCATGCGCTTCGGCCCGCGCTGGTTCCTGCTGGTGGCGCCCGCCCTGGGAGCCCTGGCGGGGCTCCTCTACGGGGTGATCTTCGGGATCGCCCCGCTGACCGGGACGGCGATCCGCGGCGCGATCATCGGCACGCCGATCCTGCTCTACGAGCGGCAGCTGCTGGCGCCGCGCCTGCGCGACCGCATCCGCGGCCTCGCGACGCCGCTGTTCCTGCTCGCCACCGTGGCGCTCTACATCGCGCTGATCGTGGTCGGGAACGCGGTCGCCAGCACGGTGCTGAACCAGCTGTTCCGCTTCATGTACAGCGAGCGGAACGCGATGCTGATGTCGCAGTCCGGCCTGCTCTACGCGCTCGGCATCTCGGCCCTGGTGGTGTTCGTGTTCCGGGTCCGCGACCTGATCGGCCCCGGCGTCTTCGCCAACCTGCTGATCGGGCGCTACCACCGGCCGATCAGCGAGGAGCGGATCTTCCTCTTCCTCGACGTGACCGGATCGACGCGCTTCGCCGACCGCCACGGCGACCGGGCGGCGCAGGCCTATCTCGGGCAGGTGTTCAACGCCCTGGCGCTGCCGGTGGCCCGCGCCCGCGGCTCCATCGACGACTACGTCGGCGACCTCGCGCTGGTGACCTGGACGATGGAGCGAGGCCTGCGCGACGCCGCCTGCCTGCGCTGCGTCTTCGCGTTCCAGGAGCGCCTCGCCGCCGAGGCGGAGAGCTGGCGGGATCGCTTCGGGCAGGTGCCGCAGTTCCGCGCCGCGCTGCATTGCGGTCCGGTCGTGACCGCGGAGATCGGGCTGGAGCGGCACAAGATCGCGTATTTCGGCGACGTCGTGAACACGACGGCCCGGCTGGAGGCCCTGTCGAAGACCTTGGGGGTCGACGTCCTCGTCTCGGCCGACCTCCTCGCCCGGCTCGGCCCGCTGCCGGACGACCTCGTGGCGGAGGATCTCGGGGCGCACGCCCTGCGCGGCCGCGCCGAGCCCCTGGCAGTGGCGGCGATCCGGCGCCGGGCCGCCGTCGCGGCACCCGCGCGGCCGCTGCCGAGCCGCGCCGCGACCGCCTGAGCGGGCCGCCAAGACGGATGGCCAACACGGATAGCCGAGACGGATGGCCGAGACGGGCCGCTCAGGCGCCCAGCGCCTTCAGCACCGCCCGGGCGGCGCGCTCGCCGTCGAGGGTCGCCCCGCCCACCGTCATGG
The DNA here is from genome assembly GCF_900116245.1 of Methylobacterium sp. yr668. Taxonomy (NCBI): domain Bacteria; kingdom Pseudomonadati; phylum Pseudomonadota; class Alphaproteobacteria; order Hyphomicrobiales; family Methylobacteriaceae; genus Methylobacterium; species Methylobacterium sp. yr668. Next base: position 177,479 of record NZ_FOZY01000002.1, on the reverse strand, counting down.
CGCCGCCGCCCGCCAGCGCCTCCCCGGCGAAGAACACGCGCCCGCCGACCGGCGCGCGCAGGCGGTCGCGGGCCTCCGCGTGGCCGGGGGCGGCGATCGAGTAGGAGCCCCGGGCGTGCGGGTCCGTCCACCAGCCGGCGAGGCGCCCGGCCTGGACGGCGCTGCGGGCGCCGCCGCCGAGGACCGCGACCAGGCGCTCGGTGGCGAGCGCCACCGCCTCCGCCTCGCCGGCCCGGCACAGGTCGCGCGCGAGGTCGCCGCCGAGATTGGCCACCGCCAGGGACCGGCCGAAGGGCTGCATCTCGAAGTAGATCGTCGGGCCGCCCGTCGCCACCGAGACCGCGTCGCCGAGGTCGGCGCCGTCGAGGCGCGCGGGGTCGAGGCGCAGGCCGATCTTGGTGTAGGCGCCCATCGACAGGCCGTCGAGCGCCGTCCGGGCGGCGTCCGGCAGGTCCGGCGCGAACGCCACGGCTCCGGCCTTCAGCACGCCGACCGGCACCGTGACGATGGCGGCGGCGGCCGCGATCGTGCCCCGCGCCGTCTCGACTCGGACCCCGCGGCCCGACCAGTCGATCGCCCGTACGGGGCAGTTGAGGCTGACCGGCAGGTCGGCGAAGTGCCGCGCCACGAGGTCGCCGTAGCCGTCGATCCAGAGGTCGGAGCCGGACCAGAGCCGGTCGTAGTCCACGGCCGAGACCCGCTCGGGATCCTCGCCGAGGGAGAGCCGGCTCAGGCCGGCCGCCGCCAGGGCGGCGTCGGGGCCGCCGGCCCGGGCCGCCTCCGCCAGGGACGGGTCGCCGCCCTTCGGGGCGAGCAGCGCGTCGAGGCCGGAGAAGCCGGCACGCCGCTGCGCCGCCTCGGCGGCGGTGGCGGGACGGCCGTCGACGACGAGCCGCCGCGCCCAGCCGTCCTCGCGGGCGACGTGCGCCCCGGCGGCCCGGGCGATGGGCGCCCAGGGATTGCGCTCGGCCCAGTGGATGTACTCGGCGCCGGCGTCGAACCGGCACGCGGCGCCGAGCGCCCGGTCGGTGAAGGCGCGGCCGCCGATCCGGTCCCGGGCCTCGACGAGGGTGAAACTCTGCCCGGCCGCCCGCAGGAGGGCGGCGGCCGCGAGCCCCGCGGCCCCGGCGCCGACGACGACCACGGATCCGCCGCCGGCGCGGGCCCGGAGGGCCGGCATCGCCAGGAGGGGGGCGGCGAGCAGCGATCGACGGGTCGGTGTCATGGGCGCGCCCGCTCGGAACCGTCCGGAGGCGTCGCCTCCCCCGCGCCGGGACCCGCGGCGGCGCGCTAGCCGCGCGCGCCCTGCGGGCCCGAACGCTTCTCCATCATGGCCTTGACCTGCATCAGCTGGTCCCAGACCTGGCCCGGCGAGGTGCCGAAGAAGTCGAAGCCGGCGGCGATGCCCCAGTAGATGCCGAAGCAGATGAACGGCACGAGCACCCAGGCCAGCACCTCCTCGCCGCGGCGGCGCCGCTGGCGACGCCGGCGCCGCTCCTCGCGCCGGGTGAGCTTCTTGGGGGGCGCCGGCTGCGCGACGGGGGACAGAGGTCCCTCGTGCAGGTTGTCAGTCATCGGGCGCCTCCTCGCCGCGGCGCATGCGCGTCGCGGCGGTCATAGACCGGCGGCCCCCGAGTCCGGAAGGCCGCCGGCCGGCCTGCACACCATTAGGCGCGCACGAGTGGCACCTTCGGCACGGTCCGGACGCCGCCGCCCGAGCTGCCGCCGCCGCCCTTGTTGTCCTTCGGCGTCTTCTTCCGGGCCGCGGTGCGGGGCTTGGCGCGCTTGTGGCGCTTGGCGGCGTTGGTCACGTCCTTCTCGGGCTTGGGCGTCACGGGACCCGCCGGGAAGTCGAAGCCCAGGCTGTCCTTGGCGCCGGCCTTGGCCTCGCCGTCCTCCGGCTTGCGGACGACCACGCGGACCGCGCCGCCGTCCTTCAGCTTGCCGAACAGGACCTCGTCGGCGAGCGGCGTCTTGATGGTCGACTGGATCAGCCGGGCCATCGGGCGCGCGCCCATCGCGTCGTCGTAGCCGTGCTCCACCAGCCAGTCCCGGGCCTCGTCGGAGAGCTCGATCGTGACGTTGCGGTCGGCGAGCTGCGCCTCGAGCTGGAGGACGAACTTGTCCACCACCTTCGCCACCACGTCCTTCGGCAGGTGGCCGAACGAGATGATTGCGTCGAGCCGGTTGCGGAATTCCGGCGCGAACAGCCGGTTGATCGCCTCGACGTCGTCACCGGAGCGCTTCGACTGGGTGAAGCCGTAGGCCGCCTTGGCCAGGTCCGAGGCACCCGCGTTCGACGTCATGATGATGATGACGTTGCGGAAATCGACCTGCTTGCCGTTGTGGTCGGTCAGCTTCCCGTGGTCCATCACCTGCAGCAGGATATTGAACAGGTCCGGATGCGCCTTCTCGATCTCGTCGAGCAGGAGCACGCAGTGCGGGTGCTGGTCGATCCCGTCGGTGAGCAGGCCGCCCTGGTCGAAGCCCACGTAGCCGGGGGGCGCGCCGATCAGGCGGCTCACCGTGTGGCGCTCCATGTACTCCGACATGTCGAAGCGCAGCATCTCGACGCCGAGCGAGGCGGCGAGCTGCTTGGCGGCCTCGGTCTTGCCGACGCCGGTCGGGCCCGCGAACAGGTACGAGCCGATCGGCTTGTCCGGGTCGCGCAGGCCGGCCCGGGCCAGCTTGATCGCCGAGGTGAGGGCCTCGATGGCGTTCGGCTGTCCGTAGACCACGCGCTTCAGGTTCTCGGTCAGGTGCTGGAGCACCACCGCGTCGTCCTTGGAGACCGTCTTCGGCGGGATCCGGGCCATCGTGGCGATGGTCGCCTCGATCTCCTTGATGCCGATGGTGCGCTTGCGGCGCGCCTCCGGCACCAGCATCTGCGAGGCGCCGGTCTCGTCGATCACGTCGATCGCCTTGTCGGGCAGCTTGCGGTCGTTGATGTAGCGGGCCGACAGCTCCACCGCGGCCTTCACGGCCTCGGTCGTGTACTTGAGCTTGTGGAACTCCTCGAAGTACGGCCGCAGGCCCTTCACGATCTCGATCGTGTCGGGGATCGACGGCTCGTTGACGTCGATCTTCTGGAACCGCCGCACCAGGGCACGGTCCTTCTCGAAGTACTGGCGGTACTCCTTGTAGGTGGTCGAGCCGATGCAGCGCAGCGTGCCGGAGGCGAGCGCCGGCTTGAGCAGGTTCGACGCGTCCATGGCCCCGCCCGAGGTCGCGCCGGCGCCGATCACCGTGTGGATCTCGTCGATGAACATGATCGCGTTCGGGTGCGCCTCGATCTCCTTCATCACCTGCTTGAGGCGCTCCTCGAAGTCGCCCCGGTAGCGGGTGCCGGCGAGCAGCGTGCCCATGTCGAGGGAGAAGACGGTCGCGTCGGCGAGAACCTCCGGCACCTCGTGCTGGATGATCTTGCGCGCCAGACCTTCGGCGATCGCGGTCTTGCCGACGCCGGGATCGCCGACCAGCAGCGGGTTGTTCTTCTGCCGGCGGCAGAGGACCTGGATCGTCCGCTGGACCTCGCTCTCGCGGCCGATCAGCGGGTCGATCTTGCCGTCGCGGGCCTTCTTGTTGAGGTTGACGCAGTAGGCGTCGAGCGCGTCGCCCTTCTTCTTGGCACCGCGGGGATCGCCCTCGTCGCTCGGACGCTCGGACGCGCCCTCCTCGTCGGCACCGCGCACGGGCTTCGCCTCGGAGGCGCCGGGCCGCTTGGCGATGCCGTGGCTGATGTAGTTGACCGCGTCGTAGCGGGTCATGTCCTGCTCCTGCAGGAAGTAGGCGGCGTGGCTCTCGCGCTCGGCGAAGATCGCCACCAGCACGTTGGCGCCGGTCACCTCCTCGCGGCCCGACGACTGGACGTGGATCACGGCGCGCTGGATCACGCGCTGGAACCCGGCCGTGGGCTTGGCGTCCTGCCGGCCATCGCCGGTGAGGTTGGAGAGCTCGGTGTCGACGTAGTCGACCAAGCTGCGCTTGAGCGTGTCGATCTCGACGTTGCAGGCGCGCATGACCGCGGCCGCATCTTGGTCATCCACCAGGGCGAGCAGGAGATGCTCCAGCGTCGCGTATTCGTGCCGGCGCTCCCCGGCGAGCGCCAGGGCGCGGTGGAGGGCTTGTTCTAGGCTGCGTGAGAAGCTTGGCAAAGCTGGCCTCTGTCCTTCGTGCCTACCGCGAGCGGCGCCTATTTCTTTTCCATAACGCACTGGAGAGGATGTTGGTGTTTGCGTGCGAAGTCCATGACCTGCGTCACCTTGGTCTCCGCCACCTCGTAGGTGAAGACCCCGCACTCGCCGACCCCGTTCTGATGCACGTGCATCATGATCTGGTAGGCGTCCTCGTGGCTCTTGTTGAAGAACCGCTCGACCACCAGGACCACGAACTCCATCGGCGTATAGTCGTCGTTCAGAAGGAGTACCCGGTACAGACTCGGCCGCTTGGTCCGCGGCTTCGTGCGCGTGATGATCGCGGTGTTGGACCGGTCGTCGCCCCCGGGCGTGCGCGAACCGGATGCCGTGACCGCGATACGCGCCGGCCGGTGCTCCCTGGTCGAACTCGCGGTGCCCTGCATGGGGACCTGTCTCATGTGCGTCGAACCGATCCCTTGCTCGGAGCGGGCGCCGCCGGCCCTCACGGCCGATCCTGATCCTGGCCTGCCGGGAGCAGCGCTCAGCTCCACGCCGTTTAATCTACAGACGGTGAGCCGACTTCGCCAGACGCCTGTGCGCACTTGTCCGCCCTGCACCGCGCGTCCCCGGCGCATGATGGCCGACCCGCTAGCGCGCCGGGCCGGGACGGGCCGCGGCCGGTGCCACCGCCTTCGGCCGCACAAACGCGCCGGTCAGGCCCAGCAACGCGTCGCCGGCGGCGGCCGAGCGGGCCGCGGCGCGCTCCCCGGCCCGCTGCAGGTACGCGGCCTGCACCGCCAGGATCTCGGTCGGGCTGCGGGCCGTCGCCAGCGCCCCCCAGGTCGCCCCGAGATCGTCGAGGGCCTTCTTGACCGAGTCGAGATACTCGATGCCGAGGGTCTGGGCCGCCCGGCTCGCGATCCCGAACCGCCGCAGGGGCGTCCCGAAGCCGGAGGCGACCGGGCTCAGGGGGAGGGCAGGGGGTCTCTGCATCGCCGATCTCCGGTCCGCCGCCGAGCCGGCCCGCCATCCGCGACCGACACTTTCGGATCGCCGCGAGAGTGTGCGGCACGACAGCCAGCGTCAAGCTCGGGCCTGTAAGAGCGGCCGGCCGCGACCGGCACGGCATGGCCGACCGGCAACAGCGGGTCGGGAACGGCCGGTAAGCGGATGCCGGACCGGCACGATCCGGCACTCGCCGCGATCGCATTAACGGGCCTGTAACTGCACTTGCCTAACTCTCCACTGATGCAGCGGGGCCACGTGATCGGCGGAAGGCTCTGCAGGGGATACGACCGGCCAGATCCGGTCTCGCGAGGCAATCAGGCGTGATGCGTAGCGTAGTAGGCCGCTCCCGGACGATTCCAGCGCTCCCGGCCGCGATCCTGGCCGCCGCCGTCCTGACGGCCATGGCCTCACCGGCCGACGCCCGGCGCGGTCGGCACCACCACCATGCCCGCGCCGGCGGCGGCTACAACCCGCCCTACGCGGCGATGGTCGTGGACGTGAAGAGCGGCAAGACCTTGCACGCGGTGAACGAGGACGCCCTGCGGCACCCGGCCTCGATCACCAAGGTGATGACGCTCTACATGCTGTTCGAGCAGATGGAGCGGGGCAAGTTCGCCCTCGATTCCGACCTGACCATCTCGGCCCACGCCGCCGCCCAGGCGCCGTCCAAGCTCGGCCTGCGCCCCGGCCAGACCATCTCGGTCGAGGACGCCATCAAGGCGATCGTGACGAAGTCGGCGAACGACGTGGCCTGCGCCATCGGCGAGAACATCGCCGGCTCCGAGGAGCGCTTCGCCCAGATGATGACCGCGAAGGCCCACGCCCTCGGCATGAGCCGCACGCACTACGCCAACGCCTCGGGCCTGCCCGATCCGGACCAGCTGACCACCGCGCGCGACCTCACCGTGCTGGCGCGGGCGATCCAGGACCGGTTCCCGCACTACTACCGCTACTTCCAGACCCGGTCCTTCGCGTTCCGCGGCCGGGTGATCGGCAACCACAACCGCCTGCTGGGCAACGTCCAGGGCGTCGACGGGATCAAGACCGGCTACACCCGGGATTCCGGCTTCAACCTGATGACCGCGGCGAAGTCCGAGGGGCGCCAGATCGTGGCGATCGTGCTGGGCGGCAAGTCCGGCGCGAGCCGCGACCGGATCATGGCCGACCTCGTCCGCGCCAGCCTGCCGCGCGCCTATGCCGGCGCCCGGATCTCGGCGCCGGTCACCGAGGTCGCCGAGCGCGCCCGCCCGGCGGTCGTCGCCGACGCGGTCTCGCGGACCCGCACGCAGGTCGCCTCGGCGGACGACGAGGACGTCGAGACGACCGGCACCACCGGCGAGCCCCTCGACCTGTCCCCCGCCAAGACGACGACGCCGGGCGGCACTTGGAAGCCCGGCCCGCAGGGCATCCCGAAGGCGGCCCAGGCCTATGCCGGCGGCGGCAACGCCCAGCCGCCCTTCCCGGGCGCGTCCAAGTCCACGGCCCGAGTGGCCTCCCTCGAGCGCGACGAGCCGCCGAAGGCGGTCTCCGGCGCCCGCGTCGTCCCGACCGCCTGGGTGATCCAGCTCGGCGCCATGGATGACGAGTCCAAGGCCCGGACGATGCTCTCGGAGGCGCGCGCCAAGGTCGGCGGCAGCCTGTCGAAGGCCGCGCCCTACACGGTCAAGGTCGAGCACGGCGGCACCACGCTGTTCCGCGCCCGCTTCTCGGGCTTCGCCGAGCAGGATTCCGCCCAGGAGGCCTGCTCGGCCCTGAAGCGCAGCGGCTTCAGCTGCTTCGCCACGCGGAGCTGAGACCCGCGAGACCCGCCGGCGCGCCCCCGCGCCGCGTTTCGCGAGCCACCGGCGCGCCCGCGCGCCGGTTACGGAACGGCCGCGACCGAGTTCGTCCGCGGCCGACGATCGGTAACTCTCTGACAACGCGCGTGGAGTTCAGCGATGTCGGTTCAGAAGCCTGTCCCGGGCCGCGTTGACGCGCGCCGCGCCCTCGGCGCTGCCCCCCTGGTCGGGGTGGGCGCGCTTCATGAGAGACCGGTGGGCCGACCGGATCTCCTCAGCGGTCGCCCCGCGCTGAAGCCCCAGGATCTCGTACGCCTGCTCCTGCGTCATCGCCCCTGGATGCGGCGGACGGCGCGGCCGCGGGTCGCGATCGCCCTCAGCGTCTACACGCCATCCGGGCGCCCGGCGGTCGAGATACGGCTCTAGCAGGGCGGCGCCGGCGGCGTCGCGGATCCGGCAGAGCCGCAGCAGCTCGACCACGGCCCCGGTGGGCATGCTGTCGAGCCACGCGCCGGCGCCCGGCCCCGCGATGACGCGGCCCGTGCGCAGGCTGCCGTCCGGGCGCACGAGGGCGTCGATCAGGACCGTGCGGAAGCGGCGGTCCTCCGGGTCGCGCGGGCGCTCGCCGGATCCCGGCCGGATCAGCCGGCGCAGCCGCGCGGTCATGGCGGCCTGGCCCTCGATCATCCAGACGCCGCTCAGCCCGAGCAGTGCCGCGAGGACGAAGTTCCCGCGCAGGAGCAGGAACCCGGCCGCGAGCAGCGCGAAGGCGCCGAAGGTCGGCAGACGCGCCCGCCCGAGGGCGGCGCCGAGGCCAGCCCGGAGACCGCCGCGGAGCCTCCGGCCGAGGCCGCCCGAGTTCTTCGACAGCCACCACAGGGTCAGGCAGGCGAGCAGGCCGGCGAACAGCACCATCGCTCAGCGCCGCACGCCGTAGAGGGCGGACGCGCTCCCGCCGATCTGGATGCTCGTCCCGTCCCCGAGATCGAAGTGGCCCGGCCGGCGCGGCGTCGGCGGGCGCACGCTCGCGTCGCAGCCGGGCTGCGGCGGGAGGCGCACGCCCTCGGGCAGGTTCTCCGGGCAGAGGCGCGCGCGCGTCGGCGCCTCACCGGCCCGCGCGGCGGCGGCGAGGAGGATCAGGGTCAGGAGGAGGGCCGCGCGCGTCATCGCCGGTTCTCCGCGACCTCGGCGGTGGTGACGCGGACCTGCCGGATCCGGCCGTCGCGCTCCACCTTGAGGGTCACGCCGGCGCCGAGACCGGCCTCCTCGATGGCCGCGGTCAGGTCCGCGAGGCGGTGGACCGGGCGATCGTTGGCCTCGACGATCACGTCGCCGAGGTCGCCGGTCTGCGGGTCGACGCCGCGCAGACCGGCCTGCGCGGCCGGGGAGCCGGGCAGCACCCGCACGATGACCACGCCGTCGATGCCGAGCCGCGCGGTGGCCGCCTCCTGGGCGGCGATGATGCCGATGCCGGGATTGCGCACGCGGCCGGCCTTGATCAGCTCCGGCACGATCCGGTTCACCACGTCGACGGGGATCGCGAAGCCGATGCCGGCGCTGGCGCCGGACGGTGACACGATGGCGGTGTTGACGCCGATCAGCCGGCCCGCGGAATCGAGGAGCGGGCCGCCGGAATTGCCCGGGTTGATCGCCGCGTCCGTCTGGATGACGCCGGACACTTCGCGGCCCTCACTCGTCGGCATACGGCGGCGCACGGCGCTGATGACGCCGGTGGTCAGCGTGTGGTCGAGGCCGAACGGGTTGCCGATGGCGAAGGCCGACTGCCCGACCTTGAGATCGGCCGAGGTGCCGATCGCCAGCGGCGGCGGCATGGTCCGCACCCGCCCCAATTGCAGGACCGCGAGGTCGTAGGACGGCGCCATCCCGACGAGGGTGGCGGGCACGACCTCGCCGTCGCTCATCCGGACCGAGACCGAGCCGCCGCTCCGCGCGGCGTTCTGCACGACGTGGGTGTTGGTGACGATGTGGCCGGCGCCGTCCCACACGAAGCCGGTGCCGGTCTGCGTCCCGCCCTGCTCACCGCCCTGGTCGTCGAGGTCGAGCAGGTCGCGGTTCTGCGCGGCGCCCTGCGCGAAAACGTGAACGACGGACGGGCTCGCGCGCTCGAACAGCGCGACCGTCGAGGACTCGGCCGGCGCCAGATCGCCGCGGGCCGTGATCGCCCGGGGCGTATCGGCCGCGTAGAGCAGCGGCTGCAAGTAGGGCTGGGCGACGTAGAGCGCCAGCAGGACCAGGACCGCGGCGAGGACGATGCGCACGGTACGATCCGGCACGGGTGACTCCGAGAGAAGCGCGTAGGCGGGCCCCGACGGGCCGAGCCTTAAGTGCGCGTTCAGGATCGGGGCGTCAACACAGAGAGGCGCCGCCGCCGACAGGCCCCTGACGTGTTCTGGCGCACGTCGGCGACCGGCGCAGACTGGCTAACGGAATGGTCATCATTCAGGAGCCACAATTCTCGCAAGTCCAGGGCAGCTCAGTCGCGCTCAATACGGACATGGAACACCGAACCGCGCCCGAACTCGTGCCTCGGCACCGGATGCTGGTTTCGAGAACCGCCCGAATTGATCGCAAAGCTGCCGCAGAGATGCTTGCATTGACGCTCAGACCATCGATCGCCGCAGCCCCTCGGCAGAGCCCGGCGGCGGCGATCTGAACGGTCCAAAACGGTTCGGAAGGACGAGTACCCATGGAAACCGAAGCTCTGGAACGGCCCGCGGATCTGACGATCTGGCGCACGGCCCCGGCGAGCGCCCCGCTCGCGCAGCCCGAGCGCTACCGGACCCTGCGGGAGGCGATCGCCGCCGCGGCCGGCGCCCTGGCCGACCCGGCCAAGCAACCCTGGATCATCACCGAAGAGGGCGAGATCCTCTCGCCGAACTGGATCCGCACCTACCTGAACTGACGATCGATCACCCGGAGAACGGGGATACCGGGGACGGCGGCGCGCAGCCCCGCCCCGGTACCCCGCCGGCTCACTCCGCGGCGTCCGACTGGCGGAAGCCCTCGATCCCGACCTGGTCGGGGTTGATCGCGTGCAGCGCCCGGCGGGCCGCCTCGAGCGGGTGCTCGGCCTCGATCCGGACCGAGGTCAGATCCGGGCTCTTGTAGACCGTCACGATCGTGTCCATCACCTCGGTCAGCGTCGTGCGCTTGTCCTCGGGGGCGGCGATCAGCAGCTGCAGCCCCCAGGCGCGGTAGAGATCGACCAGCGCCTGGCTGTTGCGCACGTCGAGCTTCGAGAACGCCTCGTCGAGCAGGCACAGGCCGAGCCCCGGATTCTCGTCGCCCGGCCGGTCGCCCGGGTAGTAGGCGCTGGCGAGCGACGCGGCGATCGCCACGTAGAACGGCGCCTGCGCCTCGCCGCCGGAGCCGCGCAGCGCCCGGGCCGACATCGTGGTGCGGTTGCCCGCCCGGTCGCGCATGCCGATCTCGTAGACGAAGTAGTTGCGATAATCGGCGAGCCGCGCCGCGTCGTCCGCGCCGGCGATCAGCGCGGTGATCTCCTCGAGCGCGGCCGCCATCGGCCCCTCGGCCTCGCCGGCGAGCAGCGCCTGCGCGGCCTCGGGCGAGCGGGCGGTCTCGGTGGCCAGCGCGTGGACGGCGGCGTAGCGGCGGTCCACCGCCGCCTCGAACGCGTAGGTCTGGCCGGTGAAGCTGCGCGCCGAGAGCCGCTCGTTCAGGGCCGCGAGCCGGGCATGGACCCGCTCGAACCGGTCGGCGAGGCGCGTCAGCAGGTCCTCGGTCATGAGGCGGCGCATCTCGGACTCGGCCCGCTCGGCCTGCGCCCGGTAGCGGCGCAGCTCGTGCCCCTCGACCGCCTCGTATTCCCGGCGCACCCAGGCGAAGCCGTCGATCGCCGGGGCGTCGCCCGAGGCGAGCGGGTTCTCCACCCGCCAAGCGGCGCAGGCCTCCGCCAGCTCGCGCTCGGCGATGCGCCCGTGCGAGCGAGCGGCCTCGGCGGAATCCCGCGCGAGACCGCGCTCGGCGCTCACCCGCGCCCCGGCCGCCTTGGCGTCGAGGCCGGCGAGCGCCCGCCGGGCCTCGGCGACCGCGCCGAGGTCGAAGGGCTCGGCGCGGGCGAGGCGCACCCGCGCCGCGTCGCCCGCGCTCAGCTGGCGCAGGGCCGCGCGGCGGGCCGACAGGGCGGCGCGGACGGCCTCGCGCATAGGCCCCATCCGGGCGCGCAGGGCCGCCTCGTCGGCGAGCAGGCGGTCGAGCTTCGGCTCCAGCTCCTCCGACAATTCCCGCAGGTAGCCGACCCGCTCGGTGGTCAGCGCGGCGATCTCGGCGGCGAGCCCGGCCGTGTCGCGCTTCTCGATGCCCTCCCGCTCGGTCTGGAGCGTGCGCCGCCGCCCCTCGAGCCCGTCGAGCTCCGCCCGCAGGGCCTCCACGTCGTCGAGCCCCCGGGCGACGCGGGCCCGGATCGCCGCCGCCGTCCGGGCGGCCTCGCGCAGGACCGCGGCCTCGCCGCGCAGGCGCCGCGCCTCCGCGACGGCGATCTCGTGGGCGCGGCGGCTGTCGGCGGTCGGCCCGCGATGGCCGCGGGTCATCAGCAGGTCGACGCTGCGGGTGACCGTGTAGGCCATGCCGGCCGTGGTCCGGCCGCTCGGCGCCACGGCCCGGGACAGGCGCGCCAGTTCGGCATCGTCCCGGGCGAGGTCGTAGCCGCCGAGCCGCACGCCGAGGAAGGCCTCCGCGTGGGGGTCGCTGGTCTCGATCACGGTCAGCGGACCGTCGTCGTAGCGGCGGGCGCGCTGCTTGGCGGTGTCGGTGGTCTTGACCAGGATGCAGCGGCTGAAGCGGTCGCGGCCCGATTGCAGCACGCCGAGGGCCTCGCTCAGCCGGTCCGGGGCGACCACCAGGGCCTCGCGGGCGCGCCCGAGCAGCCCTTCGAGCGCCGGCCCCCAGGTCGGGTCGACGATCTCGGCCAATTCGCAGATCGGCAGCGCGTCGATGCCGCGCCGCTCCAGCTCGCCGCGGAACGCCACCGTGTCGGAGGACAGCCGCGCCGCCGGGCCGCCGCCGGTGCGCGGCGCCGACCGCTCGGCCTCGCTCTCCTGCGCGCGGGCCTTGAGCGCCGCGTCCTCGGCGGCCCGCTCCAGGGCCTCGTCGAAGTCGGGCAGGCGCGCCAGCCCGTCGGCCAGCTCGGCCAGTGGGCCGTCGGGGCGCAGGATCTCCTCGGGCGAGGCGTCCCGGCGCAGGCCAGCCCGGGCGCAGGCCTCGGCGAGGCGGGCCGCCTGCGGGCAGCTCTGCCGCAGGATCGGGGCGACCGGCTGGAGCTTGGCCATCTGCCCGACGAGGGCGACGAGGTCGCCGATCCGGCCGATCAGCTCCTTGCGGTCGCGCTCCAGCATGGACAGGCCGAGCGTCGAGGCCGCGAGCCGGCCCTCGGCGGCGCCCGCGGCGGCCAGCGCCTTCTTCTCGGCGATCTCGCCGTCGATCTCGCGGACGTAGCCGCGGCTCGCCGCGACGCGCTCGCGGGCGATGCGCAGGGTGTCGGCGCCCTCGCGGAGGCGGCCCCGGACGGCGATGAGGTCGAGGCTGCGGCGGCGCAGATCGGCGCTGGCCGCCCGCAGCTCGTGCGTCGCGGCGGCGAGGACCGCCTCGCCCCAGGCCTCGTAGCGGTCGCGCAGGCGCCGCAGGCGCCCGAGCCGGGTCTCCAGCTCGGCGATGGTCTCCCGGAGGCGCCGCCAGTTGGCGATGGAGTGGCGCACGCGCTCGACGTCGAGGGGTTCCGGCTCGAGCACGAAGGCGCGCACGAAGGCGCTGGTGTCGAAGATCGGCTTGAACGCCACCGCGTTGGCGAAGCTGCGCAGGAAGTGGCGCGGCTCCGGCGCCGGCGCGCCCTCGCGGAGGGTCGCCAGCACGTCGGCCGTGAAGCGCTCGCCGGAGGTGCGGTACTCGGTGAAGCTCGACGCGCGGGCGCGCAGCTCCGCGGCGATCTCGCTCCAGGGCGCCGTGTAGGTGCCGCCGGGGGCGGTGCGGGCGTAGTCGGAGACCTCGAACCGGTGCCCGACCGCGATGAAGCGCGACAGCACGGTCTCCTTCGGCTCGGCGGCCCGCGCCGCCAGGGCGAGGCCGACCGAGACCACGCGGCCGGAATCGGGGTTCTCGAAGACCAGCACCAGCACGGTCTCGCAGGATTCCCGCGTCGGGCGGCCGCCCTCCGCCGGGTCGCTGATCCAGCCCAGGCAGTAGTCGCGCACGGTGCGGGCGCTGCGGCCGGAGGCCGAGGCGTTGAGGGCGAGGCGGCTGGCGTTGTTGCCGGCCAGCACCGTGCCGACCGCATCGAAGATCGTCGACTTCCCGGCGCCGGTCGGCCCGACCAGCGCCGCGGCGCCGCGCAGGCGGATCTGCTCGCGGCGGATCAGGTACCAGTTCGAGATGGCGATGTCGGTGAGGACGTACACGGTGTCGGTGGGTCGGGCCGGTGGCGAGGGATGATCGGCCCAGTTGGCCGGACTCGGCCGCGTATGCAAGCCGACACACGCGAACCCGTGAAGCCTGATCCTACCTCAGGTTATAACCCTGTTAGCACAAAGTGTTCATGTGCTGCGGGTCTCGTCCGCACGACCGGAACCGACCGATGCGTCTCAGTCTCAAAGCAAAACTCAGCGGCCTCTTCGCCCTCCTGCTCCTGGCGGCGATCGTTCAGGGCGGCGTGACCCTCTACAAGATGCAGGCGGTCGACCAGCGTCTCGCGGAGCTGACCGACAACGCCGTGCCGTCGATCAACGAGGCCCAGGCGATCAACGCCCTCGTGATGCGCTCGCGACTGTGGCAGTTCCGCTACGTGACGGCGGATACCGATGCCGAGCGCGAGACCAGCCTGAAGAACGCCGACGAGATGATGCGGAACCGCCAGGCGAAGGCCGAGGCGTACCGCGGCCTGGTGGCGTCGAAGGAGGAGCAGGGGATCTACGACGACCTGCTCGCCAAGCTGGCGGTGCAGCAGGCCGACTGGACCCGTCTGCGCGCCTTCCCGGCCGACCAGCACGATCAGGCGCTCGCCTATTTCCGCGGGCCGATGAACGCCAACTACCTCGCGGCCTCCAGCGCGACCCGCGCCCTCGCCGACCTGAACATCCGGAACGGCGAGGCGGCCGGGCGCATGGCCCGCGACAGCCAGGCCGACGCGGTCCGGACGACCGTCGTGAGCCTGCTCGTCAGCCTCGTCATCGCGCTCGGCGCCATGCTGTACGCCTTCACGGGCGTGTCGCGGCCGCTTTCCGGGATGACGCTGTCCATGCGGCGGCTCGCCGACGGCGACACCCAGGCCGAGATCCCCTACGCGGCGCGGCGGGACGAGATCGGCGCCATGTCGGCGACCGTCGCGGTGTTCCGGGAGAACCTGCTGCACGCCCGCGCCCTCGAGGCCGAGACCGCGCAGGCCCGGGCCGGCGCCGAGGCGCAGCGCCGGCAGGCGACGCGCGAGCTCGCCGACCGGTTCGAATCCGCGATCGGCGGCATCGTCGGCTCGGTGACGTCGGCGGCGACGCAGCTCCAGTCCACGGCCCAGAGCCTCACCGCGACGGCGACGCAGACGGCCGGCCAGTCGACCAGCGCGGCGGCCGCGGCCGAGGAGGCCTCCTCCAACGTCACCACGGTGGCGGCGGCGGCCGAGGAGCTGGGCTCCTCGGTCAACGAGATCGGCCGTCAGGTCGGCTCCTCGGCGGACCTGGCGCAGGCCGCCGTCCGCGAGGCGGCCGCCACGGCCGACCTCGTCCAGGCCCTGAGCACCGGCGCGCGCCGGGTCGGCGAGGTGGTCGACCTGATCTCGGCGATCGCCAGCCAGACCAACCTGCTCGCGCTGAACGCCACGATCGAGGCGGCCCGGGCCGGCGTCGCCGGCCGCGGCTTCGCGGTCGTCGCCACCGAGGTGAAGGCGCTGGCCGACCAGACCGCCAAGGCGACGGCCGAGATCTCGGCCCAGATCGCGCAGATCCAGGGCTCGACCGGCCAGGCCGTCCAGGCCATCGACGGCATCGCCGGCCGCATCCGCGAGATCAGCGGCATGGCCAACTCCATCGCGGCGGCGGTGGAGGAGCAGGGCGCGGCCACGCAGGAGATCGTCCGCAACGTCGCCGAGGCCGCGACCGGGACCGAGTCGGTGACCGTCAATGTCAGCGGGGTCGCCGGCGCCGCCGAGGAGACCGGCGCGGCCGCCGCGCAGGTCCTGGCTTCGGCCTCCGAGATGGCCCGCCAGGCGGCCCATCTCGGCAGCGAGGTCGAGCACTTCCTGGCGACGGTCCGGGCGGCCTGAGCGCGGTCACGTGGGTTCGGCCGCACGTCGCGGTTGACGTATCTCACTCCGTCATCGCGAGCGCAGCGAAGTGACCCAGGGCAGCGCGACGCCGGCAATCGTGGCGCCGGCTGGATTGCTTCGCTCCGCTCGCAAAGACGGCGCCGAACTGGTCGACCGGACGGCGGAATCAGGCCTCGCCGGCCTCGGACCACGCCCGCAGGCGCTCCATCCAGGCGTCGGAGGCCAGCACCGTCAGCCCCGGCAGGAGCGACAGCGGCGTGACCCGCTCGACCCGGTCGCGCTCGCCGAGGCGCAGGCCGCCGCGCTTGGCGTAGAGGCGCAGGATGTCGGCGAGCCGGCCCTCCTCGGGGGGCTCGTTGCGCGCCACGGCGCGGATCTTCTCGACGATCTCGTCGGTGGTGCAGTCGACGATCCCGTCCGTTCCGGCCCGGTGGTCGCGCAGGCCCTCCTCGTAGAGGAGCCGGAGCGCCAGCAGCACCAGGGTCTCGTCCTTGCGCAGGCGCTCCGAGACGATGTCGTGGCGCGGGGCGTCGGCGGCCGGGCTCAGCGAGACCATCTGGTCGCGGTGCGACACGGTCAGCGCGTAGCCGAGGCAGGCGAAGTAGTCGGTGAAGAACGGCGCGTAGTGCCGGGCGAGCTCGTAGGAGCGGCCGATGCCCTGCGTCTCGGCGTAGATCACCTGCCCCTTCAGCAGCACCTGGAGGGCGCGGCACAGCTCCTCGGCGTCCGGCGCCCGGGCGCCGGGCGGCGGCGGCTCGTCTCCGTCGATGATCGCGCGGAAGCCCTCAAGCACGGGGACGGCGCTCCAGCAGGAAATCCGGGCAGTCCAGCCAGCCGTTGACCACCCGCTCGGGCAGCCGGGTCAGGGCGTAGCGCGCGCCGAGCTTGGCGTCGAACAGCACGTCGATCTCGCGCAGGCGCTGGAACACGATGAAGTCGTCGACGCCCGCGATGACGATCTGCGACCCGCGCAGCCGCACCGCCTTGCCGAGCCGGGCCTCCACGAAGGCGCTCATGCTCTCGGGCGTCACGGTGGTGCGGCGGCGGAACTCCGCCTTGGCGGCCGCGAAGGCGTCGACCACGGGGTCGTCCTCGATGTCGGGCAGCGGCTCCATGTCGATGGCCGACTTGCGGGCGCGCGGCGCCTGGAGATGCGCGTGCCCGATCGGCGGCCGCAGCAGCGAGACGTCGCCCGGCACCTCGGGGGCGATCTCCGCCCCGCCGACGGCGCGCAGCATCGCGGCGACGCGCTCGACGCCGCTCGGGTCCGGGCGGTCCATCACGTGCAGCGCGGAGGCGATCCGGCGCTCCAGGCGCGCCACCACGGCGTCGACGGCGTCGAGGTGGTTGTCGAGGCCCTCGAACACCGCGAGGATCTGGGCGAGATCCGCCCGGACGGCCCGCTGCGCCGTGTCGAGATCGGCGCTCCGCCCCTCGCGGATCAGGCCCTCGGCCAGGGCCCGGACCGTGAGGGCATCGCGCAGCGCCCGGCCGGCCTCGCGCACCACGCTGGCGCGGAAGCGGAACGGGTTGAAGCGGGTGTGCAGCGTCCGGTAGTCGCTGATCAGGTGGCGCTCGACGAAATCCTCGAAGAACAGCCGGAAGGTCTTGGCGCGGTCGGGCTCGCGCAGGATGCGCTCCTCGACCTTGCGCATGCCGGCCGCGAGCCCGCGCACGTGGGACAGGAAGGCGGCCGCGCCCCGCGCGGCGTTGGACAGCGCCTCGGAGCGGTTCGCCGGGTCCGACAGGGCGCTCTCGAGGCCGCCCAGCACCTCCAGGACGGCGCCCCCGTAGGAGCGGGTCTCGCCCCGTTCCAGCCGCGACAGCTCCTCCAGCAGGAGGCGGGCCTCGGGGTCGAACTCCGCGACCGGGACGTAGCGCTCGCGGCGCTCGATCAGCCAGCCGGTGTCGAGGAGGCGCCGGTAGAGCGCCGTGCGGCGCTCGGCCGGGTCGGCCGAGATCGGCTCGTCGCCGCTGACCTCGGGGTCGCTCCAGCCGGCGGCGAAGTCGCCGATCTCGGCCAGGAGCTCGGCCTTGCGCACCGGCTCGGCCCCGAGGACGCGCCGGTGCAGGTGCAGGAGCAGGGCCGCGTTGAAGCCGCGGCTCGGCGAGGCCAGCGGCTTGAACAGCTCGTCGGACAGCTGCGCGAACAGCATCGTCTCGAAATTCCCGCCGTCGCGCAGCCGTGCCGCTTACTTCGCGCCGAGGAGCTCGACGTCGAAGATCAGCGTGGCGTTCGGCGGTATCACGCCGCCGGCGCCGCGGGCGCCGTAGCCGAGCTGCGGCGGGATGATCAGGGTGCGCTTGCCGCCGGTCTTCATGGTGGCGACGCCCTCGTCCCAGCCCTTGATCACCTGGCCGGCGCCGAGGGGGAAGCTGAAGGGCTGGTTGCGGTCGCGGGACGAGTCGAACTTCTTGCCCTTCTTGCCGCCCTCGTCGAGCCAGCCGGTGTACTGGACGGTGACCGTCTGGCCGGCCTTCGGCTCGGGCCCGGTGCCGACGACCTCGTCCTGATACTTGAGGCCCGACGGGGTGGTCACGGTCTCGGCATTGGCGGCTGTGGTCATGGCGATCAACGCGGCTCCGAAGAGGGGGGACAGGCGAGGCATGGTTTCTCCCTGGAGCCGGCGCCGTGCGCGCCGGCCGTCGGGAGGCCTTCTATCGCCTCGGACCCGTCCAGGCCAGGGAGGCGGCCGTCCGCGCTCCGGGGACGCGCTCAGGCGGCTCGGACGCCGTCGAGGAAGCGGCCGACCTCTTCGGTCAGGTGCGCGGCCTGGGCCGACAGGGCCGCGGCGGCACCCAGAACCTCGCCCGCCGCCGCCTCGGTCGCGCCGGAGGCCGCGGCGACGCCGGCGACGTGGCCGGTGACCGCGGCCGCGCCCTGCGCCGCCTGGCCGACGTTGCGGACGATCTCGCGGGTCGCCGCGCCCTGCTGCTCCACCGCCGCCGCGATCGTGGTCGCCACGCCGTCGATGTCCCGGATCCGGGCCGTGATCGTCCCGATCGCCGCGACGGCCTGCCCGGTCGAGGCCTGCACCCGCCCGATCTGGCCCGCGATCTCCTCCGTGGCCCGGGCGGTCTGCTCGGCCAGCGCCTTCACCTCCGTGGCCACCACCGCGAAGCCGCGCCCGGCCGCGCCCGCGCGCGCCGCCTCGATCGTGGCGTTGAGCGCCAGCAGGTTGGTCTGGCCCGCGATGGTCGAGATCAGCCCGACCACGTCGCCGATCCGCGCCACGGCCTCGCTCAGGTCCCGGACCAGCGCGCCGGTCCGGTCGGCCTCCGCGACCGCCGCCCGGGCGAGGCCGGCCGAGCCGTCGACCTGCCGGCCGATCTCCTGCACGGAGGCGCCGAGTTCCTCGGCCGCCGCCGCCACGGTGCCGACGTTGCTGGCCGCCTCCTCGGCCGCGGCCGCGACGGTGGTCGACTGCCCCGCGGTCTCGGCCGCGGTCTCCGTCATGCCGCGGGCCGTGGCCTGCAACGATGCCGCCGCCGTCGAGACCTGCGCGACGATCCCGCCGACGGCGTCGGCGAAGCGGTCGGCGACCTGCCGCATCGCGAGGCCGCGCTGACGCGCCGCGTCCTGCCGCGCCGCCTCGGCCTCGGCCTCCAGCTGCCGGGTGCGGATCAGGTTGTCCTTGAACACCTGCACGGCCGCCGCCATGGCGCCGATCTCGTTGCGCCGCCGGAGGCCCGGGACGGCAACGGCGGAATCCCCGGCCGCGAGGGCCTCCATGGCCGCGGTGATCCGCCGGATCGGCCGGAGCACGCCGCGGAACAGGGCGAGCAGCCCGAGGGCGACGAGCAGCAGGGTCGCGACCAGGGCCGCCCCGTCGCGCCACAGGGTGCTCCGCGCCGCCCCCGACAGGGCCTCGGCCCGCGCGACCATCTCGTCGAGGCAGACGAAGGCGAGGTCGACGAGGGTCACCTGCTCGGGCGTGTCGAGCTTGCGCGCCTGGGCGAGCGTCAGGCCCGGCGGCGCGCCGCGAGCCAGGGCCTGCGCCACGGCGCGCCGGCGGGCGAGGGGGGCGCCCTCGAAATTGTTCTCCCGGGCTCGCCGGAACGCGGCCTGGGCCGCCCCGGACGCCTCGGCCGCGGCCTCGACCGCCGCGTTCCAGGCCGCGTCGAGCCGTCCCCGCTCCTCGGCGGCCGCGACGGTCTCGTCCAGCGACCAGGACGCCCCGGCCGCCAGGGATGTCTGCACGCGCAGCGCGACGGCGCCGTTGGCCATGCGCGTCGCCCACGCCGCCCGCTTCAGGGCGAGGTCGCGCCGGAGGAGCCCGTCGGACAGCGGGATCGCGGCGTCCACGGCGTCGCTCGTGGCGATCAGGGCATCGAGCATGGCCTGGAGGGCGGCCCTGGCCTCCGCCGTCACCGCGCCGTCGCGACGCGCGCCCGGCACGTCCAGGGCGGCGTCGACCCGCGGCCGGAGGCGCTCGAGGCGGCCGCTCGCCTCGTGCAGCCGGCCGAGGGTCGCCGCCACGGCGGGCATTTCCAAACCGTCGAGGAGCGGCTGGGCCGCGGCGAGCCCCGCGATGGCCCGCTGCCGGTCGGCGTAGAGCGACGCGCGGGTCTCGGCCTCGACGGGCTCGGCGGCGGCGAGGAACTGCAGCGTCGCGCCCCGCTCGAACCGGGTCACGTTCAGCGTCTGGAGGAGGGCGCGGCTCGCCCGCACCAGCGCGATGACCCGCTCGGCCTCGGCGGCGTGCTGCCGCGCCTCCCGCACGGTGCCCGTCGCGAAGCCGAGCATGATCGTGGCCATGACGACGAGGACGAGGCTCATGGTCGTCCGGATGGACAGGTCCCCTACGCGCATCGTGCCTCGGCTCCGGTCGCCCGATCGGCCGGGCATACCAGATCATAGCAAGTTTTTCCCCGCACAGCCGGGACAATGCGGGCGGTCGCAGGCACCGACCTGTCTTAAAATTTCCCCTTCCGAATTATTTATCTGCAAAACGACTGGATAATGGTCGGGCACAAGCGCAGATATTCTCAGTCACCAATCGATCGGACGCGGATTTTTTGCAGAAACACTTTTATCTTCCCTGTGCGCAACGACACTCACGCTCGGAACGGCGCGCCGTCGAGGGGTCCCGCGTCCCTCTCGGGCTGCGCCGCGTCAGCCGGCCAGAAGCGCGGCGAAACGGGCGACGAGCCGCCGGGCGACCTCGTCCTTGCCGAGGCGCGGCCAGGTCTCCACGGCGCCGTCCCGCCGGATCAGGTGCACCGTGTTGTCGACGCCGCCCATGACGCCGCCCTCGGCCGACACGTCGTTGGCCACGATGAGGTCGCAGCCCTTCCGGGCGATCTTCGCCCGGGCGTGCTCGACCACCGTGTCGGTCTCGGCCGCGAACCCGACCACGAGGGGCGGCCGCCCGGCCGGCCGGCGCGCGATCGTGGCGAGGATGTCGGGGTTCTCGACCAGCGGCATCGGCGCCGGCCCGGTTCCGTCCTTCTTGATCTTCTTGCTGCCCGCCTCCTGCTCCGGGCGCCAGTCGGCGACCGCGGCGGCGAAGACCGCGATGTCGGCCGGCAGCGCTTCCTCGACGGCGGCCAGCATCTGCCGGGCGGTCTCGACCCGCACGACGGCGACGCCCGGCGGGTCGGGGAGCGCCACCGGCCCGGAGACCAGGGTCACGGCGGCGCCGGCCGCGGCGGCGGCGGCCGCGATGGCGTGGCCCTGGCGGCCCGAGGAGCGGTTGGCGATGTAGCGGACAGGGTCGATCGGCTCGTGGGTGGGGCCCGAGGTCACGAGCACGCGCCGGCCGGCCAGGGGCCTGTCCCCGCTCGGGGTGCCGAGCATCCGCTCCAGCGCGTCGGCGATCTCGTTGGGCTCGGCCATCCGGCCGGGTCCGGATTCGGGCTCGGCCATCCGGCCGGCATTCGGCCCGACGATCCGGACGCCGTCGCCCTCCAGGACCGCACGGTTCCGGCGGGTGGCGGGATGCGCCCACATCTGGACGTTCATGGCCGGCGCGATCAGGATCGGCAGGGTCGTGGCTAGCAGGACCGTGGTCGCGAGGTCGGCCGCGTGACCGCCGGCCATGCGGGCCATCAGGTTGGCGGTCGCGGGCGCCACCACCACGGCATCGGCCTGACGGGCGAGCTTGATGTGGCCGATCTCGGCCTCGGAGGCGCGGTCGAACATGTCGGTATGCGCCCGCTCACCGGCGAGCGCGGCCGCCGCCAGCGGCGTCACGAATTCCTGCGCCCCCGCGGTCAGCACCGGGCAGACGCTGGCGCCCCGCTCGCGCAGCCGCCGGATCAGGTCGAGGGCCTTGTAGGCCGCGATGCCGCCGCCGATGACGAGGAGGACGCGGCGATGGGCGAGGGTCTCGGTCATGCCGCCGACCCTCTGCGCGCCGGCGCGCGCGCGTCAAGCCGCCTCAGGCGGCGGCCGGGACGGCGGGCGCCTTCAGGCCGCCGAACCGGCGCTCCCGGCGGCCGAATTCGGCCACGGCCTCGGCGAGGTCGTCGGGCCCGAAATCGGGCCACATCCGCTCGGTGAACAGCAGCTCGGCGTAGGCCGCCTCCCACAGCATGAAGTCGGAGAGGCGGCGCTCGCCGCCGGTGCGGATCAGCAGGTCGACATCCACCGGCGAGCCGTGCATCGGACCGGCCACCAGCTTGCCGAAGCTCTCGCGCGTCGGCTCCTCGCCGGCGAGGCGCTGCGCCGCCGCGATGATCGCGTCGCGGGCCGAGTAGTCGACGCAGATCCGCAGATGCAGCCGGGTCCCCGCCGCCGTGGCGGCCTCGGCGGCCGCGATCGCCTGGGGGATGCCGTCGGGCAGACGGTCGCGCCGACCGACGACGCTGAGACGGGTGCCGGTGCGGGCGAGGCGCTGGGTCTCGTTGCGCAGGTACGAGCGCAGGAGCCGCATCAGGCCGCCGACTTCCTCGGCCGGCCGCTGCCAGTTATCCGCCGAGAAGGCGTACAGCGTGAGCGTGCCGATGCCGTGATCCGGGCACGCCTCGGCGGTGCGGCGGATCGCCTCGACGCCCCGGTGGTGGCCGGCCAGCCGCGGCAGGCCGCGCTGCGTCGCCCAGCGCCCGTTGCCGTCCATGATGATCGCGGCGTGCAGGGCTCCCGGCACCGCTTCGCTTTGCATCGTAAAGTCTCCCGGCATGGGCGTGGCGTAGAGGTCTATCGAAACGGGATTAACATTCCCGGCGGGACGGGCGGTCTCACGCCGTTTTCGTGGCCGGATCGAGGCCGCGGACACCGGATTCGGGGCCGCGCTCGGCCGCCTCCGCGGCGTCGCGCACCACCTGCTCCAGCACGCCGAGATAACCGATGAAGCGCCGACGCCCGACCGCCGTGAGGCGGCAGATCGTCTGCGACCGGTTCTGCGCGAAGCGCTTCTCGAGGCTCACCAGATCCGCCTCGCTCAGAACGGCCAGATGGCGGCTGAGATTGCCGTCGGTCAGCCCGCACAGCCGCTTGAGATCCGGGAAGGGCAGCCCCTTCGGGTGCGCCACCAGGGAGGTCAGCACGCTCAGGCGCGCCCGCTCGTGGATGATCCTGTCGAGCCCCTCGTAGGAGAAGCGCCCCTCGGAACGGTCAGCGGTCGTCATCGAAGGCCCGGGCCCCGTGATGGATGATCCCGGCCAGCCACGCCTGGCCGAACAGGAAGGGCAGGCCCATCGTCCAGGGCGACAGGGCCCGCGTCTCGGCCGAGACCGCCAGCACGGCGAGCCCGGCGAGCAGGTACCAGGCCCCGACGCCCTGAACCGCCCGGGGCAGGATCCGCGCCGAGGCGAACAGGCCGAGGCCGACCAGCACCTGCCAGAGACCCGGCAGCATCCAGACCTCGCCGGGGGCGAAGCGGGCGATGACCAGGGCGAGGCAGGCCCCCGCGCCCGCGGCCGGCAGGAATACCTCGATGGCGTTCCACACCATCGCGTCGGCGAGGCCGGAATGCAGGCGCCGGCTGCGCCGGACCGCCTCGACGCCGATCATCGCGAAGGCCGCGAGGGCCGCCGCGATCCAGAGGCCGAAGAACAGGCCCGGCCGCGCCGCGGGATCGCCGAGCCACAGGGCCTGCCCCGCCGCGCAGGCGAGCGCGAGGCCGCCGGTGCCGGCGACCGTCGCCGCGCCCAAGCCGCGGAACGCCGTGTCGCGGGCGATCTGCGAGCGGATGGCCACGATGTCGGCCAGCGCCTTGTCCAGGTCCTGCATGTGCCTCAAGCCCCCGGCCGCAGCATGCCGCACACCCCACTTTGCACCGCAAAGTATCGACGGGGTCGGCCCACCGCAAGCCGATTTCCGCGCGCGCATGCCGATCTTCTCAGCATCCGGGACCGCGGTCGAGTTCGCCCCCGCGTGAATTCTACCTATCGGTTGTATTCGCCACACCGTCTTTAGTGGAACGCCACGGCGCTCCGCGGCCGGTCCTCGGCATGGCCGGCGGCGGACGAAAGCCGTCAAACCGCACCCGCGCAGGGTTTCTCGGAGCGCGATCCGGGCCCATATTGTTCTCATGCCCGCACCGAAGAAACCGCGCGCCGCCTCCGTGACGGCCACGTCCGCCAAGGCGTCGAAGCCCGAGCTGAAGCCCCTGGACACCTATCTGGCGGAGCTTCTGAACCCGGCGCTCAACCGGAACCGTCCGGCCACCGTCGAGCCGCCCCCCGAGGTGCCGGCACGGCCGGGCCGCAAGGCGGGGGGCAGGAAGGGCAACCCGAAGGACGGGGTGCCCGCGGCCGCGACCCGGAGGGCCGAGATCGCCCGCGACGGCTTCGCGGAGGCCCCCCAGGCCGGCTACGCGCTCGGCGACGCGGCCGATGTCGACCCCCGTCTGGCGCAGGCGCTCGGCCTGACGCCGCCCGAGGACGGCCCCGCGCCGGAGGGCGCCGATCTGCCGGATCCCGGCGGCGACGGCGGCGCCTCGGCGACGGTGAGCGCGCTCGAGCGGCTGCTCACCGAGGGCAACCCGCTGTTCAAGGACGGCAAGACCTGGACGCCCCACCGGCCGGAGCGGCCGCAGAAATCCGAGGGCGGCGTCCGGTTCACGCTCAAGTCGGAATTCACGCCGGCCGGCGACCAGCCCCGGGCGATCGCCGAGCTCGTCGGCGGCGTGCAGGCGCTGGAGCGCGACCAGGTGCTGCTCGGCGTCACCGGCTCGGGCAAGACCTTCACGATGGCCAAGATCATCGAGGAGACGCAGCGCCCGGCGCTGATCCTCGCGCCCAACAAGACGCTGGCCGCGCAGCTCTACGGGGAGTTCAAGGCGTTCTTCCCCGACAACGCGGTCGAGTACTTCGTCTCCTACTACGACTATTACCAGCCCGAAGCCTACGTCCCGCGCTCCGACACGTTCATCGAGAAGGAATCGTCGATCAACGAGCAGATCGACCGGATGCGCCACGCCGCGACCCGCGCCCTGCTGGAGCGCGACGACGTGATCATCGTCGCCTCGGTCTCGTGCATCTACGGTATCGGCTCGGTCGAGACCTACACGGCAATGTCGTTCACGGTGTCGCTCGGCGAGCGGATCGAGCAGCGCCAGCTCATCGCCGACCTCGTGGCCCTGCAGTACAAGCGGATCCAGTCCGACTTCGCCCGCGGCACCTTCCGGGTGCGGGGCGACTCGATCGAGCTGTGGCCGGCCCACCTGGAGGATCGCGGCTGGCGGATCGGCCTGTTCGGCGACGAGGTCGAGAGCATCGTCGAGTTCGACCCGCTCACCGGCAAGACCATCTCCGAACTGAAGTTCGTGAAGGTCTACGCCAACTCGCACTACGTGACGCCGCGCCCGACGCTGCAGCAGGCGATCAAAGGCATCAAGCACGAGTTGACGGGCCGGATCGAGGAATTGACCAAGATGGGCCGCCTGATCGAGGCGCAGCGCATCGACCAGCGCTGCACCTTCGACATCGAGATGATCGAGGCGACCGGCGCCTGCAACGGCATCGAGAACTACTCCCGCTACCTCACCGGCCGGAAGCCCGGCGAGCCGCCGCCGACCCTGTTCGAGTACCTGCCCGACAACGCCCTGGTCTTCACCGACGAGAGCCACGTCACCGTGCCGCAGATCGGCGGCATGTACCGGGGCGACTTCCGCCGCAAGGCGACGCTCGCGGAGTACGGCTTCCGGCTGCCCTCCTGCCTCGACAACCGACCGCTGCGCTTCGAGGAGTGGGACGCGATGCGGCCGATGACGGTCCACGTCTCGGCGACGCCCGGCAAGTGGGAGATGGAGCAGACCGGCGGCGTCTTCGCCGAGCAGGTCATCCGCCCGACCGGCCTGGTCGACCCGGTGATCGAGGTGCGCCCGGCGCGCAGCCAGGTGGACGACCTGCTGGGCGAGGTCCGAGAGGTGGCGCAGGCCGGCTACCGGACCCTCGTGACCACGCTCACCAAGCGCATGGCCGAGGACCTCACCGAGTACCTGCACGAGAACAGCGTGCGGGTGCGCTACATGCACTCCGACATCGACACGCTGGAGCGGATCGAGATCATCCGCGACCTGCGGCTCGGGGCCTTCGACGTCCTGATCGGCATCAACCTGCTGCGCGAGGGCCTCGACATCCCGGAATGCGCCCTGGTGGCGATCCTCGACGCCGACAAGGAGGGCTTCCTCCGCTCGGAGACCTCGCTGATCCAGACCATCGGCCGCGCCGCCCGCAACGCCGACGCGCGCTGCATCCTGTATGCGGACACCATCACCGGCTCGATGGAGCGGGCGATGGCCGAGACCGAGCGCCGGCGCGCCAAGCAGCTCGCCTACAACGCGGAGCACGGGATCACGCCGCAGAGCGTGAAGCGCGGCATCGCCGACATCCTGAGCAGCGTGTTCGAGCGCGACCATGTGCAGGTCGATACCGGGCTCGCCAAGGACGCCATCACGGTCGGCCACAACCTCAAGGCCGTGATGGCGGACCTCGAGAAGCGCATGCGGGCGGCCGCCGCCGACCTCGACTTCGAGGAGGCGGCGCGGCTGCGCGACGAGCTCAAGCGGCTCCAGGCGACCGAGCTGCTGGTCTCCGACGACCCGATGGCCCGGCAGGGCGACGTGGAGCGCGAGGCCGGCAAGTTCGGCCGGAAGCCGCCGCGCGGGGGCAGCCGCATCGCCAGGCCCGACCTCGACAATATGGGCCCGGGGACGGACCGGGAGCTGCCGGTGGGCGGCGCGGCGCCGGTCTGGCAGGAGCGGCCGAAGCCGCGCTCGACGCAGGGGCTCGGCGGTCAGAAGCCCAAGTACAAGGGCGGCGGTGGGCGACGGCGGGGCTGACCGGGCCGCCGGGACCTCAGGCGGCCTCGCTGCCGCGGCCGAGGCCGTGTCCCGACCCGGCCTCGCCGGCATCGACGATGGCCTGCGCGATCCGGACCACGAGGACGTGGCAGGCCTCGTCGTAGGCGTGGGAATCCGCGCGGACCGCCGCCTCAACGACGGTCCCCGCCTGCTCGCGCACGATCTCGCGGGCGGTGCGCAGCGCGTCGGCGTAGGGCTCAAACGGTCGGGGCATCGTCGCGCTCCGGAGACGCCGGGCCTGGCCCGGATAGGCGGCTGGAACGAGCCGGGCGACGAAACTGTTCCCCCGGCCGCTGGACGTCGATGCCGCAGCGGCCCAGATCAGCCGCGATGAGTGACGAGCACGCGATGGCCTCAGAGACGAACCCGCCCCCGACCCTCGACGACGAGACCCTGGCCTTCGCGGGCCGGGTCTTCCAGTACGCGCGGATGGGTCACGCCGAGGAGCTCGCCGACCTGTTCGGGCAGGGGCTGCCGGCGAACCTGCGCAATGACAAGGGCGACAGCCTGCTGATGCTCGCCGCGTATAACGGACAGGCGGAGGCCGCCCGGGTGATCCTGGAGGCCGGCGGCGACCCGGAACTCGCCAACGACCGCGGCCAGACGCCGCTCGCCGGCGCGGCCTTCAAGAACGACCTCGCCGTCGCGCAGCTCCTGCTCCGGCACGGGGCCGCGGTGGACGGGACCGGCGACGGCACCCGCACGGCGCTGATGACCGCGGCCATGTTCGACCGCACCGAGATGGTCGACCTGCTCCTCCAGCACGGCGCCGACCCGGATCGCCGCGACGCCTCCGGCCAGAGCGCCGCCGACATGGCCCGGGCCATGGGCGCCCAGGCGACGCCGGCGCAGCTCGACGGGGCGCCCCGGCGGCAGGCGTGAGGCCGCGTCGCGAGAAGACCTGTTCGGGCGCGACGGGCGCCGCACACGGGAGCACAACCTTGTCGCGATGGATCGGGGCCGCCCTGCTGGCCTGCCTTGCCGGAACCGCCTCCCTCGGTACGGCCTCCGCCGCCGAGACGCCCTGGCCGGCCTTCGGGCACGACCCGAGCAACCGCAACTTCTCCGAGCTGACCCAGATCAACCGCGACACGGTCGGCCGGCTGCGCCCCGCCTGGATCTTCCAGACCGGGGTCACCGGCTACTTCCAGGCCCAGCCGGTGATGGTGGACGGCACCCTCTACGTCTCCACGACGCAGAACAACGTCGCCGCCCTCGACGCGAAGACCGGCAAGCCGCTCTGGACCTACACCCACAAGCCGCGCACCGAGAAGATCTTCGGCCCGCCCTCCAACCGCGGGGTCGCGGTTTCGGGGGGCCTCGTCTTCGAGGCGACCATGGACGGGCAGCTCATCGCCCTGGACGCCAGGACCGGCCGGATCGTCTGGGAGAAGGAGGCAGTGCGCCCGGAGGAGGGCGAGACCGAGACCGCCTCGGGCCTGGCCGCGACCCTCGGCGGCAAGCCCGTCCAGGGTTCGAGCCGCCTCGGCTTCAAGATGCCGCCGCTCGTCGCCGACGGGCTCGTCATCGTCGGCGTCACCGGCGCCGGCTACGGCCTCCACATCGAGGACGAGGCGGGCGGCCTCGACGGCGGCTCGGTGGTCGGCATCGAGGGCGGATACGGGCGGCGCGGCTGGCTCGCGGCCTACGACGCGAGGACCGGCGAGGAACGATGGCGCTGGTACGTGACGCCCTCGGAGGGCTGGGAGGGCGGCTTCGTGGAGAAGACCGCCGACGGCACGCCGCTCCACCGCGACATCGCCGCCGAGAAGGCGGCGGCCCCCGCCAACCGCGACGCCTGGCGGGTGGGCGGCGGCTCCCTCTGGATGACGCCCGCCTACGACCCCGATCTCGGCCTGATCTTCCTCGGCACCGGCAACCCGGCGCCGCAGAATTTCGGCCTGTCGCGCCCGGGGGACAATCTCTACACGATGTGCCTCGTCGCCCTCGACGTGAAGACCGGGAAGCTGCGCTGGTACTACCAGCAGGTGCCGCACGACGAGTGGGGCTACGACGTCGCCGCGCCGCCCTTCCTGCTGGACATGCCGGGCGGCGCCAGGGCGGTGGCCTCGGCGAGCAAGACCGGCTGGATCTACGTCCACGACCGCGCCACGGGGAAGCTGCTCGCGCGCTCGGCCCCGCTGATCGAGCAGAAGAACCTGTTCGCGCCGCCGACCCCGCAGGGCACCGTGGTGGCGCCCGGCCCGCTCGGCGCGGTCTCGTGGCCGCCCACCGCCTATGACGGGACGCGCGCCTACGTGCAGGTCCGCCACGGGGCGACGACCTACACGGTGAAGACCGTGCCGGCCGCCGCGGGGCGTCCGGAGATCCGCTACACGGAGACCGGGGAGGCCAGGGGCGAGCCGTCCTTCAGCACGCTCACGGCCGTCGATCTCGCGGACGGCGGCCGGATCGCGTGGTCGGTGCGCGGCGCGAGCCGCCTCTCCGGGGGCACCCTGGCGACCGCCGGCGGGCTCGTCTTCTCGGGCGAGGAGGACGGCCATCTCGACGCCCACGACGCGCGGGACGGCCGGATTCTCTGGCGCTTCCAGTGCGGGGCCGGCATCAGCGGGCCGGCGATGACCTACGCGCTGGACGGCAAGCAGTACGTCGCGGTGGCGGCGGGCGGCGCCTCGTTCACTAGGGCGTCGGGCTTCGGCACCGGCAACGCGCTGCTGGTCTTCGCACTGCCCGATTGACCGCGGCCGGCCCACAGCGCGGACGGATGTCGCGGCGCGCCGGACTCTCGACGCTGCGGCGGGACGGGACGCCCCGGCGCGGCCCCTTGGCTAGTGGGCCACGAAGAGGGACAGCGCGCACAGGGCACTCGCGCCCAGTGCGAACGTCACGTCGGTCCAAGCGAAACGAGCCCTGCCAGGCATGCAGAATCTCCGCGCGAATACCGACCAACAAATTCCCGGACAAGTTGTTGCCGTCCGCTACCGGACAGAAGCCTCGCGGACGGTGGCCAGAGACGTTCGAGGAGGCAGACCGGGACGGGTACGCTCACGACGCGCGGCCTTCCGCGGCCGGCGCGTGATGTCCGGGCGCCCGGGGCGCTTCAGCCCGCCGCGACGGCGTAGCGGGTGCGCAGGCGCAGGCCGAACACGGCCATCATGAACATGCAGCAGGTGGCGTTGTTGCCGTTGTAGAGCACCGTCTCGAAGGAGGCCGAGACCAGCCCGAGGAACCACAGCCTCAGGAACAGCATGGTCTCCGCGTCGAGGCGCGTCCCGCCGGCCACGCGCTGCAGGTCGCGCACCGGGGCGAGCACGAAGGCTACGACGGTCAGGGCGAGGAACGGCAGGCCGCCGATCAGCGCGGTGTCGAGATAGGCGTTGTGGGCGTGGTCGACGGTGTTGACCCAGGTCAGCGCCTCGGAGCCGGCATACATGGTCCGCTCGGTCATCCAGAAGGCGCCGATCCCCCAGCCGCGCCAGGGCCGGATCATGATGTTGTCGATGGCGAACTGCCAGATCTCGCTGCGGCCCGTGAAGGTCGCGTCGGTGAGCAGCGAGCCCACCGCCTCCTGGATCGGCGGCGCCAGCACCGAGCCGATCGAGATCAGCGAGAACCCGATCACCGGGCCGAGGAGCAGCAGGCGGCGCAGGAACCCGCCGGTCAGGACCTGGCACAGGCCGGTCACGGCGAGGATCACCGGCAGGAGCAGGATCGCGGTCTTGGAGCCGCTCGCCACCAGGAACCCGGCCGCCAGGAGCACGATCGCCCAGCCGAGGACGCGGCTCGCCACCCTGGCGACGTAGAGGCCCACGATCACCAGGATCACCATGGCGGCACCGGCCTCGTTCTTCTGCGGGAAGATCCCGCGCCAGAGGCCCGGGTGGCTCGGATCGGAATTGACGTCGAAGGCCGAGTGGATCGCGAGGTTCGGCACGAAGGCGACCGAGAGGTAGGAGGCGAGCACGATGACCAGGGCGGACCCGGCCATGGTCAGCGCCAGCTGGCGGGGCGAGCGGGCCACGATCAGCACGCCCGCCGAGAGCATCGCCGCGATGGCGAAGAGCGCGAGCCGCCGCAGCGACAGGCTCGGCTCGACGGAGAGCAGCGCCGTCGCCCCGAGCCAGAGGGCGCAGAGCACGAGGGGGCGGGTCACCAGGGGGCGGAGGTGGCGCACGCCGATCCGGTGGATCGCCGCCGCCATGGCGGCGCCGGCGCTGAGGAACAGGATCTGCGTCAGCAGGCTGCCGTCCTCGGAGGCCGCGAGCATCGACCGGTCGGACAGGTCCTTCAGCCAGACGTGGTTCCAGAGCAGGACGAAGACGGCGCCATTCAGGAGCACGCGCAGAACGTCCGGCACGTCGCGGCCCGCGACGCCGCGCTGCCGCCCGTCGGCCGGGATCCCGATCGCCGCGTCCGCAGAAGCCATGCCGTCCCACCGCGAGGCCGCGCCGCGCGGCCAGGACCATTCTAGCGGCCCGCAGGTGCGGGGCGATGGAAAATCAGATGTTGCACCCCGCGATCGCGCGATAACCTTGACGCGATGCCGGCGGGGTCAGCGCCGCATCGTGTACTGCGAGCGGCCGGCGGATTGCCGCATCAGGAAGGACGCCATCTCGGCCAGTTCCGGCGCCTTCGAGCGGAAGGTGACGGACAGCGCCAGCAGCGTGTCCTTGTGGTCGAGGCCCGGGTAGAGCCGCTCTTGGACCGGGACGTGCTCGGCCCGCAGCTTGGCGGCGAGGCTGACCGTGTGCCGCGGCTTCACCACGGTGTCGGCGTCGCCGGTCGCCAGGAAGGCGGGGGGCGAGAGCGGGCCCACGAAGGCGACGGGCTGCGTGGCCTCCGGATCTGGCGCCTTGCCGAACACCTTGACGGTGGTGTCCTGGTCGAACGGCAGGAAGTCGTAGGGGCCGGACAGGCCGGCGACGGCCTTGATCACCTTGGGATCGACCCCGGCGGCGATCACGTAGCGCGGGTCGAGGCCGAGCATCACGGCGTTGTAGGCGCCCGCCGAGTGGCCGGCGAGCACGATGCGGCGCGGGTCGCCGCCGTATCCGGCGATGTTGTCGCGCACCCACGCGATGGCCTCGGCGCCGTCCTCGAGGAAGCCGGGGAACGGCGCCTCCGGGTAGAGCCGGTAATCGGGCAGCACCGTGACGAAACCCTGCGCCGCGAGGGCGTGCCCGACGAAGGCGTAGTCGTCCTTGGCGCCGCTCTGCCAGGAGCCGCCGTAGAAGAACACCAGGACCGGCGCGTTCTCGGCGCCCGCGGTGGGAACGTAGACGTCGAGCCGCCGCCGCGGACCCTCGCCGAAGGGCTGGTCCTTCGCGGCGAGCCGACCCCCCGGATCGCGCGGGCCGATCGCGTCGAACAGCGCGAGCGGCGAGGCAGCGGTGAAGCCGAACGCGGCGAGCCCGAGGCAGAGGAGGCTAGCGAGCGCGGTGAGGAGACGTGTCATATCCCATCCGGTTGTCCCGACCGGGCCATACCGCACCGCCCTCGGGGCGGATTGATGACGCTCTCGGGGCGGATCACGAAAAATCAGGTCCGCAGCACGAAGCAGGCGCCGCCGACCTTGCGGATGCGGCCGCACAGGTCGTCGGCCGCCTGCCGGCTCTGAGCCGGGATGCGGATCCGGTAGAAGGCGCGGGTCCCGCGGTTGCGCAGGCGCGTGCCGATGATCATCGGCCGCACCTCGCCGATCACCCCCGCGTAGGCGCTCCGCGCGCGGTTGAAGCTCTGCAGCGCCAGAGCCTTGGAGAAGTTGCCGGCGAGCTGGATGCCCCAGGGGGCGGCCGGCCCCTCGTTGAGGCCGAGGGCGAAGCGGTCGCCGCGCGACGGGACGCGCAGGCTGGCGGTGACCTGCAGGCAGGTCTGCGGCGCTTCCGGCTTGGTCTCCCTCTTGGCCTCCCCCTTGGCCTCCTTCTGGTCCGTCGCGTCCTTCTCACCCTTCGCCTCGGACTTGTTGTCGGACCTGCCGTCGGACTTGGCGGGCGCGCCGCCCTCCGGGAACTCGATCGCCTTGCCGGGGCCGGTCCGCCAGTCGTCCACCGGCTGGCCGGTGATGTTGGCCACGTAGGCCCGCGTCTCGGCGGGCAGGCCGCCGTCGCCGGCGAGCCACTTGCTCACCCGCGCGGCGCCGCCGTTATAGGCCGCGGCGGCGAGGCCCAGATTGCCGAACTGGGTCCTCAGGTCGGCGAGCAGGTGGGCCGCGTGCGGGATCGCCTGCTCGGGATCGAACGGGTCGAGGAGGCCGCGCTCCCGGGCGGTCCCGGGCATGAACTGCGCGACGCCCTGCGCGCCGGCCGGACTCACCACCCCGACGCGAAAACTGCTCTCGCGCCAGATCAGGCGCGTCAGGAACGGTACCGGCAGGCCGCGGGCCTTGGCCGAGTCGTCGATGAGGCGGCACAGGGCCTGCTCGACGGTCTCGGTCGCCCCCTCGGACGGGGCGGCCGCGGCCGGCTGCGCGCAGGCGAGGGCGATGAGCAGCGCGCCGAGGCGCAGGGGCGGGGCGGTCACGCCGCGCATGTAGCGACGCGCGAGGTAGGATCAATCCGCGCGGCCAACCTTCCTGGGGGAACATCCGGCCCCGGCGCACGAGCGTTGCACCTTTGCACACTGGCGCGACCGGGCCGCGCCGTCGTAGCGTCCCGGGCTCAGAGAGCCGCCTCCGACGCGGCCCCACGGGAGGAACCGCCGATGTCCGATCCGGCAACCCTGCGCGGCCTGTCCGGCCTGAGCCCCGCGCCGGCCCCGCTCAGGGGCTCGGCGCTCGTGATGATCGACCTGCAGCAGACCTACCGGGAGGGCGTGATGCGGCTCGACGGCGTCGAGCCCGCGCTCCGGGAGGCGGCGGCGCTCCTGCGACGGGCGCGCGACGCCGGCATCCCGGTGATCCATGTCCGCCACGATGCCGGGCCGGGCTCGCCCTACGACGTGACCGCCCCGATCGGCCAGATCAGCCCGGAAGTGGCGCCGCAGGGCGACGAGCCGGTGATCACCAAGGCCTATCCGAGTTCCTTCGTGGGCACCGACCTCCAGGCGCGGCTCGAGCAGATCGGCGTGAAGGACGTCGTCCTGGCGGGCTTCATGACGCATATGTGCGTCAACTCCACCGCCCGGAGCGCCTTCAACCTCGGATTCCGCCCCACCGTCGTGGCGGCCGCCACGGCGACGCGGGACCTGCCCGGGCCGGACGGCGCCGTGGTGCCGGCGGCCCAGCTCCAGGCCGCGAGCCTCGCGGCCCTCGGCGACCTGTTCGCCGTGGTCGCGCGCGGGCAGGGCGATATCCCCGACTGAGACGGCGGACCGCTCCCGGCACCGGTCGAGGCCGCGCGATCAGGCCTGGAGCCGCCCGATCTCGGCGATCACCGCCCCGAGGCCCGGCCGCCCGTCGGGATCCGGCCCGGTGCAGGCCTGCGCCAGGGCGCACAGGGAGTCCGGCAGCGCCGCGCATCGGTCGAGCAGCTCGCCGATCAGGATGCCGACGGCGCGGACCTCGACCCGCGCCAGGGCCGCGCCGAGCGGCCCGTCCGGCAGGGCCGAGGCGGCGCCGAAGTCGCTGAGCACGGCCGCGCCGGTCCCGGCATCCCAGAGCGTGTTGTGGGCGTAGACGTCGCCGTGCAGCAGGCCCCGCCCGTGCAGGTGCGCCACCGCCTCGGCCACGGCGCGGGCGATCCGCAGGACCGTGTCGGCGCCGAGGCGCAGGTCCGGGTCGTAGACGTCGCGGCTGCAGCTCGCGAGGCTCGGCGGCCCGGCGAGTGCGCGCCAGTGCGCCGGCAGGAGCCGGAGCAGCAGGCCGCGGGCACCGTCGGGATGGCCCTCGAGCCGGCCGAGCGCGCCCGTGAGGGCCGGGTGCGTCCCGGCGGCGAGGCAGGCCTCCATCTCCCGCTCGGGCAGGCCGTCGCTGGTCATCGCGCCCTTGAACAGCTTCAGGGCCACGTCCTCCCCGCCGGCCGGCCCCCGCCACCGCGCCCGGTGGACCCGCCCCGAGGCGCCCTCGCCGAGCAGGTCGCCGACGGCGAGGTCGGCCCACGGCACCGCGGGGGCCGCGACCGGCGCCGTCGCCGGCTCGGCGGGGTTGCCGGCATAGGCGATCCAGGCGAGGCGGGGCAGGCGCGCGAGCCAGGGCGGGAGCGCCGCGAGGCGATTGCAGGCGAGCCGGATCAGCTCGAGGTTGCCCGCCCCCGACAGGCTGTCGGGCAGCGCGGAGAGCCGGTTGCCCGCCAGCATCAGCTTCTGCAGGCGCGGCCGCTCGCCGAGGGCGGCGGGCAGCTCCGCGATCGCGTTGTCGGTCAGGGTCAGCCAGCGCAGGTCGCGCGGCAGCGACTCCCCCGGTACCTCGCGGATGCCGCAGCCGCGGAAGCCCAGCTGGCTCAGCGCCGGGCAGGCGCCGAGCACCGGCGGCAGGCGCGCGAACGGGTTGCCGGAGCAGAACAGCACGCGCAGACGGTGCAGGCGGCCGAGATCGTCCGGCAGGTCGGTGAGGCTGCCCCGGCCGAGATCGAGCACCTCGAGGGTGTCGGCGAGGGCGAAGACCTCGCGCGGCACCTCCGTCAGGCCGTCGGGCAGCCGCAGCTCGCGCGCGCCGCCGAGATCGCCGCGCCGCAGGGCAGCGAGGGTTTCGCGCCGGTCCAAGCCTCAGCCCCGCTTGAAGAACGCGTCGGCCGCGCCCTGCGCCGCCTGCTTGGCGGCCCGCGCCGCCTCGAGCCGGGCGATCTCGGCGCGCAGGAGCGCGACGCGCTCGTCGAGATCCCCGAGCGAGAGCGTGTCGAGGGGCTGCCCGATCTCGTGGGCCACGGCCTTGCGCGGCCGGTCGTCGTCGTCCCGCACGTCGTGTCCTCCCTACAGGAACGGTGTTCCGGCCCCGTCCCAGGCGAGGCCGAGATGGGCCGCCACGGTGGCGCCGATATCCGCGAAGGTCTCCCGCCGGCCGATCGGCCGGCCGGCCACGCCGGGGCCGAAGGCCAGCACCGGGACCTGCTCGCGGGTGTGGTCGGTCCCGGTCCAGGTCGGATCGTTGCCGTGGTCGGCCGTGATCACCGCGAGGTCGCCCGGCGCCAGCGCCGCCAGGATCTCGGGGATCCGCGCGTCGAACGCCTCCAGCTCCGCGGCGTAGCCCGGCACGTCGCGGCGGTGGCCGTGCTCCGTGTCGAAATCGACGAGGTTGACGAAGATCAGGCCGCCCTCCGGCAGCGTCGCCAGCGCGTCGAGCCCCGCCGTCACGCAGGCCGCGTTCGGGCCCGGCCTGATCTCGCGCCCGGTGGCGCGGTGGGCGAAGATGTCGCCGATTTTGCCGACGCTCACGACCGCGCGGCCGGCCGCCTCGGCGCGGTCGAGCAGCGTGCGCCCGGGCGGGGCGACGGCGAGATCCTTGCGGTTGCCGGTCCGGCGGAAGCCCGCCTCCGGCGAGCCCACGAACGGCCGGGCGATCACCCGGCAGACGCGGTAGGGGTCGCACAGGCGGCGCGCCACCCGGCACAGGTCGTAGAGCCGCTCCAGCCCGAACGCCTCCTCGTGGGCGGCGATCTGGAACACGCTGTCGGCCGAGGTGTAGCAGATCGGCCGGCCGGTCCGGAGATGCTCGGCGCCCAGCGCGTCGATGATCGCGACCCCGGGCGCGTGGCAGTCGCCCAGGATGCCCGGGAGGCCGCCCTCGGCGACGAGCGCGCGGATCAGCTCCGGCGGGAAGGCCGGCCGGGTCTCGGGGAAATGCCCCCAGGGCTCGGTCAGGGGCAGGCCGGCGATCTCCCAGTGGCCGGAGGGCGTGTCCTTGCCGGCGGCCGTCTCCACCGCGTGGCCGTAGGCGCCGCGCGGCGGGCCGGCCGGGGCGAGGTGCGGCGGGATCCGGCCCGAGGCCCCGGCGGCCGCCAGGCCGAGCCCGAGTTCGGCGAGGTGGGGCAGGCGCAGGGGGCCCGCGCGCAGCCCCGCCCGGTCGCCGCGGCCCTCCGCGCAGCGCTCGGCGATGTGCCCCAGCGTGTCGGACCCGGCATCGCCATACGTGTCCGCGTCCGGGGCCCCGCCGATGCCCACGGAATCGAGGACGATGATGAGCGCCCGCGCCACGGTCAGGCGGGCTCCAGCTCGGCGGGGGCGTCGCTCTCGAGGGCGAAGGCGGCCTTGAACAGGGCGCGGGTGTAGGGCGTCTGGGGGTTCGCGAAGATCGTCTCCGCGGCGCCCTCCTCGACCACGCGGCCGTTCTGCATGACGATCACGTAGTTGGCGAGCGCCCGCACCACCTTCAGGTCGTGGCTGATGAACAGGTAGGCGAGGCCGCGCTCGCGCTGGAGGTCGCGCAGCAGGGTCACGATCTGCGCCTGGACCGAGCGGTCGAGGGCCGAGGTCGGCTCGTCGAGGACGACGAAGCGGGGATTGAGCACCATCGCCCGCGCGATGGCGATGCGCTGGCGCTGGCCGCCGGAGAACTCGTGCGGGTAGCGGTCCATGGCGGCCGGATCGAGCCCGACATCGGTGAGCGCCTTGGCGACCACGGCCCGGCGCTCCGCCCGGGAGCGCGCCGTGCCCTGGACCACCAGTCCCTCGGCGACGATGTCGGCCACCGACATGCGCGGCGACAGGGAGCCGTAGGGATCCTGGAAGACGACCTGCATGTCCTTCCGCAGCGGGCGCATCTGCGCCGCGCCGTAGCCGTCGATCGCCTTGCCGAGGAAGACGATCGGGCCCTCCGAGCCGGTGAGCCGCAGGAGGGCGAGGCCGAGGGTTGTCTTGCCCGAGCCGGACTCGCCGACGACGCCGATGGTCTCGCCGGTCCGGACCCGCAGGGAGACGCCGTCCACGGCCCTGACGTGGCCGGTGACGCGCCGGAGCAGGCCCGACTTCAGCGGGAACCAGACCTTCAGGGGGCCGGCCTCCAGGAGCGGGGCGGCGTCGGCCGGGACGGGGTTGGCCCGGCCCTTCGGCTCGGAGGCGATCAGGCGGCGCGTGTAGGTGTGCTGCGGATCCGCGAAGACGGCCTTGGTGGCGCCGGCCTCCACGATCTTGCCCTTCAGCATCACGCAGACGCGGTCGGCGATCCGCTCGACGATGCCGAGATCGTGGGTGATGAACAGCATCGCCATGCCGAGTCGCTTCTGCAGGTCGGCGAGCAGCGCCAGGATCTGCGCCTGGACGGTCACGTCGAGAGCCGTGGTCGGCTCGTCGGCGACCAGGAGGTCCGGCTCGCAGGCGAGGGCCATGGCGATCATCACGCGCTGGCGCTGGCCGCCGGAGAGCTCGTGCGGGTAGGCGCCCATGCGCCGCTCGGCGTCGCGCAGCCCTACGAGCTCCAGAAGCTCCAGGATCCGCCGGCGCGCCGCCTTGCCGGCGAGGCCGCGGTGCAGGCCGAGCACCTCGCCGATCTGCCGCTCGATCGTGTGGAGCGGGTTCAACGAGGTCATTGGCTCCTGGAACACCATGGTGATGTCGGCGCCGCGCACGTCCCGCATCGCCCGCTCGGGCAGCCGCGCGAGGTCGCGGCCCGCGAACAGGATCCGCCCGTCCTGGCGGGCCGCGGGGTCGAGGAGGCGCAGGATCGCCAGCGCGGTCACCGACTTGCCGGACCCCGATTCGCCCACGAGCGCGACGGTCTCGCCGCGGCGGATGGTGAAGGAGACGCCGTCGACCGCCACGGTCTCGCCCTCCCGCGCGCGGAACGCCACGGAGAGGTCCTCGACGGCGAGGAGCGGCTGGGGATCGGCCTCTGACATGAGCCCCTTATAGCGCGCCCGGCCCCGGACCCTAGCCCGCGCGGACGCCGCACGGGGCGGGCCGGCACGACGCGGCCGGACGGGCGGGCCGGCGGTCCCGGAAGGTCGGCCCGGCGCCCCAGCGCGCCACGGACCTACCGGATCGGCGCCCCGGGATCGATCGCCGGCAGCTCGTTCGCCGGGAGCCCCGTTCCCGCCTGGGCCTGCGGTCCGGCGGCGCCGCGGGCGCGGTTGGCGAGGGCGACGGTCAGGCGCTCGGCGGTCTCGGGCTGCATCACCGCCAGGACCTCGGACATCTTGCGGGGGTTCATGGCCAGCACGATCGGGACCAGCACGTCGAGCCCGAGCCGGTCGAAGACCCGGGCTGCGTCCTTGGGCTTCATCGCCTCGTACATCGTGACGATGTTCTTCAGGGCCTGCTTCTCGGCGTCCTCCTTCGCCTTCGCGACGGCGTCGACCTTGTCCTCGGCCTTCTTGAGGTCGCCGAGCCCGGTCTCGAGCTTGCGCTCGGCCTCGCCCAGCATCTTCTCGCGCAGCTCGAGCTCGTCGCTCTTCTGACGCAGGGCGTCGCGCCGGGCACCGAGCTTCTCCAGGAGCAGGCGCTCGGTGGGCGAGGCCGAGCTTCCGGCCGCGGGAGGTGCGGACTGGGCCGGGGCCAGGGGAGGGGCCGACGGCTGCTCGGGCGCGGCTGCCGGCGCCTCCTTGGCGCCCACCGAACCGGTCGTCACCGGATCGAAGGGTTCGAAGCCGGTGCGCGCCCGGGCGACCGCGCGCCCGTAATCCGGCAGCGCCGCGCTCTCCGGCAGGCCGGCCTGCAGCAGGCTGAGCAGCTTGAGCACGAGCAGCCCACCGGCCGCGAGCGCCACGGCGTCGATGAGGCGCAGCCGAAACTGCCGGACGGGCTTCCGGCGCGCGCGCCGCTCGGGCGTCGCGGCGCGGCGTATCCGCTCCTCGGGATCCGGCTTCGGCGGCGGGATCTTCGGGGCCTTGACCCCGGTCACGCGGCGCGCGCCCGGACGCGGGCGAGGGCGCGCTCGCTCATGGCCAGCGCTGCCGCGGCCGCCACGCCGAGGCGCTCCCCGTTCGGACTGGCGTGCTCCGGCCGGCGCTCGGCCGGGATCTCCGGCGCGCGCGTCGGCTCGGGGACCGCCTGCGGCGCGGGCCTCGGCTCGGGCGCGGGCTCGGGACGGACCGGCACGGCGCGCATCTGCGCCACGATGGCCCCGATGCGGGTGATCACGCCCTCGCCGGCCTCGACCTGCAGCCGCAGCTCGCCGGCGCGGATCGTGGCGGTCTCCAGGCTCGCGTTCAGGGTGCGGTCGCCCTCGTCGATCGCCGCCCGCAGGCCCGCGATGGCCCGCTCGGCCGTGCCGGTCGCGACCATCAGGTCGCCGATGGTCTGGCGGAGGGCGGCCTCGTCGCCCTTCATCTGGCCGATGCGGCGCGAGAGCCGGAGAGACGTGACGATGGTCGCCGCCAGGAGGACGGCGACCAGGATGTCGGCCGCGAGGGTGACGAAGAGACTCATGACCGGACCCTCATCGGCACTAGTTGTCCGAGCGGTTGTTCATCGAGGCCTCGTAGGCCTGGATCGTCGTGCGCGAGCGGCGCAGCGGCCGGGTGACCTGGACGGCGATGTGGCCGTCGACCCGGCCGATCCGCCCCTGCGTCAGCGCCCAGTCGCCGCAGCGCACGGTGATGAGGTCCGAGGGCTTGGCCTCGAACATCAGCGTCTCGCCGACCTTCAGGCTCATGACCTGCTTCAGCGGCAGCATCATCTCGTGCAGCACCGCGTCCATGGTCACGTCGGCCTGCCAGATCTCGGTGGCGAGATGGCCCTCCCAGACGTGGTCGCGGCCGAGCTTCTCGCCCATGAAGCTCTGGGTCAGCAGCTCCCGGATCGGCTCGATCGTCGCGTACGGGAACAGGATCTGCAGCATGCCGCCGCGCCCGTCGACGTCGAGGCGCAGGCTGATCAGGATCGCGGCGTTCCCGGGCCGCGTGATGGTGGCGAAGCGGGGGTTGGTCTCGATCCGGTCGATGCCGAAGCTCACGGGCGAGAGCGGCTGGAACGACATCTCGAGATCGCCCAGCACGATCTCGACGAGGCGGCGCACCAGCGTCATCTCGATGGCGGTGAAGGGCCGGCCGTCGAGGCGGCTCGACGAGCCGCCGCGCTTGCCGCCGAGCAGCAGGTCGAAGGTCGCGTAGGCGAGGTTCGAGTCGACCGTGACGAGGCCGGAATTCTCCCACTGCTCGGCCCGGAACACGCCCAGCAGCGTCGGCAGCGGGATCGCGTTCAGGTAGTCGCCGAAGCGCACCGAGGTGATGTTG
The DNA here is from genome assembly GCF_900116245.1 of Methylobacterium sp. yr668. Taxonomy (NCBI): domain Bacteria; kingdom Pseudomonadati; phylum Pseudomonadota; class Alphaproteobacteria; order Hyphomicrobiales; family Methylobacteriaceae; genus Methylobacterium; species Methylobacterium sp. yr668. Next base: position 137,018 of record NZ_FOZY01000002.1, on the reverse strand, counting down.
TCGAGGGTCACCTCGACGTTGTCCTGGAACAGGTTGCGCAGGGAGGTCGACAGCAACCGGATCATCCGGTCGAAGACGATCTCCAGCATCGGCAGGCGTTCGTACTGGACGACGCCCGAATCGACGATGGCCTGCACGCCCCCGGCCCCGGAGGCCGAGAGCTCGCGCATGGAGAAGCCGAGGACGCCGTCGATCTCGTCCTGGTTGAGCACCCGGTCGTTGCCGGCGAGCTCGGGGAGGTTGTCGCTCTCCCCGTCCTCGATCATCGTCGCCCATTCGGCGGCGACGTCGCCCGCGTTGCGCGTGGTGCCCTGCTCGGCGAGCGCCGCGCCCCACTCCTCGGCCAGCGACGTGTCGCCGCCCTCGGCCCCCTGCTCTAGGAGGGCTGCCGACCAGTCGTCCTCGGGGAGTTCGTCCTCGGGTTCCATCAGGCGTGCTCGATCGGGGCCCGGCGCGGCGCGGCGCGCGATGGACGGGGCAGGGTCGCGGGCGCGCTCACTGGACGATCACGTCCTTGAACAGCACCGCGTCGACCTTGGCGGGGTACAGGGCGATGTTGATCCGGCGCAGAAGCTCTTCGCGCAGCCGGAACAGGCCCATCGAGTTGGTGATGTCGCTGGCGCGCAGCTCGCGCATGTAGACCTGCAGCGCGTCCTCCACCCGCGGCATCAGGGGCTTCACCTCCTCCTCGACCTTGGCGTCCTTCAGCTCCAGCGAGATCCGGACCTTCGCGTACTTGGCCTTGTCCTGGGGCAGCTCGGGAGAGAGGTTGAGGAGCATCTCGCGCACGTCGACGAAGACGACGGCCTTCTTGGCGTCCGGGCCGGCGCCCTTGGCGTCGCCGTGCCCGCCGCCATGGCCGCCGCCCTGCGCGGCTTCCTTGCCGTCGCCCTGGCCGCCGCCGCGCATCATCAGGAAGGCGCCCGCGCCGCCGCCCGCGATCAGGACCGCGAGGGCCACCATGATCATGAGCTTCTTCTTGCCTTTCGGGGCGCCCTCGGCTTTGGCCTCGCCGTCCTCGGCGGAGGCCTTTTTCGGCGTCTTGGCCATGGAATAATGCTCTCTCGCGGGAGACCGCGCGCCAGGTAGACCTGGATATCGGAGCATCACGGTTAACGCGCCGTTAAGGAGGCAATTCCTGCCGGGTCAGGTTTGCCGCGGCGCAGCCCCCGCGCCGCCACGACACGCGAGCGTCGCTAACCAAGTCCCTGTCACAACGCTAAAATTTGCCGCAGACGGGTTTGGCACAGCGGATGCTGAATGGATCGTTGCCGCCTCCGCGGCCCGCGAGTCCCAGAGTCCACGATGCAGAATGCCCTCTTCGTCGGCGTGTCGAGCCAGATGGCGCTCCAGCGGGAGCTGGACGTGATCGCCAACAACATGGCGAACGTCTCGACCACGGGCTTCAAGGCGCGGAACACCCGCTTCGAGGAATACCTGATGCCGGTGGCGAGCGCGGACTCGTTCGCCCGGCCCGACCGGCGCCTGTCCTACGTCATCGACCAGGGCACCAGCCTCGACCTCGGGCAGGGCCCGATCGAGCAGACCGGCAACCCGCTCAACGTGGCGGTCAAGGGTTCGGCCTTCATCGCCGTGCAGTCACCCCAGGGCGAGCGCTACACCCGGAACGGCGCCTTCGAGCTCGACGCGCAGGGCACGCTCGTCACCAGCGACGGCTACAAGGTCGTGGGCGAGGGCGGCCCGATCAGCATCAACCCGCAGGAGACCGGCCTCGCCATCGGCCCCGACGGCACCGTGTCGACCAACCTCGGCATCCGCGGGCGGATCAAGCTCGTCACCTTCGCCAACCCGCAGCGGCTGACCAACGAGGGGACCAACCTCTACGCCTCGCCGGAGCCCGCCCGCCCCGCCGGGATCGACGGGCGCCTGGAACCCGAGTCGCTGGAGCGCTCCAACGTCCGCCCGGTGATCGAGATGACCCGGCTCATGGACGTGAACCGGACCTACGCCATGGTGTCGAGCATGATCTCGCGCCTCGACGACCTGCGGGGCACGGCGATCCGCCGCCTCGCCGACGTCGCCTGAGGAGGCCTGACCGATGCGCGCCCTCTACTCCGCCGCCACCGGCATGGCGGCCCAGGAACTCAACGTCCAGGTCATCTCCAACAACATCGCGAACCTGCGCACCACCGGCTACAAGCGCCAGCAGGTGCACTTCCAGGATCTGCTCTACCAGAACATGCGCCGGGCCGGCGCCTCGACCTCGCAGCAGAACACCCAGCTCCCGGCGGGCCTCAGCCTCGGCTCGGGCGTGAAGACCACTTCCACGGCCCGGGTGATGTCGCAGGGGACGCTGTCCTCGACCGAGAAGGATTACGACGTCGCGATCCGCGGCGACGGGTTCTTCCGGGTGACGCTGCCGGACGGCCGCACCGCCTATTCCCGCGACGGCTCCTTCGACCTCTCGGCCCAGGGCCAGCTCGTCACCCGCGACGGCTACTTGCTCGATCCGGCGATCACCGTGCCGCAGAACGCGACGTCCGTGACGATCAGCGCCACGGGCGTCGTGCAGGCGAACATCCCGGGCCAGACGGCGCCGCAGGCGCTGGGCCAGTTCCAGCTCTCGCGCTTCGTCAACAAGGTCGGCCTCGAGTCGATCGGCGACAACCTGTTCGTCGAGACCGCCGCCTCCGGGCAGGCGATCAGCGGCCTGCCGGGCGCCGACGGCTTCGGCAACCTCCAGCAGAGCTACCTGGAGGAGGCGAACGTGAACGCCGTCACGGAGATCTCGTCCCTGATCGCCGCGCAGCGCGCCTACGAGATGAACTCGAAGGTCGTCACCGCCGCCGACCAGATGCTCTCCACCACCACGCAGATGTTCCGCAGCTAACCGCGCGACCCGCACCCCGCCTCAGGTCCCTGAACATGTATGCCGGCATGCATCCCGACCCGCTCGATCCCGACTTCGGGACCCTCGACCTGCCCCGCATCGCCGCGGGGGCCGGGGACGACATCAGCCCGATCGTGCGGCGCGTCCCGCGGCGGGTGATGCCCCTCGGCGCCGCCGTCATCCTGCGCGCGCTGCTGGCCTTCCTCACCTTCGCGGCCCTCGGCGCCCTGGCGATCCCGGCCATGGCGCGGGCGGAGGGCCTGCGGCTGCGCGGCGACGTCACCGCCCGCGGCGACGTCCTGACGCTCGCCGATCTCGTCGAGGGCGCGCCCGAGCGCCTGGCCACGCGCCCGCTGTTCCGCGCGCCCAGCCTCGGCGCCACCGGGACGATCCAGACCCGCCGCATCCTCGACGCGGCCTCCGCCCTGGGCCTCAGCGGCCTGGAGACCGGCGGCCGGCTGCAGATCGCCGTGCAGCGCGCCGCCCGCCGCCTCGGGCCGCCGGAGATCGAGGCGGCGCTCAAGCGCGGCCTCGAGACCGGCTACGGGCTCAACGCCCAGAACATCGCGGTCCGCCTCGACGGCGACGGACCGACCCTGCTGGCGCCGCTGGACCTCGAAGGGCAGGCCGCGGCCCTGGACCTGACCTACGATTCGCGGACGCGCCGCGTCGCGGGCCTCGTCACCCTCGGCGAGCGGCAGGTCTCGCTGCGCGTCTCCGGCGTGGTCGTGGAGCTGCGCGAGGTGGCGGTGCTCACCCGGAACCTCAACCGCGGCGAGCCGGTCAGAGAGGGCGACGTCGCCCTGGAGCGGCGCCCGCGCGAATCCGTCGCCCCCGACGCGCAGGGCAGCGCCACGACCATCCTCGGCGAGGTCGCGCAGAACACCCTCACGGCCGGCACCGTGCTGCGGGTCACCGACACGGCCCCGCCCGACCTGGTCGCCCGCGGCGAGAACGTGACCATCGTGTACGAGACGCCGAGCATCAGCCTGTCGATGCGCGGCCTGTCGAACGATTCCGGCCGGATGGGCGCCGTCGTCAACGTCGTCAACGTCGCCTCCAAGAAGGTCCTGCAGGCCACGGTGATCGGCCCCGGCCGGGTCTCGGTGAGCCCCAGCCCCGCGGCCCGGCAGGCCGCCGGCGCCGCCCCCGTCCAGGCGACCGCCTCCCTGCGCTGACCGCCCGCCCTGCACGCGTCGAAGAGTGATAGCCCGATGGCCCGTCGCACCGTCCTGAACCCGCTCGCCGCCGCCCTGATCGCCGGCGCGCTCGGCGCCTGCAACACCGCCGACCGCCTCTCGCAGGTCGGCCTGACCCCGGCGCTGTCGGCGATCGAGGACCCGACCGCGCAGCCGGGCTACAAGCCGGTGCGGATGCCGATGCCGGACGTGCAGCCGGTCTCGTACGCGCCGAACTCGCTGTGGCGCACCGGCTCCCGCGCCTTCTTCAAGGACCAGCGCGCCGCCAAGCTCGGCGACATCCTGACCGTGAAGGTCAAGGTGACCGACCAGGCCAACATCAGCAACGAGACCAAGCGTTCCCGGGCCAACACCGAGAGCTTCGGCCTGCCCAACGCCCTGGGCCTGGAGAACAACGCGGTCGGCAAGTCCTTCGGCGTCGGAAGCACCGCGCTGCTCTCCGCCACCTCGGCCATGGCCAATGACGGGGCCGGCTCGGTCCAGCGCACCGAGTCCGTCCTGACGAACGTCGCCGCTGTGGTGACCCAGGTCCTGCCCAACGGCAACCTCGTGGTCGAGGGCAAGCAGGAGATCCGGGTCAATTTCGAGGTGCGCGAGATGATCGTCGCCGGCGTGGTGCGGCCGGAGGACATCGAGTCCGACAACACCATCGACTCGGCCAAGATCGCCCAGGCGCGCATCGCCTACGGCGGCCGGGGCCAGATCACCGACGTGCAGCAGCCGCGCTACGGCCAGCAGCTCGTCGACATCCTGCTGCCGTTCTGAGGCACCTCAGGACGGCTCCTCCGGCTCCGGCCCGCGCGTCACGTCGAGGCCGGAGCCCGCGCCGGGGGGCGGCCCGACCTTGACCGGCGCGCCGGTGCGGGCGGCCTCGTAGATCGCCTCCATCAGGACCTGGTCCTGAAGCCCCTCCTCGCCGGGGGTGCGGGGCCGCAGGTTCTCCTGGATGCACCGCGCGAAGTGGTCCAGCTCCAGGGCGAACTGGTTCTTCGGGCTCAGGACCTTCTCGTCCCGGGCGGCGTTCCTGCCGTCGCGGTGGCCGATGTAGAGACGCTGGCCCTGGTAGGCGAAGGCGTTCTGGAGATCGACGGAGGCGGTCCCGGTGTGCAGGGTCAGGCTCCGCGCCTCGTAGACCCCGTAGCTCGTCAGGCACTGGGCGATCACGCCGGACGGGAAGTGGAGGGTGAAGCTCGCCGTCTCCTCGACCTCGCGGTACTTGGGATCGTCCGGCGGCGCGTAGATCTGGGCCTGGATCAGGTTCGGCTCCTCGCCGAGAACCGCGCGGGCGGTGTTCAGGCAGTAGAGCCCGATATCCGGCAGCGAGCCGCCGCCCGCCAGCGCCTTGCGCAGGCGCCACTGCTCCGGCAGTCCGGTGGTCTGGCCGTTGAAAGCCTGGATCAGCCGGGGCCGGCCGAACTCGCCCGAACGCGCGAGCTTGATCACGGCCCGGTTGTGGGGCTCGTACTGGCACCGGTAGGCGATCATCAGCTTGACGCCGGCCTTCGCGCAGGCCGCGATCATCTCCCGGCACTCGTCCGAGGTCACCGCCATCGGCTTCTCGCAGAGCACCTGCTTGCCGGCCGCGGCGGCCGCCACGACGTTGTCCCGGTGCACGCCGTTCGGCGTGACGATGTAGACCGCCTGGACGTCGGGGTTGGCCTTCAGCCGATCCCACGCGTCGTAGCCGTAGACGGCGTCGTCGGGCAGCCCGTACTGCCGCGCCACGAGCTTGGCCTTGTCGGGCGAGCCCGACATCACCGCCGCGAGGCGGGCGCGCTTGCTCTCGCCGAACGCCGGCAGGATCTCGTCGAGGCTCAGGCGCCCGAGACCCACCACGCAGTAGCCGACGCGCTGGCCCGGCGGCTGCGGCGCCGGGCTCGGGGCGGGCGGCCGGTCGCCCGGCCCGCGCCAGTTCGGGAACATCACCTTTCCGCCCTGCACGGCGCCGGTATCGGCCGGGACCGAAGGGGCCGGCGGGGCGGCCGGCGGGGCGGCCTGCGCGCCGCCGCCGGCCGCGGCGCCGGCCAGGGCGCCCCCGGCCGCGAGGAGAGTGCGTCGTGAGAGCCGGGTGTCGTCCGCCATGTGCCTCGCCGTGTCGCCGGATCGGGAGGGCCGCGCCCGGGGCGCCGCCCGCGCCGGGAGCCGCCGGATGGCGGGACCGCGCCCTCAGTGAACGCGACCCAGCTCCGGGCTGTTTCCGTCGAGGAGCGCGGCGCGCAGACGCGCCACCTCCGCCTCGCTGGCGGCGAGCCGGCGCGCGACCGCCTCGGGCTCCGTCGCCGCGCGGGTCTCGGCGAAGCCGAGGCCGACCGACTCGCCCGCGCGCCAGGCCACGAAGGCGCGCCGGGTCCCGCCGCGACAGGGGATGAACAGCTCGACGCTGTCGGGGAGCACGGCCTCCGCCGGCAGCCGGACCCGCGCCCCGTCGAGGGACACGTCGCGGACCGTGCAGTCGATCTCCGGGAGGAAGGCCGCGACGCGCAGCCGCCCGCCCAGACAGACGCGGCGTCGGGCAGTGCGGCGGCGCTCGACCACGATCGTCTGACCCTGACGGTTTCGGTTGCGGGGACAACCGCCATCCAGCCCAAACGGCCCCCGCCCGTCCACCTTAACCGTCTGTTTACCTTAACAGCAGGTTCAGGCGGGCGGCGGCGGGTCGGGCGCCTCGACCTCGCCGCGGCGCTGCAGCTGCAGGGCGACGAACCAGCACAGGGACGCCCAGGCGGCGCCGATGCACCAGCCGGCCAGGACGTCGCTCGGCCAGTGCACGCCGAGATAGATGCGGCTGATGCCGACGAGCAGCGTCACGCTCACCCCGAGCGCCAGGACCAGCGCCTTGGCGCGGCGGTTGCGCTCGATCCGGGCGATCAGGGTCGCCAGGGTCAGGTAGGCGATCGCCGACATGGTGGCGTGGCCGCTCGGGAAGCTCGCCGTGAACACCTCCATGCCGTGGGGCACGAGGTCCGGCCGGGGCCGATGGTAGAAGATCTTCAGCACCGTCGAGACCAGCTCGCCGCTCCCCACCGCGGCGAGGACGTAGAGACCGATGCGTCGGCGCCCGGACACGCCGAGATAGGCCGCCACCGCGCAGGTCAGGAACAGCACGGTGAAGACGCTGCCGAGCCCGGTGATGTCGCGCATCGCCTCCTCGAGCCAGGGCGGCCCGATCGGGTCGGCGAGATCGGCGGGGTTGCGCAGGGCGAGCAGGATCCGCCGGTCGAGGGCCGCGGTGGAGCCCTCGCCGACCTCGTGGGCGAGGTAGAAGAACCCGTAGCCGAGGATGCTCAGGCAGAGCAGGGCGACGAGGGGACCGACCTCGTTCAGGCGCAACCGCAGCCAGACCGCCATCGCGGGCTCGATCAGCCGGTTCTGCCGCAGGTTGCCCGGCGCCCTCATGGCGCGGTCTCCCGGTGCGCGTCGACATCCATCAGGCATTCTCTCCGAAGGGCAGGCGGGCGACGGCGTCCCAGGGGCCGCCGCGGTAGCGCCAGAGCAGGGTGCCGGGGGCGGTGAACCGGAACGGCACGAACCCCGCCGACAGGTCGGCGTGCAGCGCCCGGGCCGTGTCCGGCGACACCTTGTTCTGCACCGTGACGTGCGGGCGCCAGCCCTGCCGGTCCTGGGCGGTGAGGTGGGCCGCGAATTCCTGCGCGAGGCGGCCCCGGAAGCGCGCCAGCGCGTCGGAGTCGAGCGCGTAGGCGACGCCGCGGCCGGTGAAGCGCAGGCCGGTCACCGCGACCTCCGGCGGCGGCACCGTGCGGGCGAGGGCGGTGATCGCCTCGATCACGCCCCGCTCCCGGTCGCCCGGCAGGTGGTGGAACAGGGTCGCGTGCGCCGGGATGCGGTTCAGGGCTTCCGGGAAGTGGCGGCGCCGCTCGCCGTCGAACCGCGCGAAAGTCGGTTCGTCGAAGGCGAGCGTCAGGATCAGGGGGTCCGCGTCGGTCATCGGGGCCAGATGGCGCCCGCGGGCGCTCAGGTCCAGTACAGGATCCGCGCGGCCGGCAGGTCGCGGGCGAGGCAGGCGGTGAGATGGGCGCGCATCGCCTGCATCAGGGGCTTCGGGAAGACGTGCTTCACCGAGCCGAACTTGGTGCGCTTCTCGACGCGCTCCGCCTCGTCCAGCGGCAGGTCCGAGCCGGGATACCAGCCGCGCAGCACCGCTTTCGAGCCCGGCGTGAACCGGTGGGTGATGAGCTCTGCGGTGAGGTCGAGATCGGGCACGCCGGCCAGCGCGTCGGCGGCGGCGCGGATCAGTCCGGCATAGGCGTCCTCCCAATCCGGGACCGGCAGGATCGGCGCGACGGTCAGGCCGACCGGGTAGCCGGCCCGCGCCGCCGCCGCCAGGGCGGCGAGCCGCGCGTCGAGGGAATCGGTGCCGCCCTCGTAATGCGCGGCCGCCCGCGGATTGACCGAGAAGCGGATGCGCGTGCGCCGGTTGTGCGGCAGGTCGAGGAGCGGTTCGACCGCGGCGAACTTGGTGGTGAAGCGCAGCTGCACCGGCGCGTCCCAGGCGCCGAAATGCCGGATCGCCGCCGAGAGCGAGCCGGTCAGGTGCTCGATGCCGAGGGGATCGGTGTAGCAGGACGCCTCGAAGGTGGTCCCCTCCCGCGCCCGCTCGGCGGAGGCCGACGTCACCGCGCCGCGCCCCGCATAGTCCGCGAGGGTGTCGAGGATCGCCGCCAGATTGGCGTAGGCGCGGGTCACCGGCGGCCCGGACAGAGAGCCCGCGAGGTAGCAGTACTGGCAATGGGCCGGGCAGCCCTCGGCGAGGTCGAAGCGCCAGTCGGCCGAGGGCGGGATCGGCTGCAGTCGCAGCTTGGTCGGCGGGGCGACCGTCAGCGCGAGGGTCGCCTTGGCGGCCGCGTAGGCGCGGCGCGGATCCGGCTCGCGCGGGCTCGGCAGGCGGTTGGACGCCAGCCGCTCCACCGGCAGGCCCAGCGCCTCGGCGCGGGCCAGCATGGCGCGCCCGTGGGCATGCTCCAGGGCGGCGGGCATCACCAGCACGCGGCGCGGGCGCCACAGCCGCGCCGGGCGGGTGGGCTCCGGGCCGCCGGGCAGCTCCGGGCGATCGCGGGTCTGGACGGCCGGGGCAGGGGAGGGCGTCATGCCTGACGAACGCGCGGTCCCGGTGCCGGGTCCGGCCTAGTCGCCCGCTCGCGGTGCGGCTAAAGCACCGTCATGTCTGCAGGCAGGGAGAGCGTACATGTCGGCCGCGACGGCTGGTTATTCCTCACGGGGGGGACCAACCGGGTCATGGACCGGTATCGCGGCGGCCTGCGGCACTGGCTGCTGCTGCGCGGCTGGACACGGCTGATCAAGGCCCGCGCGCGGCGGGCCGAGAGCCTCGGCATCCGCTGCCTGCACGTGATCGTGCCGGAGAAGCTGTCGGTCTACGACGACAAGACCGACGGCCTGCGCTACGCCCCCGGCAAGGCCTCGACCCGGCGGCTGGCCCGCAGCCTCGCCCGGCATCCGGCCTATCTCGACCTCCTCGCCCCGCTCCGCGCCGCCCGGAACGGGCCGGTGCCGCTCTACCTGCGCACCGACACGCACTGGACCGCGCAGGGCTGCCTGCTGGCCTACCGCGCGATCATGCGGGCGCTCGGGGCGATCCCGCCGGCCGACATCGGCGCGCGTCCGGGCATCGTCTCGGACCAGCTCATGGATCTCGGCGAGAAGCTGCCGGAGCGGCCGCGCGAGCGCCTGGAACGGTTCATGCTGCAGCGCGACGCGTCGCGAGTCGAGACCGGGCCGCTGCTCGCCGCCTACGAGGCGGAAGGGCGCGACCGGGAGGTGCATGTCGGCGCGCATGTCGTCTACCGGAACGCGTCACCGGCGGCCGATCCGCGCCGGCTCGTCCTGTTCGGCGATTCCTGCGCCCATTTCGACCCGTTCCTGCTGACCGGGCTGCTCGCCGAGAGCTTCAGCGAGGTGCACTTCGTCTGGTCGTCGAGCCTCGACTGGGCCTATATCGAGCGGATCCGCGCCGACATCCTTCTGTTCGAAATCGCCGAGCGCTTCCTCGCCAAGCTCCCGAAGGACGATTTCGACGTGGCCGTCGCCGGCCAGCGCGGGACCGGCGGCCGCCTCGCGAAGCTCCGGACCGGCGGCCTCGACGCCGTCGGCCGCGGGGCGAAGCCTCAGTAGATGGCCTGATCCAGGCGGGCGAAGTCGGCGACGCTCGCCGCCTGATACTTCGCGAAGGATTCCGGCGCGCAGGCGATGCCGATCATCAGGACGAGGAGCGTCGCGAGGCACGCGAGCGTCGCGGTGACCACGTCGGCGTGGCGCCGCAGGGCGTGGATCACCAGGCACCCGAACGTGAACAGGGCCGCCTCGGCGACGGGCACCAGCGCGAACGACATCACATCACCTCCATCGATCCCCCACCGGGTCGGGCAGCTGCGGCACGCGCACGGCGACGGGTGGGTGACGCGAGACATGGCGGACTTTGCTGCACCGCAACAGACAGGCGGGCGCAGGCCTGCCTTGCGTGGCGTTCGCGGGCGGACGCGTCCCTTCACACCGACCGCGCGAGGCCCATCTCGGTCGGACCTCTCGGACAGGCGGAGACGACGATGGGCCTCCTCGTAGACGGCATCTGGCGCGACCAGTGGTACGACACCGCCGCGACGGGCGGCCGCTTCGAGCGCAAGGCCTCGGCCTTCCGCAACTGGGTCACCGCCGACGGGTCGGCAGGCCCCTCCGGCGCGGGCGGCTTCCGCGGCGAGCCGGGGCGCTACCATCTCTACGTGTCCCTGGCCTGTCCGTGGGCGCACCGCACGCTCATCGGCCGGACGCTGAAGGGGCTGGAGGACGCGATCTCCGTCTCGGTGGTCGACCCGCACATGGGCGCCGAGGGCTGGGTCTTCGGCGACACGCCGGGCGCGACGCCCGACCCGATCCACGGCGCCCGGCGCCTCTACGAGGTCTACCTGGCGGCGGACCCGTCCTACAGCGGCCGGGTCACCGTCCCCACCCTCTGGGACCGGGAGCGCGCCACCATCGTGTCGAACGAATCCGCCGAGATCCTGCGGATGCTGAACGACGCCTTCGGGGGCACCGGCCCCGACCTCTATCCCCCGGACCTGCGCGCCGAGATCGACGCCGTCAACGGCCGCGTCTACGACCGCGTGAACAACGGCGTCTACAAGGCGGGCTTCGCGACCACGCAGGAGGCCTACGCCCAGGCCTTCGAGGCCCTGTTCGCGGAACTCGACGCGCTCGAGGCGCGCCTCGACCGGAGCCGCTACCTCTGCGGGGACCGGCTGACCGAGGCCGACATCCGGCTGTTCACGACGCTGGTGCGGTTCGACGCGGTCTATGTCGGGCACTTCAAGTGCAACAGGCGCCGGATCGCCGACTACCCGAACCTGTCGAACTACCTCCGCGACCTCTACGCGCTGCCGGGCGTCGCGCCGACCGTGAACCTCACCCACATCAAGCGGCACTATTACGAGAGCCATCCGACCATCAATCCGACGGGGATCGTGCCCCTCGGGCCGGACCTCGACCTCGCCGCGCCGAACGACCGGGCCCTGCGGTTCGCGTGCTAGCGGGCCGCCCCGCCCGGCGTCCCTTCCGCGCCCGTGCGGGTGAGTTGCGGGCGTCCGGCGCGTCCGCGACACACCTCCCGTCGCGCCGGTCCGGGGGCCGTGCCCCTCGACGGCGTGCGCGGCGCGCCTAGTTCGGCTCTCAACCGGAGGATGCCCGACACGCCATGACCAACAGCCTGCGCCTCGCGCTGCTCTGCGCCCTCGTCAGCCTGCCCTCCGCGGCCCGCGCCCAGGCGGCGCTGCGGCTGGAAGGGACCTGCGAGAAGCTCGTCATCGGCACGCAGGACCTGAGCGCGGCCTGCAGCAACGTCCTGACGAACGCGGTGAGCCGCAACCGCACGAGCTTCGACTTCACGACCTCCAACGGCCAGACCCTCAGCTTCAGCGGCAACGGCGCCCAGCAGGAGGCCACCGAGGAGACCGATCCGCTGCAGCCGATCAACGTCGTCACCACGGGCAAGGACGGCGCCCCGATCCTCGCGATCGGCGCCTGCCGCTTCTCGACCCCGGAAGCCGGGCGCACCGCGATCACCTGCGAGGCCAGCACCGCCGACGGGCGTCCCTTCGCCGGCACCTTCGTGACCGCCGCCAAGGCGGCGGCGGGCGCGCCGGCCGCCGCGCCGCCGCGCTGAGGATCCGGCCCTCCGGGCTGGTCAGACCGGGGCGGAAGCCCCATTTAAGGCGCTCCACGAAAAAGGTTCCGAAGCCAGACCGATGCTCAACGAAACCCTCGCCGCGGGCGGTACCCCAACCGGCGACACCGGCTCCCTCATCAAGGACACGACCACCGCGAGCTTCCGTCAGGATGTCATCGCCGAGTCGATGAACCGGCCGGTCCTGGTCGATTTCTGGGCGCCCTGGTGCGGGCCCTGCAAGCAGCTCACGCCGGTCCTGGAGAAGGTCGTCCGGGAAGCCGCGGGCGCGGTCGTCCTCGCGAAGATGAACATCGACGAGCATCCCTCGATCGCCGGTCAGCTCGGCATCCAGTCAATCCCAGCGGTCATCGTCTTCCAGAAGGGCCAGCCGGTCGACGGCTTCATGGGCGCGGTCCCGGAGAGCCAGATCAAGGAGCTGATCGCGCGCGTGGCCGGTCCGCAGCAGGACCCGCTGGAGGCGGCCCTCGCCGACGCGGCGGCCCTGATCCAGGAAGGCGACCTCGCCGGCGCCGCCGAGATCTACGCGGCGGTGCTGGAGCAGCAGCCCGATAACGTCACCGCGCTGGCCGGCCTCGCCAAGATGCAGCTCGACGCGGGCGAGATCGAGAACGCTAAGCGCGTCCTGGCGATGGTTCCGGAGGCGAAGGCCGGCGACCCGGCGCTCGTCGGCATCCGCGCCGCCCTGGAACTCGCCGAGCAGGCGGCGTCGCTGGGCGACCTCGCGGGCCTGCAGCGCGAGGTCGAGGCCAACCCGGACGCCCATCAGGCGCGGTTCGACCTCGCGCTCGGGCTCGCCGCCCGGGGCGAGCGCGGCCAGGCGGTCGATCACCTGATCGAGCTGCGCAAGCGCGACAAGGACTGGAACGAGGACGGTGCGCGCAAGCAGCTGCTGCAGTTCTTCGAGGCCTGGGGCGTGATGGACCCCGACACGATCCGCGGCCGGCGCAAGCTCTCGGCACTTCTGTTCTCGTGAGGCACCGGCTCGCGCGCCGGCCCACCGATCGGCCCCTCTGGGAGGCGCCATGAGCACCCATGCGAGCTACAAGGGCCCCGCGGATTGCCCGGCCGTGATCCCGGTCTTCCCGCTGTCCGGCGCGCTGCTGCTGCCGCGGGGACAGATGCCGCTCAACATCTTCGAGCCGCGCTACCTCGCGATGGTCGACGATGCCATGCGGACGGACCGGATCATCGGGATGATCCAGCCCGACCCGGAAGGGTCGGGCGGATCGAATCCGAAGCTCTACCGCGTCGGCTGCGCGGGCCGCGTCACCCAGTACGCCGAGACCGGCGACGGCCGGTACCTGATCTCGCTCACCGGCGTCACCCGGTTCCGGGTCGAGAGCGAGCTGGCCTCGATCGGCCCCTATCGCCGCTGCCACGTCTCCTACGACGAGTTCGCGGTGGACTTCGAGCCGCGGGCGGGCGAGGAGCAGGTCGACCGCGAGGGCGTCCTCAAGGCGCTGCGCGATTTCGTGGAGTCGAACGACCTCAAGGTGGACTGGGCCGGGATCGACGAGGCGCCCGACGAGGCGCTGGTCAACGCCCTGTGCATGATGAGCCCGTTCGGCGTGCGCGAGAAGCAGGCGATGCTGGAGGCTCCCGACCTGAAGACCCGGGCCGAGATCCTGATCGCGGTCACGCAGATGGAACTGGTTCGCGGCTCGGGCCCCGAGTCGCCGATGCAATAGGTTGCCCCACCGATGTCCAACGATCTCACCGCCCCCGTCGAGGCGACCCGCGTCGACCCGAAGCTCCTGGAGATCCTGGTCTGCCCGCTCACCAAGGGCACCCTGGAATACGATTCGGCCCGGCAGGAGCTGATCAGCCGCTCGGCGAAGCTCGCCTACCCGATCCGCGACGGGATCCCGATCATGCTGCCCGAGGAAGCCCGGCCGCTCACCGACTGAGCACCGCGAGTCGCTCCGGCCGTCCCGCGCGGCCCGTCACAACCGAGAGGGCGGTGCGGCGCGCTGGTCGGCTGCCCGCGCCCGCCGACGGATCCGATCGTGGATCCCGCCCGGCCCGATCGAGGCCGGTTGCGCAATCGCCGGCCCGCCCCGAGGCGCCCGAGGCTCTCCCGCGCGGACAGGGTCGGCCGCGGTTTCGCGGGCGCCCTCCCGCGGGCGCGGCGATCCTCGACATGCGCGAGCAGGACCTCGGCCGCCTCCGTCTCCTCCGTGATGAGCGGAGACTTGGACGCTCCGGTCGGCAGATCAGCCAACAGCATCGCCCGCAACGAGCTTGACTATTGGCCGGGGGACTGTCGGCCGTAATCTATCTTGAACAGGCGGGAGGCAGCCATACTCTTGCCGCTTCCATCGTTCAGCGTCGAGTCATCCTCGATCGATGATTCTGACCGTGCACGCCGCTTCCGGCGGTGTCCGCTTCGCTGAAAGATTGCATCGCATGACCAAGCTGACCGCGGTCGCGGCCCTCGCCGCCGGCCTTCTCCTCCCGACGTGCCTGCCCGCCAGCGCGGGGCCGAGCGCGCATAACGGGCGGTGGTCGGTGGAGTTGGTGACGGAGAGCGGCCTGTGCAGCGCCCGCTACACCTACGCGCTCGCGATCCGCGAGGGGCAGGTGCAGCTCATTTCCGGCAGCGCCGGGGCGCAGGTCAACGGCCACGTGCGGCCCGACGGCAGCGTCGGCATCACGGTCAGCAACGGGACGGCGAGCGGAACCGGCACCGGCCGACTCCAGGCCGGCAGCGGCGCCGGCACCTGGAAGGTGTCGTCCCTGTGCTCGGGCCACTGGACCGCGCGGCGCAGCGACACCCGCACCGCGCAGGCCGATTGAGGTCGCTCAGGCGGCCGCGGCGAGCCAGCTCCGCGCCTCGTCGATGCGGGCGCGCTCGAACACCTTGATCTGGGTCGGCGACACGAAGTTGAAGGTCTCGGCCAGCGCCTTCAGCCAGGGCGCGTCCGTCACCAGGGCGACGTGGCTGATGCTCTTCATCATCGAGATGCCGAAGCGCGGGTCCTTGAAGAAGGCCGCCGGCTCCATGCCCTCGAAGGCGCGGATGTCCTCGAGCAGCTTGATCTTGCCGCCCTTGTCGAGGTCGGCCTTCATCGCGGTCATCGCCGCGTTCATCTCCTCGTCGGTGATCTTCCCGTCGACCACGATCTCGGCGACATTCGAATCCGGCGTCTTGGTGTAGGTCAGCACTGATCGCTCCTCCGGGAACCGCATGCGTCCCGTAGCCGGTCTCCGACCAGGGTCCGCCGCCCGTGACCTGAGCCATACCTGATCGCGGGACGAACCGGTATGGCTCCGGACCCTCGCTCTGACGTGCCTCCCGACGGCGAACCGGCGTTCACGAAACCGGGAGGCCCGCGAAGTCTCCTACAAAAAGCTCTGCGGGTCGACATCGATGGCGACCCGGACGTTGCCCCGCACCTTCGGTCCCCGGGCGATCCAGGCGCGCAGGTAGGCCTGGAGATCGACGTTGCGCTCGGTCTTCACGAGCAGCCGGAACCGGTAGCGGCCGCGCACCAGGGCGAGGGGCGCCTCGGCGGGGCCCAGGACCATCACGCCCTCCGGCGGCTCGGCGGCGCGGGCGAGCGCCTGCCCGTGCGCCTCCGCGACCTCGCGCTCGCTCGCCGAGACGATCAGGGCCGCGAGCCGCCCGAACGGCGGCAGGCCGGCCGCCTCGCGGGCCTGGATCTCCTCCGCGTAGAAGCGCTCGGCGTCGCCCGAGAGGAGCGCCGCGATCACCGGGTGGTCCGGCTGGTAGGTCTGGACCAGGGCGCGCCCGGGCTTCTCGCCGCGTCCTGCGCGCCCTGTGACCTGCTGGAGCAGCTGGAAGGTGCGCTCCGCCGCCCGCGGGTCGCCCGAAGTCAGGCCGATATCGGCGTCGAGGACGCCGACCAGGGTCAGGAACGGGAAGTTGTGGCCCTTGGCCACGAGCTGCGTGCCGATCACGACGTCGCACGCCCCGGCCGCTACCGCCTCGAGTTCCTGGCGCAGACGCTCGGCGCCGCCGGGAAAGTCGCTCGACAGGACGACGATGCGCCGGTCCGGGAACATCTCGGCCGCCTCCTCGGCGATCCGCTCGACGCCGGGCCCGCAGGCGGTGAGATTGTCGAAGGTCCCGCACTCGGTGCAGGCCTCCGGCCGGCGCTCCGCGTAGCCGCACTGGTGGCAGACCAGCGCCCGGCGGAACCGGTGCTCCACGAGCCAGGTCGAGCAGTTCTTGCACTGGTAGCGGTGGCCGCAGGCGCGGCAGAGGGTCAGCGGCGCGTAGCCCCGGCGGTTGAGGAACAGCAGCGCCTGCTCGCCGCGCTCCAGGGTGCTCTTCACCGCGTTGACCAGCGGCGGGCTGAGGAAGCGGCCGCGCTCGGGCTGGTCGAGGCGCATGTCGATCGCGGCGATGTCGGGCAGGCGCCGGCCGCCGAAGCGCTCGGGGAGCAGGACGTGCCGGTAGCGCCCCCGCGCGGCGTTGACGCGGGTCTCGATCGCGGGCGTCGCCGAGGTCAGGACGACCGGGCAGCCCTCGAGGCGCCCGCGCACCACCGCCATGTCGCGGGCGTGGTAATGGACGCCGTCCTCCTGCTTGTAGGCGGTCTCGTGCTCCTCATCGACCACGATCAGGCCGAGCCGCGCGAAGGGCAGGAACAGGGCCGAGCGCGCGCCGACCACCACGAGCGCCTCGCCCTCGGCTACGGCGGCGCGCAGGCGCTCGCGCCGCTTGCCGCCGATCCCGGAATGCCACGCCGCCGGCCGGACCCCGAACCGGGCGGCGAACCGGTCGAGGAACTGCGCCGTCAGGGCGATCTCGGGCATCAGGATCAGCGCCTGCCGCCCGGCCCGGACGCAGGCGGCCACCGCCTCGAAATAGACCTCGGTCTTGCCGGAGCCCGTGACGCCCTCCAGCAGGACCGGGCGGAGATCGTCGGATTCCCGCGGCTGCGGCCGGTCCCACGGGAAGGGGGCGACGAGGGCCGCCACCGCCTCGGCCTGCGCGGGCGAGAGCGGCGCCCGCGGGAAGTCCGGGTCGGGCCGCGGCGCGACCGGCTCCGGCTCGACCGCGACGGTCTCGAGGACGCCGTCGTCGATCAGCCCGTCGACCACCGAGAGCGAGACGCCGGCCTCCTTGGCGAGCGCGCTCTTGCCGCGCAGGGCGCCGTCGGCCGCCGCGGCGAGCACCTTGGTGCGGGCCGGGGTCGGCCGGGACGGGGGCTTGTCGGTGAGGCGCACGGCGACGCGGGCGGTCTCGCCGGCGGCCGCCTCGTCGGGCAGCCGCAGGACCATGGCGAGCGCCGAGCCCTTCGGCGCCAGCGTGTAGCGGGCGATCCAGTCGACGAGGCTGCGCAGCGGCTCCGACAGGGGCGGGTAGGGCAGGCGGCCGGTCACGGGCCGCAGGTTCGAGCCGCCGGGCGTCTCGGCGACGCCCCAGACCACCCCGACGATCTCGCGCGGGCCGAGAGGCACCTGCACCACGTCGCCCGGGGCGAGATCGAGCCCGGCCGGCGCCACGTAGCTGTAGGGCGTATCGAGGGCGAGCGGGATCAGGATCTCGGCGACGGCGGGCATGCGGGGCTTTTCGGGCGGGTCCGTTCCGGGTCCGTACCATAGGCGCGGGAAAAGAACCCGCCGCTTCAGCGATCCCGCAGCGCCGGCACGAGCGGCAGGGCCGCGAGGCTCAGCGCCGCCATGGCCCAGAAGGCCGAAGCGCCGAACGCCCCGTAGAGCGCCCCGGAGGCCAGGGTCGTGGCCACCCCCGACAGGCCGAGGCCCAGCGTCCCGTAGAGCGCCAGCGCGGTCGTCCGGAGATCGGCCGGCGTCGATGCCTCGATGAGCCCCAGGCAGGCGAGGTGCAGGAGGGCGAAGCTCAGCCCGTGCAGGGACTCGGCGGCGGCGAGCCAGGGAAGCGCGGTCGTGGATGCCAGCACCGCCCAGCGCAGCCCCCCCGCGCAGGCCGCCACCGCGACGCCGGTCGCCGGGCCGATCCGCGCCAGCAGGGGCGGGCCGACCAGCAGGAAGACCAGGACCTCCGCGGCCACCGAGACCGACCAGAGCAGGCCGGCGGTGGTCGCCGCGATCCCGGCGGACCGCCACAGGATCATGGCGAAGCCGTCGTGCATCGCGTGCGCGCCGATCACCAGGGCGGCGACCAGCACCGTGCGGCGGAAGCGCGGCAGGGCCACCAGGGCGGCGAAGCCGCGCCACGGCGCCCCGGCCTCGGCCGCGCCGCCCGGAGGAGCGGCGGGCAGGGCCAGGGCGGCCGCGCCGGCGGCCAGGAACAGGCCGCCGCTCGCCACGAGGGCGGCGGCGAGGCCGTGGAGGCCGATCAGCCAGCCGGCCGCGGCGGTGCCGACGATGAACGCGGCCGAGCCCGCGCCGCGGACCCAGCCGTACTGGAACGCCGCGCCGCCGCGCGCGGCGGCCAGGGCCAGCGCGTCGGCGAGGGGCGCCGGGGCCGCGGTGCCCGCCGCGTAGAGGAGCGCCGGCCCGATCAGCTGCGCCAGCCCGGTGCCCGGCAGGTGCGACAGGGCGCTGAGCCCGGCCAGCGCGAGGCTCGCCGCCAGGACGGATCGGCCGGCCCGGTGGCGGTCGGCGAAGGCGCCGGCCAGGGGCCCAACTCCGAGGCGCAGGGCGCCAGCAGAGGCGAGGAGGAGGCCGATCTCGCCGGGCGTCAGGCCGCGCGCGGCGAGGAAGCCGGGCAGGACCGGGGACAGGACGCCGTAGGCGCCGTAGAGCGCCGCGTAGAGGACGAGGAATCGGGCGAGCCCGCCCCACCGTCCCGCCCCTGTCGCCTGCCGCTCCATCGGCGGAGCGTAGCACCGGCGGGCGTCCCGGCGTCAGGTCCGCGCCGGGCTTTCGTCAGCAGGGTCGACGGACGGCGTAGCGGTAGCGCCGCCCCTGCGCGTCGAGCAGCTCGCTGTCGGGCCCTTCCTGCCACACGACCTCGTCCTCGGGACGGGCCGCGTCGGTCAGGGTCGCCCCGCGGACGATGTCGAGGCTGAGGCCGAACCCGTAATTGGTCGCGGTCGCGTCGGTGATCGCGGCCGAGATGTCGGCCTCGTCGGGCAGGCAGGCGAACAGGACGCCGTCGGCGATGGCGAGGGTGTAGGTTTGCACGGATGGCCTCCAGGAGGCTCGAGGAGCGTGGACCGGCTGGGAGGGGCCGAACCTAGGCATCGCGGCCCGGATGTGAACCCTCTCCACCGAGATGCTGCATTGCACCATTTCGTGAGCACGAGTTCCGCGCGAGTCCGCGCCGCCGCGCCTCAGCGACCCAGATGATCGTCGAAGAAGTGCGCCATTTCTCCGAAGACTTCCCTGGTTTCGGGCGCGTCCGGCGTGAACAGGTACTGGGCGTGGGACATGCCCTCGAACACCTGCAGCGACGCCTCGATCCCGGCGGCGCGCAGCTTCCGGTGGGTGCGCACCGTGTTCGACAGGAAGAGGTCGCGGGTGCCGGTGACCAGGATCGCGGGCGGGAGGCCGGCGAAGTCGCCGTAGATCGGCGAGAGCTGCGGGTCCTTCAGGTCGCGGCCGGCGGCATAGAGCTTGGCGGCCGGCGTCAGGTAGCCGGAATAGCTGACGAGCACGTTGTCGAGCCACTCGTTGGTCCGGTAGCTGTCGCCGGTCTCGGTCATGTCCGACCAGGGCGTCCCGAGGCCGATCGCCGCGGGCAGCGCGAGCCCCTCGGCCTTGGCGCGGAGCATCAGGGCCAGCGTCATGCCGCCGCCCGTTGAGGTGCCGAACACCGCCATGTTCCGCGGCTTCTGCATGGACAGCATGGCCCGCCACACGGCGGTCGCGTCGTCCATGGCGGCCGGGTAGGGCGCGTCCGGCGGCATGCGGTAATCCACCGAGATGACCTTGTAGCCGCCGAGGCCGGCCATCAGGATCGCCTCCAGCGTTCCGGCCTCGCCGGGATTGTAGACGTAGCCGCCCCCGTGGATGTGCAGGAGGAGCCGGTCGCGGTTGGCCTCGGGGATCTGCCGGGGCTGGATCACGAAGGCCTTCACGCCGCCGATCACCGCGGCCTCGCTGGTGACGCCCAGCTTCTCGCGGAGCGCCGGCAGGGTGGCGGCTCCGGCGGCAGCAAGCTTGTCGACCAGCGCCTTCCAGGCCGCGGCGTCCGGCGGGTTCGCGTTCCAGGCCGGCACCCGGTAGGGCGCCGCCACCGCGGTGCGGAATTGCGGGCTCGTCGTGTCGGGGACCGGCACGACCTTGGCCGGCAGCGTCCGCGGCCCCGGGGCCGCGTTGGCCGCGCCCATCTCGACCTCCAACTGCGCGAAGCGCGGCACGGCCCGCTCCGCGGGCGCGGCCTGCCCGATGGCGGCCTGGGTGCCGCAGGCGATCATCAGCAGCGCGGACAGGCTCAAGCGCATCTCGATTCCTCCCGTGGCAGCCCGTTCCGCGACCCGTCTCGGCGGGTGCCGGCCGCGCTCGGCCGATACCTATCGGAGCGGGCGGCCCGCGACAGCCGCCCGGGTGACGATCGCGGCCGCGCGTTCACGCACCGAGCCGCGGGAGCGCGGCCGGCGTCTCCGGCTCGACCACCAGGGTCGCCGGCACGGCGCCGTCGCCGGCGAGGGCCTCGGCGATCGCCTCCGGCCCGATCGGGTCCTCGGCCGCGTCGGCGACGCCCGACGGCTCCGGCGTGATCCGGGCGGTCTCCCGGCGCGGCCCGGTCTCGGCCGCCGCCGCGTGCTCGTCGGCGACACCGGCCACCGCCCCGGGGGCGATCAGCCCGATGGCGGCCGCGTGCTCGGCCATGGCGACGCTGTCGGCCGCGAGCACGAGGCTCGATCCGGCCCGGGCAACGGCGCCGGCGAGCCGGACGATCTCCTCCACCCGCGCGGAGCCTCGGGACACGTTGCGGATGTAGACCGCCAGCACCCGCCCGGGATTCTCCTCGACGATCTGCGCGTAGACCTCCGGGTCGTGCTGGCCGCTGTCGCCGATCAGCACGAAGGGCAGGTCGCGGTAGAGGGCGAGCATGTGGCGGATCAGCGCGTGCTTGTGGTCGGTGGCCCGGCGCGGCAGCGGGTGGGTCCAGGAGAGGCCCCATTCCCGCAGGAACAGCACCGGGCCCGCCGGGATGCCGTGGCGCTGGAAGAACTCCGAGAGCATCTCGTAGAGACCCCAGGGCGCGCGGGACACGTAGAGCATCGGGTTGCCCTCGCCGCCGCCGGCGCCCGCGTGGAGGGCGCGGTAGAGGGCGGCGACGCCCGGGAAGGCGACCCGGCTCTCGGCATCCTCCACGAACAGGCGCCAGAGCATCTTCAGCTTGTTGGCGACACCGGTGCGCATGACCGTGTCGTCGATGTCGCTGACCACGACGCAGCGGCAGCGGTCGGGCGGGATGAACACCGCGCCCTCGGCGGGAATCGGCGGATCGGCATCGAGGAGAAGATCGACCGCGTGCCAGTCACCCGTCTCGGCCGGGGGCGTGCGCGGGTGCAGGTGCACGCGGAAATAGCCGTCCCGGTCGGTCTCGACCCGCACGGCATCGTCGCCGAACCGGGCGGTGATGCCCGCGCCGGCGATCGTCCGCCGGGCGATGCGGCGGCGCAGGTCGCGCCACTGCGCTCGAAGGGATTCGGGATCCTCGCCGGGAATCCCCGGCGACTGCCGGAAGACCCGGCCGATCAGGAACACCTCGTCCCGTGACCCGTAGCCACGGTAGGGCTCGACCACGAGCCCGCCCCGGCCCTTGCCGCCACGCCCCTGCGCGCGGCGGACCGGCCGGGTGAGGACCCGCAGCGCCTTCGCGGCGCCCCTGCGCGCGCGCGAGGCCATGGCGACCGGCCCCCGTCCGGGCGCTCAGGCCTGCGGCAGCTCGGGGCTGAGCCCCATCGCGTCGAGGCCTTCCTCCAGGAGGTCGCCGGCGTCGGGAGAGCCCAGCAGTTCCCGCGCGGCGCCCTCGCCGGCGGCCTCGCGCTCGCGGGCGAAGCGCACGGCCTCGCTCCACTCCTCCGGCTCCATGTCGCCGCGACCGACGTAGAGGAGGGCGAGCAGCTCGGCCCGGGAATCGTCGTCGAGCCCGGCGATCAGGCCGCGGACCTCGGACTCGGTGGCGTCGTCGGTGCCGGAGACCAGGACGTCGGTGGCGCCGTCGTCAATCGGGTTCGAACCCGAATCCGGGTCGGTGTTGCCCTCCTTCACCTCGATGGCGCGCAGCCGCGTGACGATGTCGGTGACGGTTTCGACGGCGATGTCCATGCGCTGATCTCCGGGCGCTGAAAGGGTCGGGCCAGCGGGGCCCTCAAGCCGCGACAACGGGCGAGCGGGCGCCGGGTTCGCCCCGTCCCCATCGAAGGGGGCTTGCGTGGTCCGCGCCACTTTCCGGCTCAGCGACCGTGAGTTAGAGGCTGCGAGACTGTTCCGACATCCGGATCGACATCGGCGATAGACGTGATTTCTACAAAGACTGCCACGACATCGCCTGCCGATACCGTCATTCCCCCTGCACGCGACGCCGCGTCCCGGCGCTCGGGCCGGCGCTCCGGCATGCGCTCCGGCAGGCGCCTCGCGGCCCTCGCGGCGCTCTCGGCGCTGGCCGGATCCGCGCTGATCGGGACCCGCCCCGCCGAGGCCCGGCCCGCGGGCTACGAGGGCAGCGCCCCGAGCTGCTTCCTGACCGGGGGCGGCGCGCTGGAGATCTGCCGCGAGGGCTCGGAGGCCGAGGGCGTCCTCATCGCGCCGGCGCCCTGCGCCTTCGTGCGCGGCGTGCAGATCCTGCGGCTCGCCCGCTCCGAGGCGCCCGGCCCGCTCCAGGCCGTGTTCCAGGGCCAGACACCGGTGGCGTCCCGCCGGGACGAGCCGTGCCCGGAGCGGCGCGCCACCGACAGCCGCGACGGCGGCGCCCTGCGCACCGGCCGCACCTTCGAGGCCCTGGTCACGACGCTGCCGCCCTCGGCCGACCGGTTCTGGGTCGACCTGCCGGAGGAGCGCGCGCGGACGCGCGGCTGGTCCGAGCCGACGCCGTCCGCGGAGGGCATCGGCCCACGCGACCCCATCGCCGTGACGGGCCGGACCTGGGCCGGCGAGGCCTACAGCTACGTCTTCCTGCTCGGGCAGGAGCGCGTGGGCGTCACCGGCGGCGACGCGGCCGAGCCCGAGCGCCGCGGCCGGCGTCGGCGCCGGCGGGCGGAACCGGACGCGCCGGCGACGGGCCCGGCCGACGTCCGGCGCCGCGTCCAGATCGAGGCGCGCACCCTCGACTTCCAGACCTTCGAGATCCGGACCCGCACCGCCGACGGCTACGGGCTGGCCTGGACGCCGTTCGAGGCGGGCGCCGGCCGCGGCCGGCGCGCCGACCCGCCCGTACCCGCCGCAGTGGTCGACGAGGCGGGCAAGCCGGTCACGTCGGCCTGCACGGCGCCGGCCTTCGAGACCCACGGACTCGCCGGCTCGATCAGCGTCGTCGACCGCACCTATCACTACGTCTACACCGACGTGCTGCCCGAGGATTGCGGCCTCGCCCCCGAGAAGCGCCGCACCGGGCTGTTCCTGCGCACCGCGCAGGACCTGTCGGGGCCGAAGGTCTGGTCGACGGCGCGCAAGCTCGCCGGGCCGCTGCCGTCCGGGACCCTCGTGCGGGTGGCCCGCGCCAAGGGCATGCCGCGCTGGGCGGTCTCCTACACGTGCCAGCGGCCCGCCAACGCCCCGGGCGGTCCGGTGGCGGATATCTGCCTGCAATACACGGCCGACCTGAACCTCGACGGGATCGGCGCCCTCAAGCTCTACGCCGATCCGGTGGAGGCGGGCCGCTCCGCCGCCTATCTCGGGCTGCGCTCGGGGGGCGACGGCAGCGGCCGGTACGACCGCAGCGCGCATTTCTGGATGACCGACGCGGAGGGCAACCTCGACACGCCGGCGATCTACCCGAACAAGGCGGGCTTCCTGACCTGGCTCGACCGGCTCGCCCCGACCGCCTCCGGGCGCGACGCCTCGAGCCTGTACGGGCGGCCCGTCTACTGGGGGACGTGGACGGTGCGCCCGATCGGCGCGCAATAAGTCGCAGGAGGCGCTATATGGGCGGCCGACAAGCCGCGCGAGGCGTGCCTGACGGACCCGATGGAAACCCATATCGACCTGTGGTTCGCCGCGAGCATCGTGGCGATCTCGCTGCTGCTCTCGGCCTTCTTCGCGGGCGCGGAGACGGCCTTCACGGCCGCCTCGCGAGCCCGAATGCACGCCCTGGAGCAGGCGGGCGACCCGCGCGCCGCGATCGTCAACCGCATCCTGGCGATCCGCGAGCGCTTCATCGGCGCGATGCTGATCGGCTACAACATCGTGGCGATCGGCGCCTCGGCCTTCACCACCAGCGTCCTCACGGCGCTGTTCGGCAAGAGCGGCGTCATCTACGCGACCGTCGGCATGTCGGTGCTGGTCATCGTCTTCGCCGAGGTGCTGCCGAAGACGCTGGCGATCTCCAAACCCGACAAGGCCGCCCTGCTCACCGCCCGCCCGGTGGCCTTCGCGGTGGCGCTGATGGGCCCGCTGGCCATCGCCATCGAGCACGTCGTGCGGGTGATGCTGAAACCGTTCGGCGTCACCATCGGCGAGCACCAGTCGATCCTCACCGCCGCCGAGGAGTTGCGCGGGCAGGTGGCGCTGATGCACCGGGAGGGCGGCGTCGCCAAGGCCGAGCGCGACATGCTGGGCGGCCTCCTCGACCTGTCGGACCTGTCGGTCTCCGACGTGATGGTCCACCGCACGAAGATGCGTGCGATCGACGCCGACCAGCCCTCCGAGGACATCGTCCGGGCGGTGCTGGCCTCGCCCTACACCCGCATGCCGCTGTGGCGCGGCACGCCCGAGAACATCGTGGGCGTCCTCCACGCCAAGGACCTGCTGCGGGCGCTCGACGCCGCGGGCGGCGACGCCTCCGGCCTCAAGGTCGAGGCGCTGGCCCTGGAGACGTGGTTCGTGCCGGGCACGACGTCGCTGCGCGCCCAGCTCAAGGCCTTCCTGACCAAGAAGACCCACTTCGCCCTCGTGGTCGACGAGTACGGCGAGGTGATGGGGCTCGTGACCCTGGAGGACATCCTGGAGGAGATCGTCGGCGACATCGCCGACGAGCACGACGTCACCGTCTCGGGCGTGCGCCCGCAGGGGGACGGGTCGGTGAACGTGGACGGCGGCGTGCCGATCCGCGACCTGAACCGGGCCATGGACTGGGACCTGCCCGACGAGGAGGCGACCACCATTGCCGGCCTCGTCATCCACGAGGCGCGGACCATCCCGGACCAGGGCACCGCCTTCAACTTCCACGGCTTCCGCTTCCAGGTGCTGCGGAAGGCCAAGAACCGGATCACCACGCTCCGCATCACGCCGCTGACCGCGGCGGGGCTCCAGGCGGCCGCGCTGCCGGACGCGTCGCGCGACGCGGTGTGACGGCGGCAGGCGACCGCCGCGGCCAGGGTCCGCGCCCGCGCCGCGACGCGCGCGGGGCGGTCCTCAGCCCGGCATCGCCTCCAGCCCCTCGGCGCGGATCCAGTCGCGGGTCCGGTCCAGGGCCCGTCCGAGCCGGTCGAACAGGGCGTCGATCTCGTCCGGCGCGATGATCAGCGGCGGGCAGACGGCGACGCGGTCCCCGGCGAGCGCCCGCACGATCAGCCCCTCGCCCTGCGCGAAGGCGACGCAGCGGGCGGCCACGCCCTTCTTCGGGTCGTACTGCCGCTTGCTGGCCTTGTCGGCGACGATCTCCAGGCCGCCGATCAGCCCGAGGCCGCCGGCCTCGCCCACGATGTCGTGCCCGGCGAGCGCCGCCAGGCGGCGCTGGAACTGCGGCGCCTTCTCGGCCGCGCCCTCGATCACCCGGTCGCGGCGGTAGATCTCGATCGCCTTCAGGGCCACCGCGGCGGCCACCGGGTGCCCGGAATAGGTGGTGCCGTGGCCGAAGGTGCCGATCTTCTCGCTCTGGCCGATCAGCGCCTCGTAGAGCGGTTCGTCGATGCTCACGCCGCCGAGCGGCATGTAGGCCGAGGTCAGGGCCTTGGCGAAGGAGATCGAATCGGGCCGGGCCCCCAGCGCCTCGCTGCCGAACCACGTGCCGAGCCGGCCGAAGCCGCAGATCACCTCGTCGGCGATGAAGCGGACGTCGTACTTGGCCAGCACCGCCTGGATCGCCGCGAAGTACCCCCGCGGCGGCACGATCGCGCCGCCCGCGCCCATCACCGGCTCGGCGATGAAGGCCGCGACCGTCTCCGGCCCCTCGCGCAGGATCGTCTCCTCCAGCTCGGCGGCGAGGCGCGCCGAGTAGGCCTCCTCGGTCTCGCCCGGCTCGGCGCCCCGGTAGTGGTGCGCGGGCGAGACGTGCAGGAAGCCCGGCAGCGGCAGGTCCCAGTCGGCGTGGTTCGCGGCGAGCCCGGTCATCGAGGCGCTCGCGACCGTGACGCCGTGGTAGCCCTTCTGGCGGGCGATGATCTTCTTCTTCTGCGGCCGCCCCAGGGCGTTGTTGTAGTACCAGGTCAGCTTGACCTGCGTGTCGTTGGCCTCCGACCCCGAGGAGGTGAAGAAGATCTTCGAGGTCGGGACCGGCATCAGCTCCTTCAGCGTCTCGGCGAGCTCGATGCCCGGATCGTGGCTGCGGCCGGAGAACAGGTGCGTGAAGGGCATGCGCGCCATCTGCGCCCGGGCCGCCTCCACGAGCTCCGCGTTGGAGTAGCCCAGCGCCGTGCACCACAGGCCGGACATGCCCTCGATGTAGGAGCGTCCCTCGGTGTCGTAGACGTGCACGCCCTCGCCCCGTTCCAGCACCAGCGGGCCGGTCTGTCGGTGCGTCGACAGGTTGGTGTAGGGATGGAGGAGGGTTTCGACGTCGCGGGTCGCGAGGTTCGAGAGCATGGTTCGCAAGGTCCTCGTGCGCGGGTGACCGCCGCCACACTACCGACCCGATGCCCCGTCAGGTAGCCCGGAGGAACCGCGTCCGGCCGTTGCCGGACGCATGCCGCCAGCGCTACTCCAGCACCGCCCCTCGCCGCGCCCGACCGATGCTCAACCCGGAAGCCTACGTCGCCCAACCCGCCCCCGGCCGCGCCTGCGGCGCCTGCACGCTGTGCTGCAAGGTCTACGACGTGCCCGCGGTCGAGAGCGTCGCGGGCCAGTGGTGCCGCCATACGAAGGCCGGCCAGGGCTGCGCCATCCACGCCACCCGCCCGGACCATTGCCGGGCCTTCCACTGCCTCTGGATGACGGAGGGATGGCTCGGCCCGGAATGGAAGCCGGACCGCGCCAAGATGGTGCTGAGCCTCGATCCGCTCACCCGCAACATGAACGTGCAGGTCGATCCCGGACAGGCGAACGCGTGGCGGCGCGAACCCTATTACGGGCAGCTCAGGCGCTGGGCCGTGGCCTCGGTGCCCCTGCGCCGGCACGTGCTGGTCCACGTCAACAAGAGCACCACCGTCATCCTGCCGGACCGCGACGTCAGCCTCGGGATCGTCGGCGCCGACGAGCGCATCGTCACCACCGACCGGATGACGCCCCAGGGCCCGAGCTTCGACGTCCGGAAAGTGCCGGCCTGAACCGGGCGACCGGCCGGACCCGGGGCCGGCTCAGCGCTCGGTGCCGGAATGCCGCCGCATGACCGGGGATTCGACCACCAGGAACGTCATCTGGAACAGGATCAGCCCCGTCTGGTCCGTCACCTCGATCCGCCAATCCTCGCCGAGGGCGACGCGCTGGGCGTCCTGCTTCAGGATGTCGCCGGCGCGCCGGACGGCTTCGAGCCGGGCGGATTGCCAGTCCGGCAGCTCCGTTCCCGCGCCGTCCAGGATCGTGGATCCGTCGTGTATGTTGAAGTGATAGCGCGGCATCCACACGTCCCGGTCGGGTCCAGGCGGGGGATGCGGGTACCCCTCACTCGCGGCCGTGCCGAGTCCCGTCGCCGCGATTGACGGACCCGTTACGCCACGCCCGCCGGCTCGGCCATATACGGGGTTAGAGTCGCGGCCGGGATCGCCGAGCCGCGTCGCGGCGCCGACGCCATGTCGCGACGCGCGAGCCTTGCGCATCCGGCCGGTTTGCCCGAGTGATCGGCCATGACGACCGTTCACGATTTCAGCGTCTCCGCGGCCGACGGAACGCCGTACCCGCTCGCGCAGCATCGCGGTCAGGTGCTGCTCATCGTGAACACGGCCTCCCGCTGCGGTTTCACCCCGCAATACGAGGGGCTCGAGGCGCTCTGGCGCCGGCACCGGGATGCGGGCCTGACGATCCTGGGATTTCCCTGCAACCAGTTCGGCGCGCAGGAGCCGGGCGACGCCGCCGAGATCGCGAGCTTCTGCGCGCTGCGCTACGACGTGAGCTTCCCGGTACTCGCCAAGGTCGCGGTGAACGGGTCGGGCGCCGATCCGCTCTACGCCCATCTCACCCGGGCCCGGACAGGGCTGTTCGGCACGCGGGCGGTCAAGTGGAACTTCACCAAGTTCCTGGTCGGACGCGACGGCCGGGTCATCGCCCGGTTCGCACCCGGGACGAAGCCCGCGGCCCTGGAGGCGAAGATCCAGGCTGCCCTGGCCGAGCCAGCCTGAGCCGCGCCCGCGTCAGACCGCGTCGAGATCCGCGGCCTCGGCGGAGACCGCGCGGCGCGCGTCGATCCGTTCGCGCACGCGCAGCACCGTCCGCAGGGGCACGATCGGGAACGGGCGCACCGACTCGCGCAGGATCCCCGCCAGGAACCGGATCTCGGCAATCTTGCGCAAGGTCAGATCGGGCGCTCCGGCGCCCTGTGCTCGGCGCTCGAGGTCCGAGAGGGCGTCGAACAGCGCGTAGCGCCCGTCGAGATCGCGGGAAAACTGTTTCGACGCAATCAGATTGGCCAGTTCGCCTTCAAAACTGCAACGGACAGGCTGATCGGAACGCATCGTCGACTCGAACACAATGTGCGTCGAACCCTAAAACAGTGTTCGCGCTTTGTCAGCCGCCGACGCGGGGCGGGCGCCGCGAATGCGGGATTGTTGCGCAATTGCATCTGCGCGACCGCGCCGGACCGCGGCCCGGGCTCAGCCGCCGGCCGCGACGAACGCGGCGGCCGCCTCGAACTCCGTCCGGCGCGCCTCGAGGCGGGCCTCCGCCTCGGCGTCGCGCCCCCAGACGGCTGCCTGATAGGTCTCGTCCACGTGGGCCGCGGACCAAGCCTCGGCCGGTGTCAGCCGGCCCTCGAGAACCGCCAGGGCGATCAGCAGGGAGCCGGTCAGCGTCGTCAGGGTGTGCAGGCCCGCCAGCCGGAACGGGTCGGTCACCGCGTTCACCGCAGCGGAGAGCGCCTGGATCGTGTCGGCCGGCTGCGCGACGTGCATGACGCCCTCGCTCAGGATCACCCGCGCACCGAACGCGTCCCGTGCCCAGGCGAGGATCGGATCCCAGGCCTCCGCCTGGGCCGCCACGAGGCGCTCCGGATCCCCGGCGCGGTAGGCCACGAGATCGGTGCCCGCGTAGGCGCAGAGATCCGCCGCGACCTCGGCGAGGCGGGGCGTGACGCCGTCGATCGCCGTGTTGGCCAACCGGGTCAGGGGCATCCGCGCGGGGTCGATCGCCGTGTCCTGGGCCTGCCACTCCGCCGCGACACGCTCGGCCAGGGTCCGGCTGGGGAGACGCAGCGGGTTGCGGGCCGGCGTGTTGGCCGGACGTCCGTCAAGGGTCAGCCGGAACCCGTCGGCATCCTCGGAGAAGCCGGCTTCCTTGTAGAAGCGGTGGGGCAGGGCCGGCTTGGCGTGGCCGCGGGCGGCCCGGACCGGATCGGGCCTGTCACCGGCGCTCGGTTGCCCGAGCCAGTCTGTCGTCTGATCGCTCATGGAGGCGAGATAGGCGCTTCCGGCCCCGCGCGCGAGCCTCCCGCGATCAGGAGCCGGTCGCGAGCCCCTCGAGGAGCAGCGCCTCCAGCGCGGCGGCACTCGGGACCACCGTCACGGCCCCGGCCCCGTAGAGCGCGTCCGGCGGATGGTAGCCCCAGGCGACCCCGACGGCCGTTGCACCGGCCGCCACGCCCATGGCGATGTCGAAGGTGGTGTCGCCGACCATCACGGTGGCCTCGGGCTCGCAGCCGGCCTCGCGGATCGCCTGCTGCAGCATGGTCGGATCCGGCTTCGACGGCGCGTCGTCGGCGCTCTGGGTCGTGGCGAACCAGTCCGCCCAGCCGTAATGCGCGATCAGCCGGTCGACACCGCGCCGCGACTTCCCGGTGGCGAGGCCGATCAGCACGTCGGAGCGCCCGTGCAGCCGGGTCAGCAGGTCGGCCATGCCGGGGAACAGGGGCTCCTCGTGGGCGGGGTCGAGCCGCAGGCGGTTGTAGGCCTGCTTGTAGCTCTCCGAGAGTTCCGCGACCGGGCCGTCCTCGCCGACGAGGCGCCGGAAGGCCTGCGGCAGCGACAGGCCGACCACCGAAAGGGCCTCCCGCCGCCCGGGCGCCGGCAGACCGTTCTCCGCGAACGCCACCTCCTGGGCCGCCACGATCAGGTGCTGGCTGTCGACGAGGGTGCCGTCGACGTCGAAGACGACGAGCCTCATCGCGACCGACGCGCCGGAAGTCGCGCCGGAAGTCGCGCCGCGAGCCGCCCCGACGGCACGGGTGAAAGGAGGCGGGTCCCCGTCACGGCTTCCGGCCCGGCTGGGCCGGCGCGGCCGCGGCGGGCTGGCCGCCGGGGATCCGGGTCCGCTCGTAGCCGAGCCGGCACCGGATCAGGAAGCGCCGGCGCTTGCCGCCGCGCAACCCGCGCTGATGCGAGGCGCGGTTGCAGGCCGCGTAGGAGCGCCGCCGGCGCTCCGCGCGGGCACTGTTGGCGGTGCGCGGGGCGGCCTGCGCGGGCGCCGCGCCCGGGGCGGGCGCCGGGGCCGGATGCGGGGTCGCCGTCTCGGGGGGGTGGGTGCCGTTCGCCGTCGGCGCCGCCCTGGTCGTCTCGCCCGGCGCGGCATGCGCGATCGGCCCGGTGAGGCACAGGGCGGCGAGGCAGGCCAGCATCGCGAGCTTCATGTGTCAGGGTCTCGAACCGCCGGGAACAGGCCCCGCGGCGGATCGGCGGGGCGCGGGGCAGCATATGAGGCGGCGCGGCCGGTTGCCAAGGCATGCGCCGTGCGGGACGCCCGGACCGCACCCGACTTTCACCGGAGATGCCGCGGCCCTGACGGGCGCTCGCGTGACGGTTATCTGGGGGGACGGCAAGGGTGATCCGGCGATGAACCTCGTGCTGCTGCCCGGCTTCATGACCGATGCCGACCTCTGGTCGGACGTGGTCGCGCGCCTCGCCGAGGTGGGTCCGATCACGCACGGCGACCTCGCGCGGGACGCCGCCATCGCCGACATGGCGCGCCGCGTCGTCGCGGAGGCGCCGCCGCGCTTCGGGCTCGTCGGCTTCTCCATGGGCGGCTACGTCGCCCGCGCGGTCGCCCGGCTCGTGCCGGACCGAATGGAGGCGCTGGTCCTCGTCGCCACCTCGTCGCGGGCCGACACGCCGGCCCAGGCGCGCCGGAAGGCCGCCGCGGTCGCCCATATCCGCCAGCAGGGCTACCGGGGCCTCAGCCGGTCGGCGATCCTCCAGTCGGTGCACCCGGACCGCGCCGGCGACGGCGCCCTCCTGAGCCGGATCCGGCAGATGGGCGACCGGCTCGGCGGAGAGGTCTTCCTGCGCCAGGCCGGGCAGGCGCGCGAATCCGATGGCGACCGCCTCGGCGCGATCGGCTGCCCGACCCTGGTCGTGGCGGCGGCCCAGGACGCCCTGCGCAGCCTCGACGAGGCGCGGGAGCTCCGCGACGGCATCCCGGGCGCGACGCTGAGGGTGATCGACGGGTCGGGCCACATGCTGCCGCTCGAGGCCCCGGACGCGCTGGCGGACGCGATCGTGCCCTGGCTGCGGGCTCAGGCCTCCGGAGCCTCGACGATCGGGTCGTAGCGGGCGGCGTCGAAGCCCAGGAGGTTCCAGCTCTGCGCCATGTGGGGCGGGAGCGGCGCGCTCACGTCGACCGGCTTGCCGGTCCGCGGGTGCGGGATGACGATCCGCCGGGCGAGCAGGTGGAGGCGGTTCTGGATGCCGCCCGGCAGCTCCCAGTTCTCGACGGAGAAGTATTTCGGGTCGCCCACGATCGGGTGGCCGATATGGGCAGCGTGGGCGCGCAGCTGGTGCGTGCGGCCGGTGACCGGCTTGAACGACAGCCAGGACAGCTTCTGGGCCGCCTGATCGACCATCGCGTAGTAGGTCAGCGCGTGGCTCGCGCCCTCGTCGCCGTGCTTGGCGACCCGCATCCGCGCGTCTGCGTCGGTGGGCTCCTCCTTGGCGAGGTAGGTCGAGACGCGCCCCTGCCGGACCCGCGGCACGCCCGCGGTGAGCGCCCAGTAGATCTTCCGCGCCGCCCGGGACCGGAAGCTCTTGGCCAGCGTCGCGGCGGCGAGCCGGGTCTTGGCGATGATCAGGCACCCGGCCGTGTCCTTGTCCAGCCGGTGGACGAGGCGCGGCTTCTGGCCGTCCGGACCCGTGAGGGCGGCGAGCAGGCCGTCCACGTGCCGGACCGTCCCCGAACCGCCCTGGACCGCGAGGCCGAAGGGCTTGTTGAGGATCATCATGTCGGCATCCTCGTAGAGGATCAGCGACCGGATGAAGGCGGCGTCGTCCTGCTCGCGGGCGGCGCTGCGCGGCCGCTCGGTGGGCTGGTCGAGGCGCAGCGGCGGCATGCGCACGCTCATGCCCGGCTCCAGCCGGTCGTTCGGCTTGGCGCGCTTGCCGTCGACCCGCAACTCGCCCTTGCGGACGATGGTCTGCACGCGGGTGAAGGGCAGGAGCGGGAAGCGGGCGGTGAGGAAGCGGTCGATCCGCATCCCGGCCTCGTCCGGCTCGACGGTCAGGGTCTGCACGCCGGAGGCGAGGGTCGCGGAGGCGGCGGCGCGCTGCTCGCGCCGGGTCGGACCGGGCGCGGGGGCAGAGGCGAGGGCCGGGGAGGGGGCCGCCGAGCGCTTGGCCGGCGGCCGGCCGCCGGGCTTGCCCGCCGCGGCGTCGCGCGGTGCGGCGGCGTCGCGGCGCGGCTTCGGCGGCCGGGCCGGCGCCGGGGCCGCAGCGGCCTGCGCGCCCCAGGGATCGCGGGTGCCGGCATCCTCGCCGCGGTTGCGGGCCGCGCGCTCGGCGGCGTCGCGGGCGCTGGTGCGCGGGCCCGTGCGGGCGCGGCCGTCGGCCTGGGCCTTGCCGCCCCTGAACTTGCTGGCGCTGGACTTGCCGGCCTGAGGCTTGCGCCCCGTCGGCCCGCCGCTTCTGGGAGGTCGTATCGTCATGCTTCCGCCGGCACCCGTCTCCGCGTCGGACGGAGCGTCCGGGCGCATGGGCCGCGGCGTCGCGGACGTCCGGACCGATGGGATTGCCCGGCTGTAGCATCGCCCGCGCCGAGCGGCAAAGGCGGTGGGCCGGCCCGGTCCGTCAGGGCTCCGCGCGCCAGGCGTCGCGGAGGCGGGCCTTCAGGCCGGCGGGGAAGAGGTCGGGACCGCCCGGCACGTCGAGCCCGTCCAGATCGCACCACCGCGCCACGCAGGCGGTGCCGGAATCCTCGTGGAAGACGAAGCGCTCCTGCCCGTCGAACCGCCCCGGCGGCAGGGCGACGGGGAACAGGAACAGCACCTCGTGCCCGACCTGCCCCTCGTGCGTGAAGATGTTCTCCACGACGCGGGGGGCCGCCGAGCACCGAGACGGTGACGCCGAGCTCCTCCCGGAACTCCCGGATCAGGGCGTCCTCGACCCGCTCGCCGAACGCGACGCTGCCGCCGAGCGGCCGGACGCCTTTCAGCCGCCCGTCATCCGCGCGGACCTCGGCCACGAGCAGGCTGTTGCCGCGCCGGGGCAGACCCAGCGCCTTCACGCGAATCTCCGCAGGGGGCCGCCAGACCGTCATCCCGCAGGTGCTAGCCCGTCGTCGGCGAGGCCGCAACGGACCGGCGCACAGCGCGCCGATCCACGGCAACAACCGGACACACGGTTGACGCCCGCCCCCGCTACGGCCAAGCTGTGTTCGACGGTTCCCCTCGGGGATCAAAAGGGAACGCGGTGAGGGGTTCGCCCCGAAGCCGCGGCTGCCCCCGCAACTGTAAGCGGCGAGCCCTTCACCACCACGTCACTGGGTCACCCCGGGAAGACGGTGCGAGGGCGGCGACCCGCGAGCCAGGAGACCTGCCGTCAGCCGTGGTCACACGCGAAACGCGCCGGGCGGGGTGTCCTGGCGGGTGTCGAGGCGCCGCCAGTCCCGAGGGGAGGCGGCCGCCGAGGCCTCGTTCGCGGTGACGTGCCACAGCAAGCGCGCCCGCGACGCCGTTCCCCATGCCCGTCTCCGCCGTCTCGAACCCCTCGAGCCCTGTCGCAGGACGCCGTCGCGCGCCCGCACGGGCAGAGGCTACCGGACAGCGAGCGCATTGTAATGTTATTACAATGCTTGTAGGACGCGGGGGCCGGCGCGCGCCGTGCACGGACCGCTTTCCCCATGTCTCCATCGACCCATCGCTCCCGCCCCGGCGGGCGGGCCCCGCTCTGCGGCGTTCTCCTCGCGCTCCTCGCCAGTCCGACCGCTGCCCAGGAGGCGGTCACGCTGGATGAGCTGTCCGTCGCCGGCGCGGGCGGCGACCCGAGCCGCCTGCCGCCGAATGGCCTCAACCTGCGCACCCCCGACCGGACCGCGAGCCGCCTCGGCCTGACGCCGCTGGAGACGCCGGCCAGCCTCGACATCGTGTCGGGCGAGACCGCGCGGCTGCGCGGCCAGGACACGATCGCCGAGGCCGTGACTCAGGACGCGACCGGCATCACCACCATCGCGGCGCCCGGCAACGGCAACGGCGCGTTCACGTCCCGCGGCTTCGCCGGCCCGAACTCGATCCAGCAGCTCTACGACGGCACCCGCTTCTACGTCGGCGCCAACACCGTGACCTTCCCGTTCGACACGTGGAACGTCGAGCGGATCGAGGTGCTGCGCGGGCCGTCCTCGGTGCTCTACGGCGACGGCGCCATCGGCGGCGTCATCAACGTGGTGCCCAAGAAGCCGGTCTTCGTGCCGATCAACGCCGCCCGCGCGGTGATCGGCACCGACGGGGTCGCGCGGCTCGCCCTCGATTCCGGCGGCCCGCTGGGCCAGGCTGAGTACGGCGACACCTTCGCGTACCGCCTCAACGTCAGCGGCAACCGCGCCGACGGCTGGATGCGGCCGGAGGGCGATTTCCGCAACCTCGCGGTCTCCGCCGCCCTGCTGTTCCGGCCGAGCGCCGACCTCGCCTTCACCCTGAGCCACGATCTCGGCTACCAGGAGCCCGCCCGCTACTGGGGCACCCCGCTGGTCGAGGGACGGATCCCGGATCTCATCCGGTTCAACAACTACAACGTCCGCGACGCGAAGATCACCTGGGCCGACAACTGGACCCAGCTCAAGACCGAGTGGTCCCCCTCGGCCGACATCACGATCCGCAACACCGCCTACCGGCTGACCAGCCGGCGCCACTGGCTCGACGTCGAGCAGTACAGCTACAACCGCGGCACCGGGCTCGTGGACCGGGGCGACTACCTGGAGATCTACCACAGCCAGGAGCAGGTCGGAGACCGCCTCGACGCGACGTTCCGGGGCAGCCTGTTCGGGCTGCCGAACCAGTTCGTGGCCGGCTTCGACGTGAATCACATCGACTTCCGCCACACCAACAACTTCTACTTCGACCAGACCACGAGCGTGCCGCTCACCGGCTACGATCCGGGCCTGTTCCCACAGAACGGCCGGGCGCGCCCGGCCTACGCGACACAGACGAGCCAGGCCTCGGTCTTCGCCGAGGACCGGGTGATCCTGTCGGAGAAGCTGTCGTTCCTCACCGGCGTGCGCCTCGACGTGCCGACGCTGAACCGCGAGGACCTGCAGACGGGATCGCGGTTCGAGAAGACCTATCGGGCGCTCGGCTACCGGTTCGGCCTCGTCTACAACCCGACGCCGGACAGCGCGCTCTACGCCCAGTACAGCTTCGCCACAGACCCGGTGAACAGCCTGATCACGCTGTCGCAGTCGCTGGCGGGCTTCAAGCTCGCGACCGGCGATCAGGTCGAGATCGGCGCCAAGGGTCTGGCCTTCGACGGCGCCCTCGAATGGACCGTCGCGGGCTACCGGATCGTCAAGGACAACCTGA
This sequence comes from Methylobacterium sp. yr668, assembly GCF_900116245.1. Classification (NCBI taxonomy): domain Bacteria; kingdom Pseudomonadati; phylum Pseudomonadota; class Alphaproteobacteria; order Hyphomicrobiales; family Methylobacteriaceae; genus Methylobacterium; species Methylobacterium sp. yr668. Next base: position 100,671 of record NZ_FOZY01000002.1, on the reverse strand, counting down.
TCTCGGCGATCCCCGGCCAGCCGACGCTGTCCACGCAGGTGGGGAGCCAGTCCTCGCAGGGCTTCGAGCTGGCGCTCGGCTGGCGCTTCGCGCCGGGCTGGCGGCTCGACGGCAACCTCGCGCTCCTCCACGCGCAGTACGACCGGTTCGACCAGACGGTGAACGGCGCCACCGTCTCGTATGCCGGCAACCAGCCGATCGACGTGCCCGAGCGCGTGGCCAACCTCTGGCTGACCTGGGACGTCACCCGCGACTGGACCGCGCGGGTCGGACTGCAGAACGTCGGGCAGGTCTACAGCGACTTCGGCAACACGGCGCGGCGCCCCGCCTACAACCTCGTCAACGCGGTCCTGGACCATCAGGTGACGGCGGATTCGCGCCTGTCCGTGCGGGTCTACAACCTGTTCGACAAGGTCTACGCGATCTCCGGCAACGCCGTGAACGGGGTCGGCACCAACTGGCTGCTCGGGCGCCCGCGCTCGGTCGAGGTCGCCTACACGGTGACGTGGTGAGCCTGCCGCGCCGGCTCGGCAAGGCGGGACGGCGCTGGCTGCTCCTGTTCCACCGCTGGGCCGGGATCGCCGCGGGGCTGTTCTTCGCGCTGTGGATCAGCTCCGGGCTGGTGATGCTCTACGTGCCGTTCCCGGCTCTCACCGAGGCCGAGCGGCTGTCGCGGCTCGCCCCGATCGCCTGGGATCAGGTCGCGGTCGCGCCGGACGCGGCGCTGCGGGCCGGCGGGCTCGCCGGCGTGCCGGCCGCCTTCGGCCTGGAGATGCGGGGCGACGAGCCGGTCTACCGGATCGCCGGCCACGACGGCGCCCGGGTGACGGTCTCGGCACGGACCAGCGCGCGGCTCGGCCCGCTGACACCCGCAGACGCGCTGCGTGTCGCGGCCGGTGGTGCTCCGGCTGCGCAGGCCGAGCAGGTCGCGCGCGACCAGTGGACCGTCACGGCCCGCTACGACCCGCTCCGGCCCTTCCTGAAGGTGGCCCTCGGCGACGCCGCGGGGACCGAGCTCTACGTGTCTGCGGTGACCGGCGAGATCGCCCTCGACACGACACGCTTCGAGCGGGGCTGGAACTGGGTGGGTTCGGTGGCGCACTGGATCTACCTCACGCCGCTGCGGGCCCGGCCGGAGCTGTGGCGGACGATCCTGTTGTGGCTCTCCGGTTTCGCCGCCCTCGGCGCGCTGAGTGGAGGCGCGATCGGGATCTGGCGCCTGCGCCTTCGGCGGCGCTACGCGGCCGGGGCGGTCACGCCCTATCGCGGGCTGGCGCGCTGGCACCACCTGCTCGGCCTCGCGGGGGGCCTCGGCTTGAGCACGTTCATCGTCAGCGGCTGGATCTCCATGAACCCGAACCGCTGGTTCAGCGCGACCAGCCCGCCGGTAGCGCTGCGCGCCGCCTATGCCGGAACCCCGCCGGCGCTCGGCCTCGATCCGCACCGGCTCCGCGATGGCGCCGTGCCGGATACGCGCACCCTGCGCTTCGCCGCCATCGGCGGACGCTGGTGGATCGTCGCCGAGACGGCGGACGGCCTCCGGACGGTCGCAGCGGACGGCGCGACCGCCCTCGACGCGCGCAGCATCGCGACGGCCGCGGCCGACGGTTTCGCGGACGGTCCCCTCCGGTCGATCCGCCCGTTATACGCCTACGACGCCTACTGGTATCCCCACGGGGCCGACCCACGGCCGCTTCCGGTGCTGCGCCTGCGCTTCGGCGACGCGGCCGCCACGTGGCTCCACGTCGATCCCCGGGACGGCACGATCCTCCAGCGCCTGGACCGCTCGGGCCGGATCAACCGCTGGCTGTTCGACGCCGCGCACCGGCTCGACCTGCCGGGGCTCACCGGCAACCGCCCCCTGCACGATACGGCCCAGTGGGTCCTGAATCTCCTGGCGGCGGGCATCGCGGTCACCGGGATCGTGGCGGGCTGGCGCAGGCTGCGTCGGATGCTGTCCGCCTGAGGTCGGTTTCAGCGTGTGCTGTCGAGCGGTCGAGATCGGCCCGGCGGTGGCTTCCGATCCGGTCGTGCTGCGCATCAGGACGACAGACCGGAGGCGGACGCAAATACCTCCACGTCCGGCCTGTGCGCCTGTCGGTATTCACGGGGGCTCACGTCGTAGCGATCCTTGAAGCGGCGCGCGAAATGCGCCTGGCTGCTGAAGCCACAGCCATAAGCCAACAGGCCGATCGATAGGGTGGCGCAGGCCGGGTCGGTCAGGCGCTTGGCTGCCACCTCCAGTCGGCGTCCCCAGATGTAGTCGGAGATGTGCCGGCCGCGCTCATGAAACAGCTCCTGCAGCCGCCGCAACGACACGCCCATCGCGGCGGCGAGCCGGGGCGGGTCCAGGTTCGGATCGCTCAGGTTCGCCTCGACATAGGCTTTGGCGCGCTGGACCGTGACGTTGCCATGGATGGAACGCGGCGCCTCCTGCGCCATCCGTTCGGCGAGGCTCGCCACGATCAGGTCGACGCCGATCGATGCCATGCGCTCGGCCGCGTCAGGAGTGAGGCGATCGCTGACCCGGACGAGTTCCTGAAGGTACGAGCCCGTCAGGGTCGTCGAGGCGAGGTCCGCTGCGGCCGTGAGCGCGGTGTAGAGTCGGGACGGGCCCAGAACGGTCTCGAAACGCTGGCGCGGCAGATCGATGACCAAGGAGTCGCCGGTCTCCGCCTCCATCACGGATGAACTCGAGTCGAGCAAGATGAGGTCGCCCGGCTTGGTCTTCGCCTCCCGGTCAAGCTGCTGGATTGTGTCCCGTCCGGACAGCTTCAGGAGCACGAAAACCCGATCGGGGTTCCCGCGGCGTCGCGCTTCGGCGTCCGTGATTCTGGTCCGCACGGTTGTGTGCCAGAAATGCGAGATCGGCATCGCGCCGATACACGTCACGTCCAGCCGTCCCTGGAACGGGAGACCGTCCGGCGTCTCGATCTCGGCAGGCACGAGCCGCTCGCAGACCAGTTCCCGCCATTGGCGGACCGCGTTTCTGGGATGAATCCCGTCTGTCGAGAAAAACGGTTGCATCCGCCGCCTGGGCACCCCTGTCGCCACCCAGTGGCGAAGATCGGGAACCCAGGCAGTTATTGTATATAATCTACTTTCACAACAGGCAGACGGGGGACCAGGGGCGGAGCAGCGGCGCCCGGCCAAACAGCGCCGTCCGGAAGCGGACCGGCGATGATCCATCCCTCTCGAGCATCATCACGATCACGCGGCCTGATGTCCGACCCTAGAACCGCGCCGTCAGGAACAGCCGCACGTTCCGCCCCGGCAGCAGGATCTCGTCCTTCTTGAACGAGGTCGAATTGCGGATATCGTCGTTCAGGAGGTTGCGGCCCTGGAGGCCGAGGGTGATCGCGCTCGCCCCGTAGACCGCAGGATCGACGGCCTTGGTGTAGCTCAGTTCGGCGCGCAGGTCGTCGTAGCCGGGGGTCGGCGTCTCGTACACGGCCGTGGCGTCGTGGCTGAAGGCGTGGAGCAGGTTCACCCGCGCGAACCACCCGTCGGCCCGCAGGTAGACGCCGCCGCCGAGCCGGTAGGGCGGGATGCGCGGCACGTTCGCGCCGTTGTCGAACTGGGCGCGGACGAAGTCGAACTGCGCCTCGACGCCGGCGAAGCCGTTGCCCACCGGCACGAGGTCGTACTGGCCGATGATCTCGGCGCCGTAGAAGGTCGCGTTCTGCTGCTGGTAGACGATCTGCCGGTTGTCGGTGCCGACGCCGCAGGACGCGAAGTCGTCGTCGCAGGTCAGGCCCGTGTAGTTCCGGTAGATAAAGCCGGTGTAGCGGGTGAAGTAGCCGGTGGCGTCCAGGCGGAAGGGCCCCTCGGCCCGCCGGATGCTGGCCTCGACAGTCCGGGCGCGCTCCTTCTTGAGGTTCGGGTTGCCGATCTCGAAGGTCGCGGTGGCGTCGTGCGGTCCCTGCGAGAACAGCTCGTAGCCCGTGGGACCGCGCTCGACGTAGGAGCCGGTGAGGCTCGCCACGAAGCCGTAGGGTAGGTCCTGCAGGGCGCCGATGCTGGCACTCTTCGGGGCGAAGCGCCGGGTGCGCGCGTACTGGAACGGCTCCTGTCCGTCGACCGGCACGTAGTCGGCGGGGAACTGCGCCGCCGTGCTCGAGAGCCGGTCGACCTCGTAGCGCCCGGCCGCCTGCAGCCGCGTGCCCGGGCGCAGTTCCAGCTCCTCGAAGAGGTAGACCGCGTTCGCGCGCGACTCCGTCTTCGGCAGGAACGATTCGAGCTGCGTGTTGATCACGCGCCGGTCCGACTGGAAGCCCAGAGCGCCGGTGAGCCTGCCGAACTCGGTGATGACCGGGACGTGCTGGAGTTCCAGGCGTCCCTCGGCCTCGCGGTTCTTGAAGATCGCCTGGACGCCCTCGATCCCGTCGTCGCCGATCCCGACCTCGTTGTGGCGGTAGACCGAGTAGCCCGCCCAGTAGCGGATCACCTCGAAGGGCCCGTCGAGCGGACGGTACTCGCCCCGCGACAGGACCCGGTCCTGGTTCGGGGTCAGGCGGGTCCGGTCCTGCTCGGCGACGCCGCCGGGGATCGCGTAGACCGCGTCGTAGTGGCTGAAGGAGATGCCCACGAAGCCGCGGTCGCCGATCGCCGAGATGCCGACCGCGCCGCCCTGCGACTCGTTGTACGAGTTGCGCTGGATCCCGCCGGGGATCGCGTAGCTGTCGTTGGCGGTCTTGAAGCCGTCGGCGTGGACCGCGATGCCGTCGCCGCCGGCGTCCACCGTGGCGGCCCCGAGCCGGCCGTTATCCACGCTGGAGAAGCCGCTGGTGACCTGCCCCTGCACCCCGTTCGCCGGGATGAAGGTCGGGACCCGGTTGTTGTCGGCCGAGACGACGCCGCCGATGGCCCCCGAGCCGTAGCGCAGGGTCGCGGGACCGCGGATCACCTCGATCCGGTCGGAGACCAGCGGGTTCACCGGTACGGCGTGGTCCTCGCCGAGGTCGGACACGCCGCCGTTGACGATGCCGTTCTCCTGGATCCGCACCCGGGCATTGTCGAGGCCGCGGATGATCGGTCGCGAGGCCGCACCCGGCGCGTAGGTCGTGCCCGAGATGCCCGGCCGGTCGAACAGGGCGTCGCCCAGGGTCCGGGGCTGGTCGCGCGCGATCTGGTCCTGGGTCACCACCGTCACCGGTGAGAACGTGTTGGTCGCCACCGGCAGGACGCCGATCGGCACCGCCGCATCCGCCGCGACCGCGCCGCGCGACGGCTGGATCGGGCTCGGGCTGGTGACGCTGATCTCGTCGAGGGCGACGGCCTGCTGCGCCCGCGCGGCGGAGGGCGTGAGGAGGCCGGCGCAGACGGTCGAGGACAGGACCGTGCTGGCGAGGAAGCCGAAGCGGCGCGAGGGAAGCATCGAGACTCACACAGTGTTATATCATTTCATTGTTGCGGCTCGTCGGATCAGTGCAAGCGTTAATCCCGCGCCCGTCGGACACGGTCGAGAAACGTTACATCGTTGCAACAGCCGCCCAGGTGGCGCTTCGGCGAGATCCCTCGATGCGGATTGACTTTGAAACGTTATAACATTTTGATGCCGTCATGACCCAGCGCGACACCCGCCTTCCCGTCACCGTCCTGTCCGGCTTCCTCGGGGCCGGGAAGACGACCCTGCTCAATCACGTGCTCAACAATCGCGACGGCCGCCGCGTCGCGGTCATCGTGAACGACATGAGCGAGGTGAACATCGACGCCGATCTGGTCCGCGCCGGGGGCGCCGACCTGTCCCGGACCGACGAGACCCTGGTCGAGATGACCAACGGCTGCATCTGCTGCACCCTGCGCGACGACCTGCTCGCCGAGGTCCGGCGGCTGTCGGAGACGGGGCGGTTCGACTACCTGCTGATCGAGGGAACCGGCATCGCCGAGCCGTTGCCGGTCGCCTCGACCTTCTCGTTCCGCGACGAGGCCGGCCGGTCGCTCTCGGATCTCGCCCGCCTCGACACGATGGTGACCGTGGTCGACGCGGTGAATCTGCTGAAGGATTACGGCTCGGCCGCCTTCCTGCGCGAGCGCGGCGAGACGGCGGGCGCCGAGGACACGCGCACGCTCGTGGACCTGCTCGTGGAGCAGATCGAGTTCGCCGACGTGGTGGTCATCAACAAGGCGCGCGACGTGCCGGCCGAGCACCTCGCGCTGGTGCGCTCCGTCGTGCGCGGCCTGAACGCCGATGCCCGCATCCTCGAGACCGATCACGGGCGCGCGCCGCTCGCCGAGATCCTCGACACCGGCCTCTTCGACGAGGAGAAGGCGCAGCAGCACCCGCTCTGGTTCAAGGAACTCTACGGCGCCCACGCGCACGTGCCGGAGACCGAGGAGTACGGCATCGCCTCCTTCGTCTACCGGGCCCGGCGGCCCTTCGACCCGGAGCGCTTCAACGCCTTCGTCAACGCTACGTGGCCGGGCCTGATCCGCGCGAAGGGCCACTTCTGGCTCGCGACCCGGCCGGACTGGGTCGGCGAGTTCTCCCTGGCGGGCGCCGTGGCCCGGGTCTCGGCGATGGGATTCTGGTGGTCGGCCGTGCCGCGGCGGCGCTGGCCGGAGGCGCCCGAGTTCCAGGCGCGGCTCCGGGACGTCTGGAGCGAGGTCTGGGGCGACCGGCGCCAGGAGCTGGTCTTCATCGGCACCGACATGGACGCCGCGGCGCTCACGGCAGCGCTGGACGCCTGCCTGATCGAGACCGGCGCGGACCGGGCGCCGTTCGATCCCGCGCCCTATCGCGGCCTGCCGGATCCGTTCCCGGCCTGGCGCCGCGCGGCCTGAGGGCGACGGTCAGGTGGCCAGCGCCTCTGCCTCGTCCTCGGCTTCGATCTCAGCATCCGCCTCGGTCGTCTGACCGGATGCGCCGGCCGCCTCCGCGAGGCCGCGGGCCGCCTTGCGCAGGAGCTTCCGGAGGCGGCGGCGGTCGGTCTTGTCGAGGTAGTCGAGCAACTCGGCCTCGACCTCCTCCTGGATCCGCTCGATGGCCTCGGCCTTGGCCCTGCCGGTCTCCGTGAGCTGGACCCGCACCACACGGCCGTCGCCCGATTCGGCCCGGCGCTCGACGATGCCGAGGGCCGCGAGCCGCGTGACGGTCTTGGAGGCGGTGGGCGGCCGGACGCGCAGCAGGGCGGCGAGATCGCCCATCGTCATCGTGCCGGCCGCGGCGAGCGCCTGCACCACCTGCTCCTGGCCGGCGAACAGGCCGAGCTTGGCCAGACGGTCGCCGGTCCGTGCCCGGTGCAGGCGCGCCGCCTGCACCAGCGCCCAGCCGACGCTGCGCACGCCGGGCGGCCTCAGCTTCTTGGACGGGAGTCCGAGCACCGCGGCCTCGTCCTGATGATCGCGCTTCTGCTTGTCGCCCACCGGAGCGCCCGAATTAGAGCCGGCGGCCGCCGGACGATCCTGAATCTGCACCGTCCACCCCCATCAAGCGGCCGCCCCGGTCCCTGTGGCGCCGACCGGTGACGGTGCGATGACGGGGCTGGCGCGGAGGCCCGCTCAGCAGTGCATGAGACGCTGGAGACGGTCCAGGATGTCCTCGCCGGTGCAGGGACGGGCGATGAACTCGGCATGCTCGGGCATGCGGGCCGGGTCCGGGGCCGCGCGCCCGGACACGATCAGGATCGGCAGTTGCGGCCGCGCCTCGGCCACGGAGCTCGCGAGGTCGAAGCCGTCGGTCTTGCCCGAGAGCTGCACGTCCGTGACCAGCCCGCAGATGTCCGGGCGCGCCTGCAGGATGCTGAGCGCCCGCTCGGCCGAGGCGCACTGGACGGTGTCGTAGCCGCCTTCCTCCAGCACGTCCCCGAGGTCCATGATCGTCAGCGCCTCGTCCTCGACGAGGAGGATTACCGGCCGATCGCCGCTCGAACCCGTCTGCTCGCTCGCCACTGTGTACTCCCTTCGGCAGCACCCGGCCGCGCGGGCCGCCGCACGCATCTCCAGCCGTAGGCCCAACGGCAGAAACGGTCCCGGGTTGCAGGCCGGCACCGGGGCTCGTCACGGGAAAGTGGAACGCGCGGCCCTCATGTCGATGCCGGCGCCAGCTCGGTCACCACCCCGGCGACGGCCTCGACGAGCCGGTCGAGATCCGCCGCACCGATCGTGAGCGCGGGGGTGAGGTAGACGATGTCGCCGAAGGGCCGCACCCAGACGCCGCGGGCGAGCAGTTCCGCCTTCAGGACGGCCAGATCGGGCGCCCGCGCGAACTGGACCGCGCCGATGGCCCCGAGGACCCGGACATCGGCCACGCCGGGCACACGCCGCAGCGGCTCCAGCCCCGCGGCGAGGCGCTCCGCGATGGCGCGGGCCTGGCTCAGGCGCGGCTCGGTCTCGAACAGGTCGAGGCTGGCATTGGCCGCCGCGCAGGCGAGGGGGTTGGCCATGAAGGTCGGGCCGTGCATCAGCGCCGCCGCCGGATCCTCGGACCAGAACGCCGCGAACACCTCCGTGCGGGCGACCGTGGCGGCGAGCGCCATCGTGCCGCCCGTGAGCGCCTTCGACAGGCACAGGATGTCGGGCACGATCCCCGCCTGCTCGCAGGCGAACAGGCTGCCGGTGCGCCCGAAGCCGGTGAAGATCTCGTCGGCGATGAGCGGCAGCCCGTGGCGGCGCGCCAGCCCGGCGACCGTCGCCAGCACCTCCGGCGGGTGGGTCCGCATCCCGCCGGCCCCCTGCACCAGCGGCTCGACGATCACCGCCGCCAGGGTGTCGCGATGGGCCGCCAGGGCCGCGTCGAGCGCCGCGGTCTCGGCCGCGCTGCGCGGCAGGTCGCAGAAGATCTGGCTCGGCAGGTAGGCACCGAAGCGGCGATGCATGCCCTCCTCGGGGTCGCAGACCGACATCGCCCCCATCGTGTCGCCGTGGTAGCCGCCGCGGAACGCGAGGACCTTCGTCCGCCCGCTCACGCCGCGGTTGATCCACATCTGCGCCGCCATCTTGAGCGCGACCTCCACGGCGACCGAGCCCGAATCGCTGAGGAAGACGTGGTCGAGATCGCCCGGCAGCAGGGCGGCGAGCCGCCGGGCCAGGGCCTCCGCCGGCGCGTGGGTGAGGCCGCCGAACATCACGTGGGGCATGCGCGCGAGCTGGTCGGCCACCGCGCCCGCTATGTGTGGGTGATTGTAGCCGTGCACCGCAGTCCACCAGGAGGCGATGCCGTCCACGAGCTCGCGCCCGTCGGCGAGGCGGATGCGGGTGCCCTGGGTCGCGACCGCCTCCAGGGGCGGCGCCGCGCGGCGCATCTGCGTGTAGGGCCGCCAGAGATGGCCTGCGGGCGTTGCGAGGGTCATGCGCCTGGCATGATGTGGCCTCGGCCGGGGGTCAAGGACCGGCACCCGCCGCTTGACATTGTCCGCGCGGCACCGCCCATCCCCGTCCCCATGGACAGCCTCGACGCCTTCGCCACCGGGAAACTCGACGCCCTCGAGGCCGGCAGCCTGCGCCGCAAGCTGGTGCCGACGGAGCGCGGCGCCGGCGCCGCGGCGGCGCGGCGGGGACGGGCGCTCGTCTCCTTCTCGTGCAACGACTATCTCGGCCTCTCGCATCACCCGCGGGTGATCGCGGCGGCCCAGGCCGCGGTCGCGAGCCACGGCGCGGGGGCGGGCGGGTCGCGGCTCGTGACCGGCGACCACCCCTATCTCGGCGCCCTGGAAGCCGGCCTCGCGCGCCACAAGGGCACGGAGGCCGCCCTGGTCTTCGGCAGCGGCTACCTCGCCAATCTCGGCATCACCCCGGCGCTCGCCGGGCGGGGCGACCTCGTCCTGCTCGACGAGCTGTCCCACGCCTGCATGTGGGCGGGCGCGCGGCTCTCGGGCGCGCGGGTCCTGACCTTCCGCCACAACGATCCCGGCGACCTCGCGGCGCGGCTCGCTGAGCACCGGCCGCACCACGGGCGCGCCCTCGTGCTGACCGAGCGCGTGTTCAGCATGGACGGCGACCGGGCGCCCCTCGGCGACATCCTGGGCATCGCCGAATCCTTCGACGCCTGGACGCTCGTGGACGACGCCCACGGCATCGGCGTGGTCGAGGACGGACCGCGGGCGCCCCTGGAGATGGGCACCCTGTCGAAGGCGCTCGGCTCGTACGGCGGCTATCTCTGCGCCTCGCGCCCAGTCATCGACCTGATGACGAGCCGCGCCCGCAGCTTCGTCTACACCACCGGCCTGCCACCGGCCTCGGCCGCCGCGGCCCTGGAGGCGCTGGCGATCTTGGAGGCGGAGCCCGAGCGCCGGGCCCGTCCCCTCGCCCTCGCCCGGCGCTTCACCGCCCGCCTGTGCCTGCCGGAGGCCGAGAGCGCGGTCGTGCCGGTCCTGGTCGGCGAGGCGCAGGCGGCGCTCGACATCTCGGCGGCGTTGGAGGCGCAGGGCTACCTCGTGGTGGCGATCCGCCCGCCGACCGTGCCGGCCGGCACCGCGCGGCTGCGGGTCGCATTCTCGGCCGCCCACGACGAGGCCCAGGTCGACGCCCTCGCGGAGGCCGTGGCCGCCCTGATCGGTTGAGCGCGGGCGCTTCTCGGTGATCGCGCCAATACTCATATCTGCGAGCCGAACAAGCGGCTGCGGACACCGTTCGTCTCTGCGAGCGCAGCGAAGCTAGGCGGGGCGGCACGACCCCTGGGATCGTGGCGCCACGCTGGATTGCTTCGCTGCGCTCGCAAAGACGGTGAGGGCGTCGCGACAACCTGCTAAGGCGTTTCGCGCATCGAGAACCCGATCCGGCCGCCCGAGGTCGGGCGACATCATCGAGAGGACGACGCCATGGACGCCACCGCGCTGCGAACCCTCCAGGCTCCGATCAAGGACAAGTACCGCACCGCGCCGGACGCGGCGGTCATCACCTTGAAGGCCAGGGGCACGCTGGACGACACCAAGATCGCCTGCAAGGTCGAGACGGGCCGCGCCATCGCGGAGGCCGGGCTGCATCCGGCCACGGGCGGCTCGGGCGCGGAGCTGTGCTCGGGCGACATGCTACTTGAGGCGCTGGTCGCCTGCGCGGGCGTGACGCTCAAGGCGGTGGCGACCGCCCTGGAGATCCCGCTGCGCGCCGGCACGGTCAGCGCCGAGGGCGACCTCGATTTTCGTGGCACCCTCGGGGTGGACAAGGAGGCGCCGGTGGGCTTCCGCAGCATCCGCCTGTTCTTCGAGCTCGACACCGACGCGCCGGAGGACAAGCTCGCGCAGCTCCTGAAGCTGACCGAGCGCTACTGCGTCGTGTTCCAGACCCTCAACCACAAGCCGGAACTGTCGGTCGCCGCGACGACGGCCTGACGGAGCGCACCATGGCGGACGGCATCACCCAGGCCGAGTACTGGAACGGCGAGGTCGGGACGCGCTGGGCGCGCAATCAGGCCGTCCTCGACGCGATGTTCGTCCCGCTGACGGAGGCGCTCTTCGCCCGCGCGGGGCTCGCCCCGGGCGACACGGTGCTCGACATCGGCTGCGGCGCGGGCGCCACGACCCTGGAGGCCGCGCGCCGGGTCGGGCCCGCCGGGAGCGTGACGGGCGCCGACATCTCGGCGCCGCTCCTCGCCGTGGGGCGGGAGCGCGCCGAGGCGGAGCCCCCCGGGAGCGCGTCGCTCCGGTTCGTCGAGGCCGATGTCGAGACGGCCGATCTCGGCCGGTTCGACCACGTCGTGTCGCGGTTCGGCGTGATGTTCTTCGCGGATTCCGCCCGCGCCTTCGCCAACGTGCGCCGGATGCTTCGGCCGGGCGACCGGATGACCTTCCTGTGCTGGCGGCCCCTCGCCGAGAACCTGTGGGTCGGCGTGCCGCGCGACGCGGTGCTGCCGCTCCTGCCGGAGGTGCCGCCGCCGCAGCCCGACACGCCGGGTCCGTTCCGCTTCGCCGACGCCGACCCGCTCGTCGCGCTCCTGCGCGGGGCCGGGTTCGACGCCGTCACCTGCGATGCCCTCGACCGGGACATCGTCCTCGGGCAGGGCGAGACCGACGCGGCGGCGGTCGCGGCGGCCACCCACGTCGCCCTGAACCTCGGGCCGAGCTCCCATCTCGTCCGCGAGGCCGCGCCGGATCTTCGGGTGCGCGCCGAGGCGGCCGTGGCGGAGGCCCTCCGGCGGCACGCGGCGGGCGGCGCCGTGCGCCTGCGCGCCGCCTGCTGGCTCGTCCAGGCGGGATAGGTTCCGCGCCGCTGCTCGCTCTCACCGTCTTCGCGAGCGGAGCGAAGCGATCCAGCCCGCGCGACGACCCCGGGCGTCCCGCTGCCCTGGGTCACTGCGCTGCGCGCGTGATGACGAACGGCGCGACGGCCGCCGAAGGGTCGATCGGAAACGGTATCAGAGACCCAGCGCGCCGCCGTCCGAGCGCGGGTCGTGGGTCGCCTCGATCCGCCCGTTCCGGGGATGGCGGACCAGCATGCCGGCATGGCCGAGCGAGTCGATGTAGGAGCCGCCGAGTTCCTCGATCTCGTGGCCGAGTCGGCCGAGGGCCGCGATGCAGGCCGGATCGAACCGATCCTCCACCTTCACGCTGAGGGAGGGCGCGCCCCAGGTGCGCCCGTAGAGCAGGCGCGGCGCGTCGACCGCGTCCGCCACCGACATCCCGTAATCGGCGTAGCGGGTGAAGATCTGGGCCTGGAACTGCGGCTGCCCGTCGCCGCCCATGCTGCCGTAGCTCATCACCCGCCCGTCGTCGAAGGCGGCGAGCGCCGGGATCAGCGTGTGGAACGGGCGCCGGCCCGGCTCCAGGGGATTCACGGCCTTCGGGTCGAGGGAGAACGACATGCCCCGGTTCTGCCAGCAGATGCCGGTGGCGGGCAGGACCGTCCCGGAGCCGTACTCCCAGTAGACCGACTGGATGTAGGAGACGGCGAGGCCGTCCTTGTCGATGGCGCCCATCCAGACCGTGTCGCCGTGACCGGGATCGGGCAGGGGCACCCGGGCGGCGCGGCCCATGTCGACGAGCGCGGCCTCGCGGGCGAGCCGGTCCGGGGTCAGGAAGGTGGCGGGATCGTGCCGCAGGCGGGCGAAATCGGTGACCACCCGGTCGCGGATCGCGAAGGCCCGCTTCGTCGCCTCGATCAGCCCGTGGTAATGGGCCGTGGTCTCGGGCTCGGCGATGTTGAGACAGTCGAAGATCCCGAGGATCAGGAGCGCCGAGAGCCCCTGGGTCGGCGGCGGGAAGTTGTAGAGCGTCGCGTCGCGGCGGCGGATCGACAGGGGCGCCCGCTCGACCGCCGCGAAGGATTCCAGATCCGCCCGGGTGACCGGCGCGCCGAGGCGCTCCAGGTCGGCGGCGATCTCCCGGCCGATATCGCCGCGGTAGAAGTCGCCGAGGCCCGCATGGGCGAGCTGCTCCAGGGTGGCGGCGAGCAGCGGGAGGCTCCGGGTCTCGCCGGCCGGGAACGGCTTGCCGTCCTTCAGGAACGTCCGCGCGAAGTTCGGGGCGTCGTGGAGGGTGTCGAGTTCCTGGGGCACGTAGCGCGCCTCCGACGGGGAGACCGGGACGCCGGCCCGCGCCTGCGCGATCGCGTCGGTCAGCAGGGTCTCCAGCGGGAGGCGGCCGCCCAGCGCCCGCGCCAACTCCAGGGCGAGGCGCCAACCGCCCACCGCGCCGGCGACCGTCACCATCGCGTCGGGGCCGCGGGCGGGGATCGCGTCGTAGCCCTTCTCGCGGTAGCGCGGGATCGTGGCGAGGCGCCCGGCCGGACCGCAGGCCTCGATGCCGCGCACCCGCCCGCCACGCTCGCGCACGAGCCAGAAGCCGTCGCCGCCGATTCCGTTCATATGCGGGTAGACCACCGCGATGGAGGCGGCCATCGCCACCATCGCCTCGATGGCGTTGCCGCCCTGCGCCAGGACAGTCTGCCCCGCCTGGGCGGCGAGGCTGTGGGGCGCGGCGACGGCGGCGGACGTGAAGACGGGGGTCTCGGGCATCGACGGTCCTGTGGTGTACCGGCCGCAGGGTTAGGCGAGCGCGCGGCTCCTGCAAAGGTCGAGCGTGTTCGACCAGCACGCCGTGCTATTCTGCGGCCCGTACTGTCGCCGACTAGCGGCCCATGGTCCGGAAGCTCATAGCCTCGTTTGCCCTGGCCCTGTCGGCCGTGCCCGCCGCGGCCCAGCAGCACGTGCCCTCGGTCTTCGAGGGCGCGGGCGCCGATCCGCGCGTCTCGGTCTCCCAGCCGGAGACCACCAGCCAGGCCTCCGGCGGCTACATCCGCTCGGTCGAACCCTCGCTCGGCCCGCTCGGCGATCCGCTGGGGATCCGCCCGGTTCTGAAGGAGCGGGGCATCGAGTACAGCCTGACCTACATCGTCGACGTGCTCGGCAACCCGGTCGGCGGCCTGCGGCAGGGCGCGATCGTCGAGGACCGCCTCAACCTGCGCCTCAACCTTGACCTCGACAAGCTCGCGGGCTGGCAGGGCGCGACGGTCCACGCCAACGCCTACTTCATCCACGGCACCGGCCTGTCGCGCTACTACGTCGGCAACCTGCTCACGACGAGTGTCATCGAGGCGCTGCCGTCGACGCGGCTCTACGTTCTCTGGCTCGACCAGAGCCTGATGGACGGAAAGCTCGGGATCAGGATCGGCCAGCAGGCCGCCGATACCGAGTTCTTCGTCAGCCAGACCGCGACCCTGTTCGTGAACTCGACCTTCGGCTGGCCGGCCATCACCGGGCTCGACCTGCCGAGCGGCGGCCCGGCCTACCCGCTCGCGGCGCCGGCGATCCGGGCCAAGTACGTGCCGGGCAATGGCTTCTCCCTGCAGGTCGGCCTCTACGACGGCGATCCGGCCGGCGCGAACCGCCCCGGTCGGGATCCGGAGGCGCAGCGCCTCGACCGGACGGGCACGAATTTCCGCTTGCGCGATCCGGCCCTGGTCATCGCCGAGGCCACCTACGCGTACAACATCGCGCCCGGCGCCCGGGGATTGCCCGGGGACATCACCCTCGGCGGCTGGCAGCATTTCGGCCGGTTCGACAGCCTGCGCTTCGACATCACCGGCGTGCCGCTGGCCGACCCGAACGCCACCGGGATCGGCCGGCCGGTGCGCGGCAATGCCGGCCTCTACGCGATCTACGACCAGACCCTCTACCGGGAATCCGGCAAGGACGACGAGGGCCTGGGCTTCTTCGTGCGCGCGGCGTGGTCGCCCACGCGTTCGAGCCTGATCGACGCCTACGTGGATACCGGCCTCGCCTACAAGGGCCTGTTCGAGGGGCGCGACGACGACACCGTCGGACTCAGCTTCGCCTACGCCCGCATCGGCGACGACGCCCAGCGGGCCGACCGGGACACGATCCTCTACACCGGCATGCCGATGCCGCGCCGCCGCGCCGAGGCGGTGATCGAGGCGACCTATCAGGCGGTGGTCGTGCCGGGCTTCACGGTGCAGCCCGACGCGCAGTACGTCATCCGGCCCGGTGCCGGCATCGCCGGTCCGGACGGGCGCCGGCTGCGCAACGCGGCGGTGCTCGGCCTGCGCGCGACCGTGCAGTACTGAGCCGGGCTGCGACCGCGGCACCCGGAACGCTCCCGGGCCTCCGCCTCTTTCAGCAGCATGTTGATTTTCGAGTGGGTCGTCGGCGTCCTGTTCGGCGCCGTCCTCCTGGCCGGCGTCGCGCGCCGGCTCGGTGCGCCGTATCCCGCCTTCCTGGCGCTGGGCGGCGTCGGCCTCGCCTTCGTGCCCGGCGTCCCGAACCTGCGGCTCGATCCCGAACTGGCGCTCGCCCTGTTCCTGGCCCCGGTCCTGCTCGATGCCGGGTTCGATGCCTCGGTGCGGGACCTGAAGGAGAACTGGCGCGCGGTGCTCGGGCTCGCGGTCGGGGCCGTGGCGGTGACGACCGTCGCGGTCGCGGTCGTGGCGCGGCTCGTCGTGCCGGACATGCCGCTCTCCGCCTGCATCGTGCTCGGCGCCGTGGTCGCGCCGCCCGACGCCGTGGCGGCGCTGGCGGTGCTCAAGCACGCGCCGATGCCGCACCGGCTCGCCACGATCCTGCGCGGCGAGAGCCTGCTCAACGACGCGGCCTCACTGCTGATCTACCGACTCGGCGTGACGGCCGCGATGGCCGGCACCTTCCACCCGGCGGAGGTGGCGCCGGCCTTCCTCCTGGGCGTGGTCGCGAGCCTCGTCGTCGGCCCCTGCCTCGGCCTGCTGTTCGTGGCCGTGACCCGGCGCGTGACCGATCCGGCGAGCGCGATCGTGCTCCAGTTCGTCGCTGCCTTCGGGATCTGGCTCGCCGCGGAGCGGCTGGAGCTGTCGGGGGTCCTGACCATCGTGACCTTCGCGGTGACGGTCGCACGCCGGGCACCCGGCGTCACCGCGCCCCGCGCCCGGGTGATCTCCTACGCGGTCTGGGACACGGCGGTGTTCGTGCTCAACGTCCTGGCCTTCGTGCTGATCGGCATCCAGATCGACCCGATCCGGGACCGATTGAGCGGCGCGGACGCGTGGCAGGCGCTGATCCTCGCGGGCGCGACCTTCGCCACCGTGGTCCTGACCCGCCTCGCCTGGGTGATGCCGACCACAGGGATCCGCGGGTTCGGCCTCCGGCAGGCCGGCGCCCCGGCGCGGCTGGGCCCGGGGATCGCCCTGTCGTGGGCGGGCATGCGCGGGATCGTCACCGTGGCGGCCGCCCTGGCACTGCCCGCCGAGTTCCCGCACCGGGATCTCGTGGTGGTCACCGCCTTCGTCACGGTGCTCGGCACCCTGATTATCCAGGGCCTGACCCTGCGGCCACTGCTCGCCCGTCTGCGGCTGGAGGACGATGATCCGGTGGGCCGGGAGACCGGTCGGGCCCGCGCGGCTGCCTACGAGGCCGCCCTGGAGAGCCTCGCCGACGCCGAGAACGAGCCGGCGACCGACGCCCTGCGCGCCGAGTTCCGCGCGGCCCTCGCGGAGGCCGAGGCGCACGACGAGGGCTTGGCGCCGGAGAGCCTGCCGGCGGATGCCGCGCGGCGGCGCGCCGTCGAGGCCGCCCGCGACGCGGTGCTCGCCCTGCGCCGCCAGGGGCGGATCGGCGACGACGCCTACTACCTGCTGGAGGAGGAATTCGACTGGGCCGAGCTCAGCGCGACCCCGCGCGCGGAGACCTGAGCGCGCCCCGTCAGACGCCCTTGCGCGCCGCGATCCGGGCCTCGATCGCGTCCCAGACCGCGACCGACAAGTCGGGGCCCCCGAGTCGCTGGATCGCCCGGATGCCGGTAGGGGAGGTGACGTTGATCTCGGTGAGGTGCCCGTCGATCACGTCGATGCCCACCAGGATCAGGCCCCGCCGCGCCAATTCCGGGCCGATCGTGGCGCAGATCTCGCGCTCGCGGTCGGTGAGCTCGGAGGCGGAGGCGGCGCCGCCGCGCACCATGTTGGAGCGGATATCGTTCGCGGCCGGCACGCGGTTGACCGCCCCCATCGGGACGCCGTCGACCAGGATGATGCGCTTGTCGCCCTCGGTGACCCGGTCGAGGTAGCGCTGCACGACCCAGGCCTCCCGGAAGGTCGTGGCGAACAGGTCGAACATCGAGCCGAAATTCGGGTCTTTCTCGGTGACCTTGAACACGGCCGCGCCGCCGTGCCCGTGCAGCGGCTTCATCGCCACGGTCCCGTGCTCCAGCCGGAAGGCCTCGATCTCCGCCTTGTCGCGGCTGATCAGCGTCGGCGGCATCAGCTCGGGGAAGTCGAGGACGAACAGCTTCTCGGGCGCGTTGCGCACCTCGAAGGGATCGTTGACCACGAGGGTCTCCGGATGGATCCGCTCGAGCATGTGGGTGGCCGTGATGTAGGCCATGTCGAAGGGCGGGTCCTGGCGCATCAGCACCACGTCCGCCTCGGCGAGGTCGATCCGCTCCGGCGGCGCCAGGGTGAAGTGCGCGCCCTCGACGTCCTGCACTCTCAGCCGCTCGACGCGGGCCGTCACGCGCCGGCCCTGCATCGAGAGCCGGTCGGGCGTGTAGTAGACGAGCGCGTGCCCCCGCCGCTGGGCCTCCAGCAGCAGGGCGAAGGTGGTGTCACCCGCGATCCGGATGTTCTGGATCGGGTCCATCTGGACCGCGACGGTCAGGCTCATACCAAACGCCCCTCGCCAACGGCGGGCAACTCGACCGGGTCCCGTCTCAATCGTCGGACAGGGATTTGCTGCCGGTGCGCTTGTCGTAGTCGCCGATCGCCGCCCGGCATTCCGGGGACAGGCGCTTGCGGTTGCGCATCATGCAGCGATCCGCGTCCTGGCTGTTCGGATCGACGCCCGCGCAGAGGCGGAAATAGTCGTTCGCGCAGCCGAGCTGCAGGCCCTGATCCTCCCGCTGGGCGTAGGCGGGGCCGGCGGTCAGCGCGAACAGCGCCAGCGCCGCAGTAGCCAAGCCGCGGCGGCGGAAGGCGCGCAGGGATCGTTCCGGAACCAGTCGCATTCAGCGGTGTCCTCAATCTCGATCGGGCGGAGAGCCGACACGGCGGTCCCGCCATCGCCCGTGCCCGGCATATCGGTCGGGCCGGGCGGTAGGCAAGCGTCGAGGGTCCCGACGGGTTCCGCGCGGCAACGTCGCGGCCACGCTTCGCCGCGGTGTGGCGCGCGGGTCGCACAGCGCCGCCGCCCGGCGGGCCGTCCGCACATAAGAAGGCCCCGTCCGGATCGGACAGGGCCTCAAGTCGAAGGGAGGAAACGCCCGCCATGGGCGCGAACACCCACGCAATTCACGGGCCAACTCCTGCCAGCACCGCGATTCCCGGCCGGAGCCCGGAAAGACTCCGTTAACCACGTCGTGCTGGATTGTTTCGGTAGCCCTTGCCGACGCCCTCCGAAGGGCCCGGGCCAGATGCTCGGACCGCCGACAGGAGCCGGAGACCATGACCCTTATCAAGCCGCTGGAGACCGGCGAAGCCCGTTCGTCGAAGCCCGTCGCCGATCCGGCGCGCAGAGCCGCGCAGGCCCCGTCCGCCACCCTGATCCCGTTCCCGGGCGCGGAGGCGCGGCGGACCTGCCGGATCCCGCGCTCCGGCGAGCGGCGCGGCGAGATCCTCCTATTCCTCGGCGTGCGCTACGAGCGCCTCGCGTCCTGAGGACGTCCCCGCGCATGTCAGCCCGGCCGCGCGACACCACCGACGGTTCTCCCATGTCAGCCCCGGATCGCCGGCAGCCCGACCGCGCGCGCACCGCGCTGCGCCTCGCCCCCGCCGGCGCCGCGCTCGCCCTGCTCGCGGCCTGCACCCAGAGCGGCGATTTCGGCCGGCCGCGTACGGGGGTTTGGAACGGGCTCATCGACACGACAGGCAGCTTCAGCACCCGGGATCGCGGGCGCCTCCTGCTCGATTCCGGCCTCACCGACGACGAACTGACCCTGCGCGACCGCGCGTGGCGGTTCGTCGCGCCGGCCAGCAACTTCACGGCCTTCCAAGACACGGTGTTCGGCCTCGCCAGCGCCCACGCGCTCCCGCCGACGTGGCGCTACGAGGAAGTCGGCGCCTATTACGAGGCCCTGACGGCGGAGCCGTCCCGCTCCCCAGTCTCCCGCTATCGGAAGCTCAGCGACGACGCGACCGCCGACGCGCGGCTGATCCCGCTCTTCGTGGCGCTGGCCGCCCGCGTCATCGACGCGGATGCCGCTCGCCTGCGCAGCCTGCCCTTCGCCAAGACCCTCGACGACGCCGCCGTGCGGGATGCCGTCCAGCGGGTCGCCGAGAACCGCTGTCTGATCGCCTGGGTGCGCTTCGAGGCCGGCCTGCGGCTCGCCCGCTACCGGTTCGCGCTGGAGCACCTGTTCGCGGCCGCGCCGGCACCGGAATCGGTCTCGGCCGAGCGGTCTATCCTGATGCTGGCCGCGCGCCGCAACCTGCTCGACCCGCTCCTGCCGCCGGACGCCGCGGCCCGGTGCGGCCTCGGGCCGCTTCCGCTGCCGCCCCCACCGGTCGCGCAGGCGGAACCGCTGGTGGTCAAATACTGAGCGCTCGAGGCCGCCCGAGGATGAAGGTCGTGCCGCGCGGATGGCCGGAGGCCGGACCCCGCCGGCCCTAGTACTTCAGTCCGGTGTCGCAGAGGACGGTCACGGCGGTCGCGTCGCTGGGGAGGCGCCCGGACGACAGCAGCGCGACCGTCGCCGCGACGTTGGCCGCCGCCGAGTAGCCGACATGCAGGCCCTCCCGCGTCGCCAGGGCCCGCCGCCACTCCTCGGCCGCCGCGTCGGTCACCGGGATGGACAGGTCCATCAGGCCGGCCGTCCAGTGCGGCGGGACGCTGCCGTAGCCGGTGCCCTGGATCAGGTGCCGGTGCTTCGTGACCGGCGATCCGCCGAGGGGCTGACAGCCCGCCGGCTCGACCGCGGCGCAGAACAGGGACGGGTTGCGCGCGCGCAGGGCCGCGGCCACGCCGAGGAAGGTCGCGCCCGTGCCCACGGCCGCCACCCAGGCATCGACCCGGCCGGACGATTGCGCCCAGATCTCCGGTCCGGTCGTGTCGCGATGCGCGCGCACGCCCTCCGGCGCATGGAACTGGTCGATGTAGAAGCCGCCCCGCTCGGTCGCGACGCGCTCCGCCGCGTCCGCGGCCGCCCGCACGTCGGCGCCGGTGACCTGCCCCGGGACGCCGTCCACCTGCGGCACCCGCACGACCTCGGCACCGAGCGCCTCGAGCATCCGCACGCGCTGGAGACTGTTCCCGGCCGACATCGTGACCACGAGCGGGTGCCCCAGGGCCGCGCAGGCCACCGCGAGGCCGGCCCCCATGTTGCCGCTGGTCATCTCCACCACGGGCGCCCCCGCGGCGAGGCGGCCGTCCGCGCGCGCGGCCAACAGGATGGCGCGGGCGGCGCGGTCCTTGACGCTGCCGCCGGGCTGCATGAACTCGGCCTTCGCGAGGATGCGGCCCGGACCGGGATGGACGCGGTCGAGGGCGACGAGCGGCGTGTTGCCGATCAGATCGAGGGCGGATCGCGTGATCCCGGCGGCCGAGGACGGCATCGTCGCGGCGGCTGCGGTCATCGCGTCGGCGAGGCCGGCTCCGCCACCCGGGACAAGGCGGGGCCGCGGGGGCTCGGCACCGGCCGACCGGCGCCGCGGACCCGTGCGGCGTCCTCGCTCAGCGTCCCGCTCCCTTGCCCGACACATCCTTGCCCGACGCGTCCTTGCCGGGCGTGTCCTTGCCCGCGGACGCATCGTCCGTCGGCGTGTCGGTGGTGCAGGAGACGGCCTGGACGGCGGCGTTGGCGGCGGGCCTCTGGCTCGGGAGACCGGCGATCACCCGCACCACCACGAAGCCGCGCGCGTCGGGCGCGACGATGCGCACGTCGCGGCTCGGATCGTTCTCGTCGTCGTCGGCCAGCGCCTCGTCGTACTGCGCCCGGGTCAGGATCACGAGATCCAGGGCCCCGCGGACCGCGGCCTGATCGGTCACCGCGTAGAACGCCCCGCGGCGGGCATGCGCGGCGAGCGAGAGCGACAGCGGACCGGTGCGGGCCGAGACGCGCATGGGCCCGTCCGCGAGGTTGTAGGCGCAGACGCCCACGGCGACCGCCGGATCCGGGATCGGCAGCCACGCCTCGGGCGGGGAGGGGTCGTCGCCGGTCGCGACCGCGTAGATCGATTGCGGATGGTCCAGGTTCTCGCTGGTGCGGGCGCGCGAGACCGCGTCGGCCTCCGACAGGGCGGGGATCGCCAGGACCGCCGCGATGTGGACGATCCCGGCGAGCACGAGGCCGATCAGCGTGGCGTAGACGAAGCGCAGGCTCACGGGGCGCACCCCACGCGGGTGATGGCCGGCACGGCACTTCGGTCGAGGGACCCGACGCTGGCGGCGACCGGCGTATCGTACAGGCGCAGGGCGAGGCGGACCGGCCCGCTCGCCCGCGGGCTCGGGAGCCAGTTGCCCGGCTGGACATCCGGCGCGAGCGTGATCGTGAAGCGCCCGTCGGCCGTGCGCAGCACTTCCGTGGAGGTGAAGCCCTCGCGCAGCGGCGCGCGGCCGGGTTCGCGCGCGCCGCGCCCGGCGACCGTGACGGTCCAGGCGCGGGCGGGCGGCGTCGCGCCCCCGATCCGGTACGTGCAGGTCGCGTCGAGCGCCTGACCGGAATCGTCGACCGCCGCGGTCAGAAGCAGGCCCTCACCGACCGCCAGAGGGATCTCGCCGCGGCGCGCGTTGACGGCGCGGGTGTAGGGATCGGCATTCGCCGCGCCGGCCCGCGGCCACGCGGTCCAGGCTCCGACCTGCACGCCGCCGAACGGGTAGCCGCCGCTCGTGGCCCAGTCGGCGCTGGCGAGTCCCAGGACGGCGCCCAGCGCCAGGGTGTAGGCGGCGAGGCCGGCGATCGAGCTCTTGCGCCAGAGGCGCAGGACGAAGCGCGCAGCGCCGTTGCGTGGGGCGCCGGCGAACACGGAGGTCCGGCCGAGCGCCTCGGGGATCGTGAGCTTCATGCGCTCACCGCACCTCGGTGAAGCCGCCGACCGGGCGGGCGCCCTCGGCGACCTCGCGCAGCTGACCCGACGGCGGCGCCGCCGCCCGATCGCCGGGCTTCCGGCCGGTCCTCGGCGCGCTTCCGGCGCCGGCAGGCGCGTCCGCGGCCGAGCCGGGCGCGCGCTCGACGGTGCGGAACAGGCCGTTGAGGCCGCTGATCACCTCGAAGGAGCGGCGCGAGAGCTTGCCGTAGGCGCTGGCATTGGGATCGGTCGGCGCGGTCGGGCCGCCGGAGGCCTGCTGCTGGGCGGCGCGGGGGCTCTCCTTCAGGCCGGGCAGGCCCTTGATCTCGATGCCCTGGTGGGCCGGCTCCATGACGTCGTGCCAGAGCTGGGCCGGGAGGGAGCCGCCGGTGAGCTTGTTGGTCGAGGTGTGGTCGTCGTTGCCGAACCAGACGGCGCCGACGTAATTGCCGGTGTAGCCGACGAACCACGCGTCCCGGTAGGCGTTCGTCGTGCCGGACTTGCCCGCCACCTTCACGCCCTCGAGCTGGGCCCGCTTGCCGGTGCCCTCCTCGACCACCTTGTTGAGCATGAAGTTCATGTCCGCCACGACCTGGGGCGAGAGAACCCGCTCGGGCGCCTCGTCGGCGTGGCGGTAGATCACCTCGCCGGACGAGTTCTTCACCTCGATGGCAGCGTAGGGCTTGGCGCGGAAGCCGCCGTTGGCGAACACCGCGTAGCCCGCCGCCTGGTCGATGACCGTCACCTCGTCCGAGCCGATCGGCATCGAGACCGTGTCGATCAGGTTCGAGGTGATGCCCATCTTGTGGGCGAGTTCCGTGATCTTCGCGCGGCCCGCCTTGGCGGCCTTGGCCTCATGGCTGATGCCCATCGCCTTGCCGAGGGCGATGGAGATCTTGATCGGGATCGTGTTGATCGACTTCGCCACCGCGAGCCACATCGGAACCCGGCCGGCATAGGAGCGGCCGTAATTCTGCGGGCACCAGTTGCCGATGCAGACGGGGCTGTCGACCACCGTCGTGTCGGGCTTGAACAGCCCGGAGGCGAGCGCGGCCGAGTAGACGTAGGGCTTGAACGAGGAGCCGGGCTGGCGCAGCGCGTCGGTGGCGCGGTTGAACTGGCTCTCGCCGTAATCCGCGCCGCCCACCATGGCGCGCAGCGCCCCGTCGGGATCGAGGATCACCATGGCGGCCTCGTCCACGTCGTAGGCGTCGCCGGATTTGCGCAGGATGTCGGCCACCGCCTCGTCGGCCCGCTTCTGGATCGCGAGGTCCAGCGGCGTCTTCACGGTCAGCACGCGGTCGTTGCGCAGCTTGCCCGCGTCGGCCATCGCCTTGATCTCGCCGAAGGCCCAGTCGAGGTAGTAGTCGGCGGTGATGTCGCGGGTGCGGGTCACCGGCGTCGCCGGGTTGCGGAGCGCCGTCTGGATCTGGCCCTCGGTGACGAAGCCCGCCTCCACCATGTTGTGCAGCACGTCCGCCGCCCGCGCGCGCGCCGCCGGCAGGTTGACGTGCGGGGCGTACTTGGTCGGCGCCTTGAACAGGCCCGCCAGCATGGCGGCCTCGGCGAGGCTGATGTCCTTGAGCGGCTTGCCGAAATAGTAGTCCGCCGCCGCCACCGCGCCGAAGGTGCCGCCGCCCATGTAGGCGCGGTCGAGGTAGAGCTTCAGGATCTCGTTCTTGGTGAGATGGCTCTCGAGCCACAGGGCCAGGAACGCCTCGTTGACCTTCCGCTCCAGGGAGCGCTCGTTCGTCAGGAACAGGTTCTTGGCGAGCTGCTGGGTGATCGAGGACCCGCCCTGCGTGCCGCTGCCGCCGCGGGAGTTGTTCACCAGCGCCCGCAGCGTGCCGATCGGGTCGATGCCCCAGTGCTCGTAGAAGCGCCGGTCCTCGGTGGAGACCAGCGCCTTGATCATGATGTCGGGAAAGTCGTCGAGCTTCAGCGAGTCGTCGTGCTTGATGCCGCGCCGCCCGACCTCGGTGCCGTAGCGGTCGAGGAAGGTGACGGCGAGATCCTGCTGCTTCAGCCAGTTCTCGCTAGTGAGCTGGAAGGCGGGCTGCGCCAGCGCGAGCATCAGGATGGCGCCGCCGGTCCCGATCGTCACTCCCTCGCTCGTCAGGTCGAGGGCGACGCGCTTCCAGCCGCGCACCGCGAAGCGGCTCATGACGCGCTGGAAGCGCTCGTAGGCCTGACCCGTCGACTGGCCGCCGTCGTACAGGCTCGCGTTGACCCAGGCGTCGAAGGCGAGGGCGGCGCGTTCGAGGCGGACCTTGATCTCGGTGAACGTCGGCAGGCGCACGATGTCGAACCCGGCTTGTCGAGCGCCTCTGCGGCGGAACCTGGCGGCGGATGGTCGGGCGCCCGCGCCGCGGACACGAACCCTGCGCCGGCGCCACCGCACGGCATCCGACGTCCATAGCAGGATCCGGAACCGGCGGCGAGGCTCTGCGCAGTCTCGTGATTCGCCGCGGACGAGCTTGGCCTTAACGCACGACGGGGCGATCCGGTCGCATGGCAATCGCAGGGCGGCCGTCGGCGACACTCGGCTGCCACGCTTGCAGCGGTGCCGCGCCTCGGGCAGAGAGGCGGCTTCCCATCCGAGAGACTTTCCCGATGCCCAAGCCCGAGGCGCCGCGCCGCGGGGCGGTCGAGCCGTTCTGGCGGACCAAGACGCTCGAAGCCATGACCCCGTCCGAGTGGGAGAGCCTGTGCGACGGCTGCGGCCGGTGCTGCCTGATGAAGCTCGAGGACGAGGATACCGGCGAGGTCCACCACACCGATATCGGGTGCACCCTGCTCGACGGCCTCACCTGCCGGTGCCGCGACTACGCGCGGCGGCAGAAGCGGGTGCCCGACTGCGTGCGCCTGACGCCGGAGGCGGTGCGGTCGATCGCCTGGCTGCCGCCGACCTGCGCGTACCGGCTCGTGCGCGACGGGCAGCCGCTCTACCCGTGGCACCCCCTGGTCTCGGGCCGGGCCGCGAGCGTGCACGAGGCGGGCATCTCGGTCCGCGGCCGGCTCGCCGGCAACGAGGAGGAGTTCTCGGAGGACGAGTTGCCGGACCGGATCGTGGCTTGGCCGGGCCTCGATCCCGGCGCGGTGTGAAGCGACCGCACCGGACGTCCCCTCGAGCGATCGGCCGAGCTCGCGAGCCTCGGTCGGTACGCCCTAGCCGGCCCCGGCGTGCCGGCCGAGCAGCCGGCCTCCGGCCAATCCGTTCGCCGCGATCACGATGGCGACCGCCGCCGCGTGGAACAGCAGGTCCGTGGCGGTGGCGTCGTGCGGGTGGACCGGCATCAGCAGCGTCGCCGCCGCTGCCGCCACCGCCAGCCCCCCGAGAGCGGCCGTGAGGTTCGGCCGCAGCGGGCAGGCGCGCCGCAGCATCACGACGATCAGCACGGACAGCGGCACCGAGACGCAGATCAGGAAGCTGAAGCAGCCCGTGATCGCGTGCTCGCCGGGCAGGTCGGCCCCCGGCGCGATCCAGTCGCGCAGGCAGCCCAGGCCGCTCGCCCCGACCCAGAGGGCGAGGGGCGGCAGCGGCAGCAGCGCCCAGCGGCCGGACCGTCCCGGCACGCTGGTGGCGAAGGCCGCGTAGGCGGCCGTGATCGCCGTCAGCACCGCGCCCACCGCCGCGAGGGCCAGATCCGGCACATGCATGCGCAGCATGAAGCCGCCGGTCCCGACCCAGGCGGCGAGGACCACGCCGACCACCAGCGCCACGCCGAGCCAGAGGGCCGCGCGGGCCTCCGGGGCCGGCAGCGGCCGCACGGGTTCGAGCCCGACCGCGAGTTCCTCGACCAGCCGCTCGTGGCGGGACAGGTCGCCGCCGGCCCAGTTGCTCCCCTCTCCGGGCATCACTCCCGCTCCTGCGTCAGGCTGGCCCGGAGCGCCTTCAGCGCCCGGTGCAGGTTCACCTTGAGGGCCCCCTTGCTGCGGCCGGTAAGGGCGGCGGTCTCGTCGAGCGACAGCTCGCGCAGGCCCAGGTGCTCGACCGCCTGCCGCTGGCCGTCGGGCAGGGCCGCCACCGCCCTGGCCAGGGCGGCGGCCCGGTCCCGCGCCTCCAGCCCGTGGCCGGGGGCCGGCCCCGGATCGACCTCCGCCTCGTAGGCCAGCGGGTCGTTGACCTCCCGCGGGCGCCGCCCGGCGCGGCGCAGCCGGTCGATCGCCCGCCGCTGGGTGATGGCGCGCAGCCAGGGCAGGAACGGCCGGGCCGGATCGTAGCTCGCCCGAGCCCGGTGGACGGTCATCAGCGCGTCCTGCACGACGTCGTCCACCGCCTCGCCGCGCACGCCCTGCGCCCGCGCGATCGCCGAGACCACGGGCAGACAGGCCTTCAGCAGCGCGCGATAGGCGGCCGCGTCGCCGCTCTGGGCCGCCGCCATCAGGGTCACCAGTTCCTGTTCGAGCGCCATCCGGGCTCCGCCGTCGTTCCGTCCCCCGGCACGCGGCGTGTCTAACCCACGGTCCGATCCCGACGCCAGCACCCAGCCGCGCGCGGGCATCCCGCCCGGGACGGCGAGGATCATCGCACGGCCTCCCGGACCGTCGCGGCGGGCGACGTTGCGGGAGACGCGGCGAGGCGCGCGGCGCCCAGGATCCGCCCGTCCTCGGATTGGAGCAGCAGGGCCGCCGTCTCGCCCTCGGGACGCGCCGACGCGAAGGTCGCGGCGGAGCCGGACCAGCGCCCGAGGTCGCGCACCGACCGGACGATGTTGGCCTGCTCGATGGTGCGCCCGGCATTCTCGCCGCGCAGCACGCGGGTGGTGTGGCTCGGATCGTACCCGATCAGGAGGACGCGGCCCGCGGCGCCGCCGGCCCCGGCACCGATCTGCGCGACGACCTGCTCGCCGTCGCGGGCCAGCGTCACGGGAATGCCGGGCCCGGCCTGCCGGGCGCGCGCGATCGCGGCGCGCAGGCCGGCCTCGTCGGAGCCGACCAGCCCGACCTGCCCGTCGATCACCGCCTGCGGCGTGTAGGTGGGTCCGCCGAGACGGGCCGCGTAGGCCTCCTGGCGGGCGGTGGCGGCCGGCAGGGCGTAGCGATCGCGCCAGTCGAGATGGTTCCAGTAGGTGACGTGGAACGCGAGCGGCAGGACATCGCCCTGCGCCCCCGCCGGCTCGCGGGCGAGGCGGCCGATCAGCGCCTCCGCGGGCGGGCAGGAGGAGCAGCTCTGCGAGGTGAACAGCTCGACGACGACGGGGCGCTCCGCCGCGGCGGCCGGGTAGAGGCTGCCGCACAGCAGGGCGGCGGCGATCAAGAGGGCAGGGCGCATGGCCGGAACTCCCGCACGCCGGCGGTTCGGACCCGGCGTACCGTCTCCTTCGGCGGCGGCGCGGCGGCGGTTACACCGGGGGCGCGAGCTCGAAGGCGTCGACGTCGCGCAGCAGGGCGACGAAGGCCCGGGCGCCGTGGTCGAGCGCCGCGCGGCCCGCCTCGGCCGTGCCGAGCCGCGCGTCGCCCATGGCGCCCGAAGCCTGGAGATCGCCGGCCTTCCACGCGAAGGCGGCGGGGCGGCCGGCGCGCAGGTGGGTGAAGTCGCGGATCATCGACAGCGTGCGCGGCGGGAAATCCGCGACTCGGTCGGTCCGGACGAGGTCCGGCCGCAGGGCCAGCATCAGCGCCGTCTCGATGCCGCCGGCGTGGATGCCGTGGGCGATCTCGTCCGCCGGGAACAGACCCTCGGGATAGCCGAACCGCGCCCAGGATGTCGTGACCGCGACCATGCCGAACCGGGCGCGCAGCTCGCCCGCCACGAGATCGATGAGCGCGCTGTTGCCGCCGTGGCTCGTGACGATCACCAGCTTGCGGCAGCCGGCGCGGTGGACGGCCGCGCCGATCCCCGTCCAGGCGGCCAGCGCCGTCCCGGTATCCAGGGAGAGTGTGCCGGGAAACGCGTCGTGCTCGTCGGACTTGCCCACCGGCTGGACTGGCAGCAGCAGCACGTCGAGATCCGCCGGCACGCCGTCGCGCACCCGGGCGAGGTAACCCTCGGCGATCACGGTGTCGGTCGCGAGGGGGAGGTGGGGACCGTGCTGCTCGACGGCGGCCACCGGCAGGACGGCGATCGCGCGACCTATGTCCCGTTGGGTGAAGTCTTCGGTGGTCAGCTCGGACCAGAACTGCGCCGTCATCTCTGCCGCGGCCTCCGCCCGCCCCGCATGCGGCGGGTCCGGAAGGCGATCTAGCCGGCAGGCCGGCGCCGAGTCGACCGTCGCGCCGGCGATCCTTCCTCAGACAACCGGTCCCCCGCCGGCCCGGATCGCGTCAGGCGAACAGCGCGTCGATGTCGTCCTGGGAGGGCGTGGCGTCCACGGCCTGCGGGCCGTTCAGCATGAGGTCCTCGGCCCGGGTCCGCCGGGCACGCTCGGCGGGATCCATGGAGGCCGCGTCGCGGGCCTTCACGGCGCCGACGAAGCGGGCGAGGCGCTGCTCGAACAGGCGCAGCGACTCGACCACCTTGGCGATCCGCTGGCCGGTGATGTCCTGGAACGCGCAGGCCTCGAAGATCGTGTTGATCCGCTCCTCGACCGCGTCGCGGTAGCCCGGCCCGTCGGGCAGACCGAGCATCGCCTCGGCGGCCTCCATGATGGTGTTGGTGGCGCCGGCGGTCGCCTCCACGACGCTGCCGAGCTCCTCGTGCGCCATGGGGATCCGGTCGCGACTCATCTCGTTCGCGCGCAGCGCCCCGATCTCCTCGCGGAGATGGGCGATGTAATCCGCGATCTCGATCAGCTCGGAGATCACGGTCTGCGGCTCGCGAAGCCGCAGATCGGTCTGCCGTGCGGCGGCTGACGACATGCTCTCCTCCTCGGATCTGTGGCCGTCCTCGCCGGCCACGCCACGTCTCGGCGTCCGGCGGCGCGGGAGCGATCCGTCCGGACGCGCGGTGGTCGAAGACGGGAGGCCGGTCAGCTGCCGCAGACCGCCTCGATCTTCGACTTCAGCGTGGCCGCGTTGAAGGGCTTGACGATGTAGTTGTTCACGCCGGCCTTCTTGGCCGCGATCACGTTCTCGGTCTTCGATTCGGCCGTCACCATGATGAACGGCGTCGTCCGAAGATTTTCGTCGGCGCGCACGTGACGGAGCAGCTCGTAGCCGGTCATCGGCTCCATGTTCCAGTCGGAGATGACGAGCCCGTACTTGCGACCCTTCAGTCGTGCGAGCGCCTCGGTCCCGTCGGAAGCGTCGTCGACCTCCTCGAAGCCGAGCTGCTTCAGTAGATTGCGAATAATGCGGACCATCGTCTGGTAATCGTCGACAACGAGGATCGGCATGCTCAGGTCGAGAGCCATCGAACAACTGCTCCGTATTGCCCGGCGGGAAGCCGCGGCGGCTCCCGGATAGATTAACGCTTCGCTAACGCTGCAATTTAGCTGCGCCGCACAGCATTTCAAATAGGGCATGCGCATTGCGAAGCCGTTAATCGGCGCGGGCGGCGCATGGCCGCCCGCGCGGCGTCGCCTCGCTTGACCCTCCGGGCGCCTTTCGGCAGGGTCCGGCCGCGTCGGGCCCCTCGCGGACATGTCAGGCGACCCTATCCGACCCTTCCGAGCACTCGACCCGAACCGATGGCCACAGGCGACGACACGGCCGCGCGACCCTTCACGATCTGCCGCGCCGACGCCCCCGTCCCGCCGGCCCTGGCCGGGGCCGTGGCGGCGATCGGCAACTTCGACGGCGTCCATCTCGGGCACCGGATGCTCGTCGACAGCGTGCGCGCCGCCGCCCGCGCGGCCGGCCGGCCGGCCGCGATCCTGACCTTCGAGCCGCACCCGCGGGCCTACTTCTTGCCCGACGCGCCCATGTTCCGGCTGACCGGCCTCGCCGCCAAGGAGATCGTGTTCGCGCATCTCGGCCTCGACGGGCTGATCGTGCGCCGCTTCGACGGGGTCCTGGCCGAGACCGGCGCCCGCGCCTTCGTGCTCGACTTCCTGAAGGGGGCGCTGGGCCTGTCCGGCGTGGTCGTCGGACACGATTTCCATTTCGGCCGCGGCCGCGAGGGCACGCCCGTGATCCTGGCCGACCTGTGCCGGGAAGCGGGGATGAGCTGCCGCATCGTGGCGCCGGTCGCCCTCGGCGGCGAGACCGAGCCGGTCTCCTCGAGCGCGATCCGCGCGGCCCTCGCGGCCGGCGATGTCGCCCGCGCCAACGCGCTGCTCGGCTACCGCTGGTTCGTCCTCGGCGCGGTCCGCCACGGCGACAAGCGCGGCCGCCAGCTGGGTTTCCCCACCGCCAACGTGATGCTGCCCGATTGCGGGCTCGCGCACGGCATCTACGCGGTGCGGGTCCGCCTGGCCTCGGGCGCGTTCCGCGACGGCGTGGCGAGCTACGGCCGCCGCCCGACCTTCGACGACGGCGCACCGTTGCTGGAGACCTACCTGTTCGACTTCTCCGGCGATCTCTACGGGCAGGACATCGCTGTGGAGTTCGTCGGGTACATCCGCGGCGAGGAGCGGTTCGCCAGCGCCGAGGCGCTGGTCGAGCGGATGCATGTCGACGCGGCCGCGGCCCGGACCATGCTGGCGCGGGATGAGACCCCGTCGATGCTGACCTGAGCCCCGCGGGCATCGCGGCGCGCGCGGATCGTGTAGAAGGCACCATCGAGCAGGAGGCGGACGTGCTGGGTCGTTACGAGCGCGCGAACAATGGCGAGGCGGTCGTCGAGTACGGCGACGGCACCATGCGGGTGGTCAAGCCCGGCAGCTTCGTGCGCTGCGCGGTGACCGGCGAGCCGATCCCGCTGGACGCCCTGCGCTACTGGAGCGCCGCCCGCCAGGAGGCCTACGTCTCCCCCGAGGCGATCCTCAGGCGGCTCAAGGAAACCGGCCGCCCCTGACGGTCACGGCGCGCCGAGCGCGCCGCGGATCTGCCGGCGCAGGGCGGCCGCGTCGTCGAGCGCGAGGCGGACGCGCAGCACCCGCACGCCCGCCGCGAAGGCCGGCGGCAGGCGCACCGCGTCCTTCTCGGTGGTGACGAGCGCGGCGTCGAGGCGCCGGGCCGCCTCGGAAAGCGCCGCCAGCTCGCGCGCCCGGTAGGAATGATGGTCGGGGTAGGGGCGCGTCCCGACGATCACCGCCCCCGCCTCGGCCAGGGTCGCGAAGAACTTCTCCGGGCGGCCGATCCCCGCGAAGGCGAGGCAGCGGCGGCCGGCCAGGTCGTCCGTCTCCGGGACGAGGCGCGCCCGGTGGACGGGCAGGCCGCGCCGCGCGGCCGCCAGGGCGACCGCCTCGCCCCCGGCTCCGTCGCCGATCACGATCAGGCCGCCGACATGCGGCCACTGCCGGGCGAGCGGCGCGCGCAGCGGCCCCGCCGGGAACGGCAGGCCGTTGCCGAGGCCGGCGGGGCCGTCGACCACAGCGAGGCTGAGGTCCTTGGCGAGGCTCGGGTTCTGGAGGCCGTCATCCATCACGACGACGTCGGCGCCGAGGCTCCGGCACAGGGCGGCCCCGACCGGGCGGTCGCGGGCGACGATCGCGGGCGCGAGGCGGGCGAGGAGCAGCGGCTCGTCGCCGACATCGGCGGCGGCGTGGTGCGCGGGATCGACCCGCACCGGGCCCGCGAGCCGGCCGCCGTACCCGCGCGACAGGAAGGCCGGCGCGGCGCCGAGTTCGGCGACGAGGCCCGCGACCGCCAGGGCGGCCGGCGTCTTGCCGGCACCGCCGAGGGTGAAGTTGCCCAGGCACAGGACCGGGCAGCCGGCCCGCGCGCCGGGGCGGTCCATCCGCCGCGCCACGAGCGCCCCGTAGGCCGCGCCGACCGGCGCCAGCGCGCGCGCGGCCGGGTGATCCGGCCCCGCGGCCCAGAAGGCCGGCGGTCGCATCAGGCCCGCGCGAGCGGGCGCGCGGGGCTGCCGCGATCGAGGCGCTGGAGCTTCATCTGCGCCACGAACGGGTCGAGGACCGCGAGCGTGCGCGCCACCGCCCCCTCGAACGGCTCCAGGGCACGCTGCCCGGCGCGGGCCATTTCGGCGAGGCGCTCCCGGTCGCCGAGGAGCTCGGCGGCGACCGCCGCCAGCTCGACGCCGTCGCGCACCGGCATGGCGCCGCCGGCGCGGTCGAGGGCGTGGTAGATCATGCCGAAATTCTCGGTGTGCGGCCCGTGCAGCACCGCCGATTCGAGACGCAGCGGCTCGATCGGGTTCTGGCCGCCCCGCGGAACCAGGGAGCCGCCGAGGAACACCAGGGGGCTGAGGCGGTAGAACAGCCCCAGCTCGCCGATCGTGTCGGCGACGTAGACCTCGATCGAGGGATGGGGCCGCCCGCCGGTGGACCGCAGCGCGCTGCGCAGGCCGACGGCGTTCGCGCAGGCGACGGCCTCGCCCCCCCGGGCCGGGTGGCGCGGGGCGATGATGGTCAGGAGCTGGGGGAACTGCGCCTTGAGCATCGCGTGCGCGTAGGCGACCATGGCCTCCTCGCCGGAATGCGTGCTCGCCGCGACCCAGACCGGCCGGCCGGCCACCATGGATCCCAGATAGGCGAGCTGCTGCGCGTCGGCCGGCGGCACCGAGGCGTCGAATTTCAGGTTGCCGGCGATGCTCACCCGCGGCGCGCCGAGCTTGGCGAAGCGCTCGCCGTCCTCCTGGGTCTGCGTGAGGCAGATCGCGATCCGCGCCAGGAGCGCCTTCGCGGTGCGCGGGCAGCGCTCCCAGCCCCGGAACGAGCGCTCCGACATGCGCCCGTTGACCAGGATCAGCGGGATCTCGCGCTCGTCGAGCGCCAGGATCGTGTTCGGCCAGATCTCCGACTCGGCGATCACCGCGAGGTCCGGCTGCCAGTGATCGAGGAACCGTCCGACCCAGCGCGGGGCGTCCAGGGGCATGTACTGATGCACCGCGCCCGGGGGCAGGCGGACGCCGACCAGCTCGGCGGCCGCGCGCGTGCCGGTGGTGACGAGGACCGAGAAGCCGCGGGCGATCATGCCCTTGACGAGCCCGATCAGCGACAGGGCCTCGCCGACGCTCGCGCCGTGCATCCAGGCGAGCGGCCCGACCGGCCGGGCCCGCCCCGGCAGGCCCCGCCGCTCCGGGAGCCGGCGCGGATCCTCCTTGCCGCGCTGCGCGCGCCACGCGAGCAGGCCGGTCAGGGCCGGCTCGCCGATGCGCAGGCCGGCCCGGTAGGCCTGCAGCGGCAGGGTCACGGAGGGGCGCCTCACGCGAGGTCTCCCACCGGCGCCTGCCCGATCTCGGGGAGCTGGTCGCGGTAGAGCGCCGCCCGGTCGGCGCGCCCGACGAGCGCGTAGGCACGGGCATGGACCCGGTTCATCTCGGCCTCGACGAAGCGGCGGAGCGTCTCGAACGCCTCGCCCTCGCAGTCCCGCGGGACGTAGATCGGGTCGCCCAGCACGATCGCGCCGTGGCCGAAGGGCAGCCCGAGGCAGGCCCGGTCCCACGAACTGAAGCGCAGGTGCCGGCTCGTCACCACGGCCGCCGGGACGATCGGCCGGCCGGAGAAACGCGCGAGGGTGAGAATCCCGGCATCGCATCGGCGAGAGACCTTCGGCACGTCGGCGCTGAAGGCCACGGATTCGCCGGCCTTCAGCGCCCGCAGCATCGCCCGCAAGCCCTCCGCGCCGCCCTTGGCGCGCTGATCGGTGGCGCGGCCGCGGCCGCGGGCGCCGGAGGCGCGCATCACGCGGACGCCGAAGCGCTCCAGCGCGATGGTGTTGATGTTCCCGTCCGGGTTCCGCGAGATGATCGTCGCCACGCGGTCGCCCGGCCGGCGCAGGAGCGGCATCATGATGTGCTGGCCGTGCCACATGCCGAGGATCAGCGGCGTGCGCGCGTCGATCCACCCGTCCACCGCGCCCGTGGACGCCTCGCCCGCGTGGATCTCGAAGCGGTTGGTGAGGCGCACGAGCCGCAGATAGGTCGCCGCGAGACGGCCGAGGAGGCGCTGCACGGGGGGGTTACGAAGGAGACGCTTACCGAGGCTCATGTCACGCTTGGGGCGGGCCGGCGTGCCGCCGCCCGATCAGGTCCGGATCGAATTCGACCGCGCATGGTCTAGCTCCCGCTCCGGAGACGAGACAATCGGCCTCGTCCACAACCACACGGTTAGGCCGCCGGGATCGGCGGGCGTTCCGATGCCGCGGATGCTCCCGCGGCGCGGCGAAAACACGGCAGCGGGTCTTGTTTAGATCAATTCCAGACTATAGATTGGAATGGATCCAAAGAAGGAGATTCGCATGGCCGCCGCTCTCGACAGCGCCGCCGACCTGCACGCCGAGGCGCGCCGCGCCTTCGTGCTGCGCTACGTGCAGCCCGGCCTTGCCGGCCTGATCGACGGCTCGGTCTCGACCCTCGCGCCGATCTTCGCGGCGGCCTTCGCCACGGGTCACAACGGCGCGACCTTCCTGGTGGGGCTCGCAGCCTCGGTCGGGGCCGGCATCAGCATGGGGTTCACCGAGGCCCTGTCGGACGACGGCGCCGTCACCGGCCGTGGCGATCCGTGGCTGCGCGGCCTGGTCTGCGGGGCGATGACCACGCTGGGCGGCCTCGGCCACACGCTGCCCTACGCGATCCCCGACACGCTCCCGGCCGGCTGGCCGAACCCGTTCGTCCTGGCCACGAGCCTCGCGGTTCTGGTGGTGATCGTGGAGCTCGCGGTCATCGCGGCGATCCGCACGCGCTTCATGGCGACGCCGTTCTGGCGCGCGGCCCTGCAGGTCATGCTCGGCGGCGCGCTGGTGCTGGTGGTCGGGATGCTGATCGGAAGCGCTTGACGGGACGCGCCGCGCCCGCGATGCGGGGCGCCTTTCCCCGTGTCGAGGGTGACCACCGGCGTTGACCTTCCGCCTCGCCCATCTCAGCGATCCGCATGTCGGGCCCCTCGGGCCGGTGCGCCTCCGCCAGCTCCTCGGCAAGCGCGCCACCGGCTACGCCAACTGGCGGCGAGGGCGCTCGCGCAGCCACGATATGACCGTGCTGGAGGCCCTGGTCACCGATCTGAAGGCGCAGGAGGCCGCGCACGTCGCCTGCACGGGCGACCTGTGCAACATCGGCCTGCCCAGCGAGTGGGAGACCGCCCGCACCTTCCTGGAAGCCCTCGGATCCCCCGAAGCGGTGAGCTTCGTGCCGGGCAACCACGACGCCTATGTCCGCGGCTCCCTGGAAGGCCTGCTCGCCGCCTGCGGCCGCTACACGGGGGACGATTCGGGCTCCTGGGGCCACTTCCCGTACCTGCGGCGCCGCGGCCCGCTGGCCCTGGTCGGCCTGTCCAGCGCGATCCCGACGAAGCCCTTCGTGGCGACCGGCCGCCTCGGCGCGTCGCAGCTCGCCGCGGCCGAGACCCTGCTCCGCGCCCTGGCCACCGAGCCCGGTCGGCCGTTCCGTGTGGTGATGATCCACCATCCGCCGCAGCCCGGCGGCGCCTCACCGGGGCGCGAGCTCAAGGACGCGGCGGCGTTCACCGCGATGATCGGGCGGGCCGGCGCGGACCTGATCCTGCACGGTCACAATCACGTCACCAGCACTGCCCGGATCGCGGGGCCGGACGGGCGGACCGTCCCGGTCATCGGAGCCCCCTCCGCCTCGGCGCGCGCGGACGGTCACGGCGCGATCGCGTCGCGCCGGGCCTCTTACCTGCTGTTCGAGATCGGCCGGGCGGACCAGGGGTTCTCGGTCACGGCCCGTCGGCGGGGCCTCGACGCGTCGGGCACCGTGGGCGATCTCGGCACGCTCGACCTCGGCGCGCCGGGCGGAGCCTGAGGGCGTGAGCCGGCACGGCCGTCGTGACGGCGGCGCCGGCCCCATGATCGGCAACGATGCGGTTCAGATGCCGGCGACCGCGAGGTCGGCGCGCTGCTGTCGGCTGAGACTTGCTTCGTAGCGCTCGGCCTGGAGGCGGGTGAGACCGCATATCAACGCGAGTGTCCCGCGATACACGGTATAGGTGCCGTCGTGAGTCGGCCTGACGCGAATCACCTCTGCCATGGGAGCCTGCCTTATGCTGGAGGTTGCCTGCTTTCGTCTGAGGAAATCGTCCCTTCTCGCTGGATTGGCCGGTCGAACGCGCGAACGAGGGCGAGGTTATCAGTCGTTCCAAAGGTGGCAAGGGTCGTATACGTCGAAATGCTTAGGTCCTTCTGCTGCAATGCGGCAAAGCCTTGGCCGGCCTCGCGATCCGCGGGTGCGCAAAAAAGCGGCCGCCGTCTTGCATTTTGAATATGCTGCGCGGGCCGGCCGGGAGCCGCCCGGGCGGTGCGAATCGTAGGATGGATCCCGCCCATCCGGGCGCGAAAGGACACCCCATGCAGCTCTGGCGTCTGACGGCGACCGACCTCGCGGCCCTGATCCGCTCCGGCCAGGTCTCGGCCCGGGAGGTGGCGCGGGATGCCCTCGACCGGCTCGACGCGGTCAACGGGCGGATCAACGCCGTGGTCGAGCACCGGCCCGAGGACGTGCTGGCGCAGGCGGACGCGGTGGACGCCGCCCGGGCGCGCGGCGAGGCCCCCGGTCCGCTGGCGGGCGTGCCGGTCACCGTCAAGGTCAACGCCGACCAGCGCGGCTTCGCGACGACGAACGGGCTGCGCCTCCAGCGCGATCTCGTGGCGACGGACGACAATCCCGTCGTCGCCAACCTGCGCCGGGCCGGCGCCGTGCTCCTCGGGCGGACCAACACGCCGGCCTTCTCGCTGCGCTGGTTCACCACCAACCAGCTCCACGGCGATACCAAGAATCCCCGCGACCCGGCGCTGACGCCCGGCGGCTCGTCCGGCGGCGCCGGCGCCGCGGTGGCGGCCGGGATCGGGGCAATCGCGCACGGCACCGACATCGCCGGCTCGGTGCGCTACCCGGCCTATGCCTGCGGGGTGCACGGGCTGCGGCCGAGCCTGGGCCGGATCCCGGCCTGGAACGCGTCCTCGCCCGAGCGCGGCATCGGCCCCCAGCTGATGGCGGTCTCGGGCCCGCTCGCCCGCAGCATCGCCGACGTGCGCCTCGGCCTCGAGGTCATGGCGGCGCCCGACCCGCGCGACCCGTGGTGGGTGCCGGCACCGCTCGAAGGACCGCCCGTCGCGCGCGAGGTCGCGCTCTGCGTGCGGCCCGGGGGGCTCGCCACCGCACCGGAGGTCGAGGCCGCCCTGCGCGAGGCCGCGCGGCGCCTGAGCGAGGCCGGGTGGGCGGTCACGGAGATCGCCGACACCCCGCCGATCCGGGAGGCGTGCGAGCTGCAGCTCCAGCTCTGGCTCGGCGACGGCTACGCGGCGGTCCGGGCCGCGGCCGAGCAGGAAGGGGATCCGGCGGCGATCGGCCTCCTGGAGAGCTTCCGGCCGCGGGCCGAGGCGATGGCGCCCGACGCCATCGCCCGGGCTCTGACCCGGCGCGCGACGCTGGCGCGGGACTGGGCGCTGTTCCTGGCCGAGAACCCCGTGCTGCTGGTCCCGGTCTCGGGGGAGTTGCCCTTCCCGGACGGCCTCGACCGCACCGGCGATGCCGGGATCGCCCGGGCCTTCGAGGCGAACCTGCTGCAGGTCGGGCTGGCGCCGATCGGCGTCCCGGCGCTCACGGTGACGACCGGCCTCGTCGGGCGGACCCCCGTCGGCGTGCAGCTGGTCGCCGCCCGCTACAGGGAAGACCTCTGCCTCGCGGCCGGCGCGGCGATCGAGGCCGGCGGCGTGCCGGATATGCCGGTCGACCCGGCCTGAGGCGCAACTGCGTCCGCCGGAACCGAACCGTCGCCGCCCCGCTTCTACAACCATTGGTTGCATAAGGCGCGGCATGTCGATGATCGCCACCGGCGGGTGCCTCGGAAGCACCCTGCTCTGTCTCCTGACCGCGTCGTCGGGACCGCTCCTCGCCCTGGCGGGCTTCTTCGGCGGCGGCACGGCCGGCGGCCTGCTGGGCGCACTGGCGGTCGCGGCCCTCGGCCGGGGTCGCGCCTGATCGCGGCGCGGCCGGCCTCAGGGCCGGCCGGCGGCGCCGAGGTTGGCGAGCAGGGCTGCGAAGAGCCGGGCCCGCTGCGGCAGGGTCGCGATCAGCACGTGCTCCTCCAGGGTGTGGTAGCCCTGGCCCAGCGGTCCGAGCCCGTCGAGGGTCGGGATGCCGTTGGCGCCGGTGAAGTTGCCGTCCGAGCCGCCGCCGGCGCTGCGATGGGGCAGGGGCTGGCCGAGCGCCTCGCTCAGCGCGCGCGCCTGCTCGTAGAGCGCCATGCAGCCGGCATCCGGCTCCCAGACCGGCCGGGTCACGCCGCGGGTTACGCTGAAGCGGACGCCGTCCTCCTCGCCCGACAGGGCCAGCATCCGCGCGACGCCGCGGTCGAGGTCGGCCTGGCGCTTGGCCATGCTGAGCGCCTGCCCGCGGCAGACGGTCGGGACGCAGTTCACCCACTGCCCGCCCGAGACGATCCCGGTCGAGACGGTGCAGTCGGCATCCGACAGCGCGTCGATGGCGAGGATCTTCCGCGCCATCGCGCGGATCGCCGAGCGCCCCTCGTGGGGCGAGGCGCCGGCGTGGCTCGGGCGGCCCAGGGCCTCGAGGTCGAAGCGGGCGATGGCGTAGCGGCCGGTGACGACCCCGTTCTCGGGCTGGCCGGGTTCGGGCACCAGCACGACGGCGTGGCGGGCGGCCTCCGCCTCGATCAGGTCGCGGGTGGAGGGGCTGCCGATCTCCTCGTCGCCGGTGAACAGGACGGTCACCGGCAGCGGCGTCTCGATCCCGGCCGCCGCCAGGGCGCGGATCGCCGCGAGCGCGATGACGTTGCCGCCCTTCATGTCGAGGATGCCGGGACCGTAGGCGCGGTCGCCCTCGATCCGCCACGGCAGGCTCCCGAGGGTGCCGACCGGATGCACCGTGTCGAGGTGGCCGAGCACCAGGATGCCGGGCGCGTCGCGGTCCCGGTGCGGGAACCGGGCGCGGACGCAGTCGCTCAGGCCCATGCGGCCCGGGATCGTCTCGACGGTCGCCCCGAGAAGCGCGAGGTCGCGGGCGGCGACGCCCATCATGCGATTGACCGCCGCCGCGTCGTGGGTGGGGCTCTCGCACAGCACCCAGGGCTGCAGGGTCGCGAGGATCTCGCGCGCGTCGAAGGACAGGTCCGGGATCATCGGGCGTTCTCCTCGGCGAACGGATCGGCGACGCGCGGCCAGTAGAGGCCGGACCGCTTGGTGTAAGGGATCGCGCCGTAATCCGGCGGCACGGC
Source organism: Methylobacterium sp. yr668 (assembly GCF_900116245.1). Lineage (NCBI taxonomy): Bacteria > Pseudomonadati > Pseudomonadota > Alphaproteobacteria > Hyphomicrobiales > Methylobacteriaceae > Methylobacterium > Methylobacterium sp. yr668. The sequence continues at coordinate 61,183 of NZ_FOZY01000002.1, read as the reverse complement.
GCCGGGCGCCGCGACGTAGCGGACCTCGCTCGCGATCGGCGCGAAGGCGGCGTAGAAGTGCTGCATCGACTTCACCACGACGATCCGCTTGTCGTCGAGGCCCAGGCCGAGGCCCGTGAACGCGTCGGGCGCGAAGGCCTGCTGGCGCTTGTGGGTCAGCACCACGTGGATCCCGTCCGCCTCCACCCAGGCCGCGGGGCCGAGTTGGGCCCGGCCGCCGCTGAGGCCGGTCTGGCTGTGGTCGTCCGACAGGCCGCGGACCGTGACGCGCAGGTCCACCGGGTTCCCGGAGGTCACGCCGCACTTGCCGCCGATCCGGAGGGTGAAGGTCGCCCCGAGGCCGGCCTCGTGGCAGATGCCGACCGCGCCGGGATCCCAGATCAGGCCGAGCGCCACGTCCGCGATGCCTCGCTCGGCGAGGCGGGCGAGGATCGCGGTGTTGTCGGAGGGTGCGCCCGCGCCGGCATTGTCGGCGAAGTCGGCGAGCACCATCGGGCGCGGGTCGCCGGAGGCGAGCGCCCGGTCGATGGCCGCGTCGATCGTGTCGCAGTGGCTCGCCGCCTCCTCGCGCATCGCCCAGACGGCGCCGGCCAGCTCGTCGGCCAGCGCCTGCGCCTTGCCAGCATCGCCGTCGGCCACGACCAGCATCTTGGCGCCGACGTCGGCCACGTCGCCCCAGGGAAAGCCGTGCCCGAAGGAGACCGACAGGATGCCGTCGCGCCCCTCCAGCGCCTCCATCCGGCGAACGAAGCCCGCGACCGGCTCGCGGCTGGTGCGCCACATGTTGACGATCCGGCAGTCGGCGTAGGCCATTACCGGCCGGATGTCCTTCGCCACGGTCCGGACGACCAGGGGGTACAGGTCGCGGGCGCGGTCGACGATGTCGGTGTGGGGGTATTCCTTGTAGATCACGATGACGTCTGCGCTGGCCCGCATCGTCTCGGTGAGGTGGCAGTGGAGGTCGAGCTCGACGCCGATCGTGGCCTCCGGCCCCACGATGGCGCGGACCCGCTCCAGGGTGTCGCCCTCGCAGTCGTCGTAGCCCTCGGCCACCATGGCGCCGTGCATGAACAGCAGCACGGCGTCGACCGGCATCGCGGCCTCCAGGTCCTCCAGCAGGGCGTCGCGCAGCTCCTCGTAGACGGCCCGCAGGGTGATCCCGCCGGGCTGCGCGAAGGTCGAGAGGCTCTCGACGACGGTGTGCCCGTCCGCCTCGGCCAGCGCGCGCCAGGCCTTGAGGCCGATATTGCTGAGGCTCGGCGGGTTCCGGCTGCCGTCCCGGCGGGCGTAGTCGGCGTGGAACGCCGACCGTCCGGTGGGCAGCGGCGCGAAGGTGTTGGTCTCGGTGGCGAGGCCGGCGATGAAGATCTTCAAGGTCCTGTCCCAATCCGTCCCGGCCGCCGGGTCAGGCGGGGCTCGGGGTGAGCGTGATGACCGTCTCGGTCGCCGCGTCCACGGCCGCGCGGCCGTAGAGCATCGGCACGTAGTCCTGGCGCCCCCAGACCGGGGCCAGGTCGGCGTAGTGCGGACTGCCCGGGTCCCCCGACTGGCCCGGCACGTTGATGAAGACCGAGCAGTCCCAGTCGCCCACGTCCACGACCATGCGGAACGAGGCGCCGTGGGTGAGCCGGAACGTGTCGGTCCGGTACTCCGCGTGCATGACCGATGCCGCGGCGCCGCCCACGGGCAGCGGGCCAACGTCCCAGCCGGATCCGGGCGCCAGGGCCGTCAGCGGGTGCGCGAACAGCGCGTGGTGCAGGCGGCCCCAGGACCAGCCCGCGGCATCGGTGCCCATCCGCTCCCGGCAGGTGCGAAGGCCGGCGCCGAGGGCGTCGGTGAGCAGGGACGCGCGGGTCGCCGGGTCGAGACCGGTCTCCAGCCGCTCGATCAGGCTCTGCGTGTCGCCGGGCGGGAGGAGGCGGCGCGTCCCGGCATCGGGCACGAGCGCCGCGACCAGGGCCGGGCGGAGGTGCCGCACCCAGACCACCTCGATGAGGGCGGCCGCCGCGGAGCCGTGGTGCAGCGCGCCGTCGAACGCGGCCAGCAGGGCCTGGGCCGCGGCGGCGTCGGGATCGTCCGCCGCCGGCAGGGCGCGCATCAGGTCGGCCAGCCGCCGGGCCGGCTCGGAGACCACGTCGCCCTGGAGCGCCCGCGAATCCGCGAGGCTGTGCCGGTCCTGCCCGCCGAGGACCGCCCGGATGCGGCGGGCGCGCCAGGGCTCGGCCCACTCGAACCCGACCCTCCGGTCCTCCGCGGGATAGTCCGGCGGCAGGTTCATCTCGTTGGCGGTGGCGAGCCAGCCCGCTTCCGGATCGACGCTCCGGGGCAGGGCGGCGGGATCGTGGAAGCCGGCCCAGTCGTAGCGGCCGTCGCCCGGCGCCGGCAGCAACCCGTCGTGGCCGGGCCGCACCGGCGCCTTGCCGGCCATGAACCACGCGATCCGCCCCGACGCGTCGGCGTAGAGCTGGTTCACCGAGGGCGCCGACCAGTGGCGCAGGGCCTCGCCGAAGCCCTCGGGCGTCGTGGCGCCGAGATAGGCGAGGCTGCCGAGATAGGCGGCAGCGCCGGGCTCCGACCAGACGGTCCGCAGCGCGAAGGCGCGGCCCCTCTCCTCGCGGAGGACCGGCCCGTGCCGGGTGAAGCCGAGGATCACGGTCTCGTCCGGGCCGCCGCGTACCGGGATCCGCTCGGCGACGCGCGCGATCGGGGCCCAGCCGTCGCCGGAGCGGTAGCGGTAGCGGTCGGGATCGGCCGGGTCGGTCTCGCAGACGAACAGGTCCTCCTGATCGATCGGCGCGATCGTGAGGCTGAAGGCGGCGCGGCCGTTATGGCCGATGGAGATGCCGGGCAGGGCCGGCTCGCCGGCCCCGATCACGTCGAGCCCCGGCGCGGTCAGGTGAACGGCGTAGCGCAGCGAGGGCTGCAGGTAGACCCGGTGCGGGTCGCTCGCCAGGATCGGCCGGCCGGTGGCGGTGCGGGTTGGCCCGACCACCCAGTTGTTCGAACCCTCGGCCGGCTCCTTCGGCGCGCCGCGGGGGCCGCGGGTGACGGTCCCGTGCGCGTCGACCTTCGACCAGTCCCAGGCCTCCGCGCGGGACGCCGCCATCCGCTCCGGGCTGAACCCCACCGTCGCCGTGGCCAGCCGGAAGGCGTCGAGGAGGTCGTCGGGCCAGTCGGCGGCGTCGAGCCCGTCCGGGATGACCGGCTGGTGGGGCGGGCTGATCCGCTTGCGCAGGTCGTCGACGGCCAGCCCGTCCGCCGGGCTCCGAGCCCGGGCGAGCACCCGCGCGCGGGCGACCTCGGAGAGGACATTGCGGATCAGCGCGTGGCTGCGGATGCGCACCACGTCCTCCGGCTGCCACAGCGCCGGGCGCGTGTCCGTCACGGCGAACTCCGGCGGGCGCAGGTTGGGCCGCGCCTCGGTGAGGGCGACGTAGGCGTTGATCCCCGCTACGAAGGCGGTGACGATCGCCCGCGTGTCCTGCGGCCCGTAGGCCGCCCACTCGGCCGCCATGTCGCCGCGGTAAAGGAACAGCCGGGCGGCCCGGTCCTGGGCGAGGTAGCCGGGTCCGAAATCCGCCGCCAGCAGGCCGAGGCCGCGCTTGCGCCAGAGGTCGAGCTGCCAGAGCCGGTCCCGGGCGGCGTTGAACCCCTGCGCGCGGAACGCGTCGAGCGCGGTGCCGGCGCGGATATGCGCCAGCCCCCAGCGGTCGACGCGGATCTCCGCCGGCCCGTCGAGGCCGGGGAGGGCGTAGGCCGTCCCGCTCACAGAGCCACTTCGATGAGGTGCGGCCCCTTGCTGGCGAGCGCGTGCTGGAACGCCTCGATGAAGTCCGGCAGGGTCTCGACCCGCCGCCCCGCGACGCCGAAGCCGCGGGCGAGGCTCACCCAGTCGATGGCCGGATCGTCGAGGCTGAGCATGCCCAGCGCCTTCGGACCGGGATTGAGCGCGCCGACATTGGTGAGTTCCGCCCGCAGGATCGCGTAGGAGCGGTTCGACCAGACGAGCGTCACCACGTCGAGGTGCTCGCGGGCCTGGGTCCAGAGCGCCTGCACCGTGTAGAGCCCGCTGCCGTCGGCCTGCAGGTTGATGACCTTGCGGTCGGGGCAGGCCACCGCGGCGCCGGTCGCCATCGGGATGCCGAGGCCGATCGAGCCGCCGCTGAGCTGCAGCCAGGTGTGGGGCGCGGCGTCCTGGGTCAGGGCGAAGAAGTTGCGGCCCGTGGTGATCGACTCGTCGCAGATCACCGCACCTTCCGGGATCAGCGCGCCGAGCACCTGTCCGATCGTGTCCTGGTCGAGGGGACCGGAGGTCGGGAGCTTCGGGCGCGGCCCGACGGCGACCGGCTCGGCCGGCGGGGCCGCGACGGCCTCGGCGAGCCGCTCGAGGGCGTCGATCTGGTCCTCCTCGGGTGTGGCCAGCGTGATCGTGGTGCTGCCCTCCGGCGCCAGGAGGCTCGGCTTGCCCGGGTAGGCGAAGAAGCCCACCGGCGGGGTCGCGCCGATCAGGATGATGTGGCGGAAGCCCTTCAGGGCGTCGATGCCCTGGTCGATCGGGTAGGGGAGGCGCTCGATCGGCACGGTGCCGGCGCCGCGATCGATCCGGGCGTTGGAGGTCATCGCCATCAGCCGGGCGCCGGTCTTGCGGGCGATCCGATCGGCGATGACCCGGCCCTCGCCCCGCACGGCCCGGTCGCCGAGATGCAGGAGCACCGGCTCGCCGCTCTGGAGGGCCTTCATGGCCGCCGCGATTGCGTCGTCGCCGGCCCGCGCCCGCTCGGGGATCGGCGGCACCGGCGCGGGGCCGGCGCCGGGATCCCAGGCGGTGTTGGCCGGCAGGATCAGGGTCGCGACCTGTCCCGGGGCGGTCCGGGCGGCCGCGATGGCGGCGGCGCCGTCGGAGCCGATCTCGGTCGCGCTCATGCCCGTCCGCACCCAGGAGGACATCGGGTGGGCCAGCCCCTCAATGTCCGAGGTGAGCGGCGCGTTGTACTCGCGGTGGTAGGTGGCGTGCTCACCGACGATGTTGACGACGGGGGTGCGCGCCTTCTTGGCGTTGTGGAGGTTGGCCAGCCCGTTGGCGAGGCCGGGCCCGAGATGGAGCAGGGTCGAGGCCGGCTTGTCGGCCATGCGGGCGTACCCGTCGGCGGCGCCGGTCGCCCCGCCCTCGAACAGGAACAGGACGCAGCGCATGCCCTCGACCCGGTCGAGGGCGGCGACGAAGTGCATCTCGGAGGTGCCGGGATTGGTGAAGCAGACCTCGACCCCGCCCTCCACGAGGGTCCGGACCAAGCTCTCGGCCCCGTTCATGGCGCGCGGCGTCTCGTCGGTCACGGGCGTCTCCTTCGGGGGCCGGCCGTCCGGGCTGGCGACTCGCATTTTTTATTATCGTGGCGCAGCGGGCGCCACGCGCAAGGGGCGACGTCCGGCATCTTCTGTTCGCCGGACGCAGGGCCTAAGCCTGAGCGTGGCGCGGGAATTGCGCCCGGCGCGCCGCAACTTCGACGATTGGGATCCGGATGACATTTCGCCGCCTGATTGCCGCCGCCCTGGCGGGTACCGTGGCCCTGACGGGATCGGCCAGCGCCGAGAGCGTCCTGCGCATCGCCATGACGGCGAGCGACATCCCCACCACGACGGGCATGCCCAACAACGGTTTCGAGGGGATGCGCTTCCTCGGCTACCCGATCTTCGAGGGGCTGGTGCAGTGGGACCTCAAGAGCACCACCAAGCTCGCCGGCATCGTCCCGGCGCTGGCCGAGCGCTGGGAGCAGGACCCGAACGACAAGGCGGTCTGGACCTTCCACCTGCGCCAGGGCGTGAAGTTCCACGACGGGACGCCGTTCAACGCCGACGCGGTGATCTGGAACCTCGACCGCTACTTCAAGAACGACAGCCCGCAATTCGAGCCGCAGGGCGCGGGCATCTCCCGGGCGCGGGCGCCGCTGGTCGGGAGCTACAGGAAGATCGACGAGTCGACCGTGCAGATCACCACCACCCAGGTCGCCTCGTACTTCCCCTACATGGTGGTCTACCTGCTCTTCACCTCGCCCGCCTCCTTCGAGAAGGCCGGGCGCGACTGGAGCAAGGTCGCGGCCCTGCCGGCGGCCGGCACCGGCCCGTTCAGGATCACCCGCGTCGCCCCGCGGGAGGCGGTCGATCTCGCCAAGTTCGACGGCTACTGGGACCCGAACCGGATGGCCAAGGTCGACAAGGTCCGGCTGCTGCCGATCCCGGAGGCGAATGCCCGCGTCGCCGCCCTGCGGGCCGGCCAGGTCGACTGGATCGAGGTGCCGGCGCCCGACGCGATCCCGTCGATGAAGCAGGCGGGCTTCACCATCACCACGGGCTCGTACCCGCATGTCTGGCCGTACATCTACAATATCGGTGCGAAGGACAGCCCGCTGAAGGACGTCCGCGTCCGGCAGGCGCTGAACTACTGCGTCGACCGCGCCGGCATCGTCGAATTGCTGAACGGCACGGCCGAGCCGGCCTCGGGCTGGCTCAACGACAAGGACCCGAATTTCGGGTCCCCGAAGAATCGCTACACGTTCGATGCCGCCAAGGGAAAGGCGCTGCTCGCCGATGCGGGCTTCACCGATGCCAAGCCCTTGAAGCTTAAGGTGATGATCTCCTCCTCAGGCTCGGGCCAGATGCTGCCCATGCCGATGAACGAGTACCTGCAGGAAAATCTGAAGCAGGCCTGCAACGTCGATCTGAGCTTCAACGTGGTCGAGTGGCAGGTGCTGCTGAATTCCAGCCGGGCGCTGCCGGATGCGCAGAGCCTCCAGGGCGCGATGGCGCTCAACGTCTCCTCGCCCTCCTCGGACGCCGCCGTGATGGCGCGCTATTTCGCGGGGGACCGGTTCCCGCCGGCCGGCTTTAACTTCCCCAACTGGAAGGACGACGCGTTCGACGCGGCCCTCAAGGCGCTCGCCGAGACCACCGACGCCAAGGTGATCGACGCCCAGACCAAGGTCGCCCACGAGCGCCTCGTGGACAATCCGCCCTGGCTGTTCGTCGTCCACGACCTCAATCCCCGCGGGATGTCCAAGAAGGTCCAGGGTTTCGTCTCGCCGCAATCCTGGTTCGTCGACCTCACCCTCGTCAGCGTGCAGTGACCCTATGCCCGACATCGATCCCGTACACGCCTCCGCGGCCGAGCTCGGCCGCGCGATCCAGGCGCGGACCCTCTCGCCGGTCGACGCCGTCGACGCCCTCCTCGGCCGGATCGACCGGCTGGAGCCGAAGCTCCAGGCCTTCACGGAGGTCTTCGCCGCCGATGCCCGCCTCGCCGCCGAGGGGGCCGACCGGGCGATCCGGTCCGGCCACGCCGTGGGGCCGCTCCACGGCGTCCCGGTCGTGCTCAAGGACCTGATCGACCTGGAGGGCCGGATCACCATGGGCGGCTCGGCCGCTCACCGGGCGCGCCGGGCCGCGCGCACCGCGACGATCGCCCGGCGCCTCATCGGCCAAGGCATGATCGTGCTCGGCAAGACCCACACGGTGGAGTTCGCCTACGGCGGCTGGGGCACGAACCAGCATCTCGGCACGCCGTGGAATCCCTGGGACGCCGAGACGCCGCGCACCCCCGGCGGGTCGAGCAGCGGCACCGGCGTGTCGGTGGCGGCCCGGATGGCGCCCTGGGGCATCGGCACCGATACCGGCGGCTCGGTGCGCCTGCCGGCCTCCTTCTGCGGGCTGACGGGCCTCAAGGTGACGGTCGGGCGCGTCTCGACCTGGGGGATCGTGCCCCTCTCGATGACCCTCGACACGCCCGGACCGCTGGCCCGCACCGTGGAGGACACGGCGCTGCTCTACGAGGCGATCTCCGGCCCCGATCCCCGCGATCCGACGACCCGCGGGGTCGCACCGGACGCGCCCTGGCCGGCGCTGAACCGCGGGGTCCGCGGCCTGCGCCTCGGCCGGATGCCGGCCTCGGAGCGGGACGGGGTCGCCCCCGACATGCTGGCCGCCTACGACGCGGCCCTCGACCTCCTGGCCCGGCAGGGCGCCGAGATCGTCGACGTCGTCCTGCCGTTCCGGTTCAGCGACTGCGTGGCCATGAGCCAGATCACCAACGCGGAGGCCTACTTCGTCAACGGGGATTTGGCGGAGGATCCGTCCGCCCAGCTCGGCGACGCCGTCCGGGCCCGGATCCTGGCCGGCGCGAACGTCTCGGCCCAGGAGTATCTCGGCACGCTCCACCGCCGGGCCACAATGAAGCAGCAGTACGACGCCGCCCTCGCGGGCATCGACGCCCTCCTGACGCCGACCACGGAGAGCGCGGCCGTCGCGCTCGACGCCGTCGACGAGGCGCACCTCCCGTCGCGCTTCACCCGTTTCGGCAACCTGCTCGATCTCTGTGCCCTGGCGCTGCCGAACGGCTTCACCGCGTCCGGGCTGCCGCTCTCGCTGCAGATCGTCTGCCGCGGCTACGAGGAGACGACGGCGCTGCGGATCGGACAGGCCTACCAGCGCGCGACCGACTGGCACCTGCGCCGGCCGCCGGTGTGAGACCCGCGGAGTCTCGGCGCCTCCGGCGTTCGGCAGCGGACCTGCCGACGCCCCCATCCTGCGGGAGACCGCGGGCGATCCGGAGACGCGGAGACGGGATCCACGGCCCCGTCACGCCCGCCAGAAGGTCAACAGCCACCAGACGCCCGTCAGAATGAACCAGAGGAATCTCAAGCCTCTGATGAGTTCATTGATCCCGAGGTACTCCATGAGGAAGCCGCCCAGGCAGGCCACATAGATGAAGGCGATGACCGTGGCCGTGGCCGGCGTGAGGATCCCGAATCCCCAGACCGCGGCGACGACGGCGAGGCCGAACGCGCACAGGCCGAAGGCGAGAAGGACGGGATGCGCCGCGCACCACTGCGCCACCCTGTCGTTGTCTGCGGACACGTGCTGCATGTGCGCCCCCGAATCGATGACTGACATCGACCATAAGGGCCGCGGCGTCCGGTTCTCGTGACGACGCGCACAGGATCGGCGCGGGCCCGGCGGCGGATCCACATCCTGCGTGCGGCGGTGCTGGAGCGCGGCCGTGTCAGGCTGCGCCGTTCGGGGACGGATCGATCACGCGGCCGGAACCTGCCCGGCTACGACGACGCCGAGCGTGTCGAGGAGCGACGACCGGGCACGGCTGACCCGGCTCTTCACGGTGCCGACCTGGCAGCCGAGCATGACCGCGGCCTCCTCGTAAGTGTGGCCCTCGGCACCCACCAGCAGCAGCGCCTGGCGCTGCGCGGAGGGCAGGTCTCCGAGACGCTCCCAAACGACCTTGAGGGTGCTGGCATCCTCCTGGTCGGACGGGCTGGTCATCTGCCCGGCATGCGTCCCGTCCACGTCCTCCACCTCCCGCCGCGTCTTGCGCAGGTCGGTGTAGAACTGGTTGCGCAGGATCGTGAACAGCCACGCGGTGAAGTTGGTGCCGGGCCGGAACCGCTGCTGGTTGGCCCAGGCCTTCACGAAGGTCTCCTGCACCAGGTCGTCGGCGCGGCTCACGTCGCCCACGAGCGACAGGGCGAAGGTGCGCAGGGCCGGCAGGGCCTTGATGATGTCGCCGCGGAAGTCGAAGGGGACCGTCTCGCCGTGCGCCGTGACCGCCGCCTCGAAGCGGGACACCAGGGCCGCGAGCTGCGCCGGCAGGGGCTCCAGCTCCACGACCTTGAAATACTCCCGGATCGGCAGGGCGAGGTGCTGGCCGATGGAAGCGGCGTAGCCGGCCCCGTCCCGGGTGCCCGCGCCTCCGTCTGGCCGGTCCGCAGCGTCCTCAGTCATGAACGGTTCCGCCTCCAACGCTGGTATACTGGAATAGCTCTAACGTCGGTAGCGGTGGAATCCTGAACCGATGCCAAACGCTCCCAATTGTGACAGGGAATTTAAGCATGGTGACCGGGGTGACAACGGCGGCCGGATCCGGCCCCCCGGGCTGGCAGCGGCGGGCCGGTCGATGCAGAGTGCGCAGCGTCAGGAGAGCGGGATGACCCACGATCACGCGCAGCACGCGCATGGCCACGACGATCACCACCACGATCATCACCACGGCAGCGACCTGTCGCCGGTCGAGGCCCGGGTGCGCGCCCTGGAATCGCTGCTCACCGAGAAGGGCTACGTCGACCCGGCGGCCCTCGATGCCCTGGTCGAGCTCTACGAGACCAAGGTCGGCCCCCACGCGGGGGCCCGGGTCGTGGCCCGGGCCTGGACAGATCCCGCCTTCCGGGCGCGGCTCCTGGCCGACGCCACGCCGGCCATCGCCGAGTTGGATATCGGCGGCCGCGGCGGCGAGCACATGGTGGTGGTCGAGAATACGCCGGAGATCCACAACCTCGTCGTCTGCACCCTGTGCTCCTGCTACCCGTGGCCGGTGCTCGGCCTGCCCCCGGTCTGGTACAAGGCGCCGCCCTACCGGGCGCGGGCGGTGATCGACCCGCGCGGCGTGCTCGCCGAGTTCGGGGTGACGCTGCCGGAAACCACCCGCATCACCGTCTGGGACTCGACGGCCGAGACCCGCTACATGGTCCTGCCGATGCGCCCGGCCGAGACCGAGGGCTTCTCCGAGGAGGCCCTGGCCGCCCTCGTCACCCGCGATTCCATGATCGGTACGGGCCTGCCCAGGGCGATCCCGGTCGCGCCCGCGGAGATGCCGGTATGAACGGAGCCCAGGATCTCGGCGGGGCGCACGGCTTCGGGCCGGTGGTGCCGGAGCCGGACGAGCCAGTCTTCCACGCCGCGTGGGAGCGCCGCGTCTTCGCGCTGGCCATGGCCATGGGCTACACGGGCGCCTGGAACCTCGACGGCAGCCGGGCCAACCGCGAATCCCTGCCGCCGGCGGAATATCTCGCGTCGAGCTACTACGAGATCTGGCTCAGGGCGCTGGAGAAGCAGGTCGTCGGCACCGGGCTGGTGACGCCGGCCGAACTGGCGAGCGGCCGATCCGCGGAGAAGGCCAAGCCCGTCGCGCGGGTCCTGGCCCGCGAGGGCCTGGAGCAGCGCTTCCGGGCCGGCTTCCCGAGCAGCCGCGCCGCCGATGCCCCGGCGCGCTTCGCGGTCGGCGACGCCGTCCTGGCGCGCAACAGCCACCCGACCGGCCACACGCGGCTGCCCCGCTACGTGCGCGGCAAGCGCGGCCGGATCGTGCGCGTCGACGGGGTCTACGTCTTCCCCGACACCAACGCCTACGGGTCGGGTGAGAACCCGACCTGGCTCTACACGGTCGCCTTCACCGCGCAGGAGCTGTGGGGCGAGAGCGGCGACCCGGGCGGAGTCGTCACGGTGGCGGCCTTCGAACCGTACCTGGACCCCTCGTGACCGCGCCGTCGCCCAGCCCCTTCGCGGCGCCCTGGGAGGCGCAGGTCTTCGCCCTGGTGGTCTCCCTGCGCGAATCCGGGCTGTTCACGTGGTCGGAATGGGCGGACCGCCTCGGCCGCCAGATCCGCCCCACCGAGGCCCCCGAGCAGGCGGCCGATTACGGCGCGTGGCTCGCGACGCTGGAAGCGCTCCTGGCCGAGCGGGGCGTGGCGGGGCCCGAGAGCGTCGCGGCGCGGACCGAGGCCTTCCTGCGGGCCGCGGAGGCCACGCCCCACGGCCAGCCGATCCGCCTGGAGAACGACCCGCTCTACCGGCCCTGAGCCCGCAGGCTGTCGAGCGGCACCGGCGCGGCGTGCGATCGGCCGCTCATCAGCTGGTCGAGCAGGGCCAGAACCTCGGCCCGCCCGCAATTGCGGGCGGGCTCGAACGGCGTCCAGGTCTGGGTGAAGTCGAGGCGCTCGAACACGTCGCGGTAGCGGCGCAGCTCGCTCGGCGTGAGCGGCACCCCGCGCACGAAGGCCTTGTGGGCCGAGATCGTGGTGGCGCGTCGGAAATCCGCCGGGTCGAGCTCGAACTTCAGGGCGTCGCCGCAGAAGCAGATCTTCCGCCCGCGGTCGTACAGGATCGCGTGGCCATCGAAATGGCCGGCGGTGCGGTGCAGCTCCAGCCCCGGCAACGGCTCGAGGAAATCGTCGTAGGGCCAGCTCACCTGCAGCGCCGCGCTCCACGTGAAGTCGGCCGCCGGCAGGCAGAGTTCCGGGTCGAACCGGTCCTGGAGCTGCGTCAGCGCCCCGTAGGAATGCGGGTGCGAGGCCGAGAGCACAGCCATCCCGCCGAGCCGCTCGATCTGGTCGAGGGCGGCCTCGCTGAAGACCGGGCAGCCCTCGAAGCCCATGTTCCCGTGCTCGGTCTGGATTAGGTAGGCGGACGGCCCGATGCCGGAGACCGGCTCGTTCCAGAAGCGCCAGACGCCCGGCTCGAGCTCCTGCCAGTGGCAGGGAAAGGCGTCCTGCGCCTCGCGGGCGGTGCGGAAGCGCCAGCCGTCCTGCGGCACGACGTGGCGGGCGTCGAGGCACATCGGGCAGGCGGCCGGCGTCTCGAAGTGCCGCTGCCAGAACCCGCAATTGTCGCAGGTGTAGGCGGGCAGCTTCAGGGCGCCCGCGAAGGGCAGATAGCCGGGCATCGTCTGGGACCTTCCTCGGGGGCGGTGCGTGCGATACGGCCCTAGTTGAACTCGCCGTCCCCGTCATCGCGAGCGCAGCGAAGCGACCCAGGGCAGAGGGCGTTCTCCGGGCAGGGCGTCACCGTGGATTGCTTCGCTCCGCTCGCAATGACGGTGGCAGGCCTGTCGACGGGATCGGGCTCGGCAGCCGTCAGGTCCGCCCGGGCAGGCGGCGCGCCGACCGGGCGGCGTGGACGGTGCCGGCGAGGCCGACGAGGGCCAAGCCGAGGAGGCCGCCGACCACGACGTCGCGGGTGCGGCTCGTGACGAACTCGGCGCGGCTCGCCTTGGTCCGACCGGAGAAGCGCCCGTCGATCCCGGCCGGGCCGGGCACGGGGGCCTCGAGATTGCCCGCCATCTCGGGGATGGTCTCTTCGGAGAGCTGGGCCGACCACATGGAGGCGGCCTTGCGGTCGGCGAGCGCCGGCGCCAGCGCCTGGGCGGCCGCCATCATCACCGAGGACCGGCCGACCCAGACCTCCCGGCGCGGGTGCTCGACCGCGTACAGGATCGCGTCGGCGCAGAGCCGCGGGTCGAAGACCGGGTCCGGCGCGTACTGGCGGTGGCCGGTGCGGTTGCGCGCCCAGTTGAACTGCGGCGTGTTGACCGCCGGCAGGTAGATCACGCTGAGGCTGACATTGACCCGGTCGTGCAGCAGCTCGCAGCGCAGGGCGTCGGTGAAGCCCGAGACCGCGAACTTGGCCGCGCAGTAGGGCGCCTGCAGGGGCGCCGCCCGTATCGCGAGGCCCGACGAGACCTGGATGATCGCGCCGCGGTCGCGCCGCTTCATGCGGCGCAGGGCGGCGAGCGTCCCGTAGACCTGGCTGAGATAGGTGGTCTCGGTCACCCGCCGGTACTCGTCCGGGGTGATTCGGTCGGCCGGGTTCACCACCGTCGACATGGCATTGTTCACCCACGCGCGGATCGGGCCGAGCTCGCGCTCGACCCGCTCGGCGGCCGCGTCCACGGCCTCCGGGTCGGCGACGTCCGCGCCGATCGCCAGCACCGGCTGGCCGTAGGCGGCGAGCGCCCGCTCGGCCGCGGAGAGACGGCCGGGATCCCGCGCGATCACCGCGACCGACCAGCCGCGCGCGGCGAATTCATGCGCGGTGGCGAGCCCGATTCCGGCCGTGCCCCCCGTAACGACCGCAACCCGTGCCATACCGACCTCATCCGCGACAGACCGAACCGGCAACACGGTGCGGCGCGCTCGGTTGCGCCGCCCGATTGGGCCGGAACGTCACGGGGATACCGATCGCGACGCCGATTTCGCGGACCGGGACGCAACGTCCGACCGCGGCCGCTGTTGACTGCCTGTACCGCGTCATGCCGAACCATCGAGGGTCGCAGCCATGCGCACTGGACGACGCTTCTCCCTCTTCTCGCTCCCGATCGATCCCTGGCCGCAGGCGTCCCTGGCCGAGCGGACCGCCGTCGGGATGGTCCTGACCGGCCTGCTGCTCGTGCCGGCCTGCGCGGTCGGGGCCGCGCTCCTCGTGTTCACGACGCTCGCGGCCCACGTGTACTGGTCCTACGATCTCGGCGCCTCCCTCCACGCGTTCATCGCCCGGCATGCCGGGGCCGCCGTCGCGCGGCGCGGCCGGCTCGTCCACAAGGCCTGACGCGCGGGAGCGGATCGACGGCCGGGCGGCGTTGAGCCGTGCCGGTCCACACGGCCCGGCCGCGCGGCCCCCGCGATCCCTGTGCGTTCGCCTCGGTCCGATTTGACCTGACGGTCTCTCGTGGGCCAGTCAGGTTCGGAACCGAGAGATCGCCATGTTCCGTACCCTGATGTCTGCGCGGCGCTTCGCGCCGCTGTTCTGGTGCCAGTTCTTCTCGGCGTTCAACGACAATTTCCTGAAGAACGCGCTCGCCTTCCTGATCCTGTTCGGGATCGGCGGCCAGGCGGACGCCCATGCCGGCGTCCTCGTGACACTCGCGAGCGCCGTGTTCATCGGGCCGTTCTTCATCCTGTCGGGTCTCGGCGGCCAGTGGGCCGACCGCTACGACAAGGCGCTGATGGCGCGGCGGCTCAAGTTCGCCGAGATCTTCGCGGCCGGCACCGCCGTGCTCGGCTTCCTCCTGCACTCGATCCCGGTTCTGTTCGTGGCGCTCGGCCTGTTCGGGACGATCGCGGCGCTGTTCGGCCCGATCAAGTACGGGATCCTGCCGGACCATCTCCGGCGCGAGGAGCTGCCCGCCGGCAACGCCCTCGTGGAGGCGGCGACCTTCCTGGCGATCCTGCTCGGCACGATCGCGGCCGGCGCGGCCTCGGCGATGGGCGGCTCGGGACTCGTGTTCGGCGTCCTGGTGATGGGCTTCGCCGTCCTGTGCTGGCTCTCGGCCCGGATGATCCCGGCGACCGGCGAGGGCGCCCCGGACCTGCGCGTCGACCCGAACGTCGCCCGCTCGACCTACGCGCTGCTGCGCGACCTCTGGGCCGACACGCGGCTGTGGCGCGGCTCGCTCACGGTGAGCTGGTTCTGGCTGGTCGGCGTGGTGGTGCTGTCGCTGCTGCCGGTGCTGGTGCGCGGCGCCTTCAACGGCACCGAGACGGTGATCACGCTGCTGCTGGCGCTGTTCTCGATCGGCATCGCGGTCGGCTCCGGCCTCGCCTCGTGGCTCGCCAGCGGACGGATCGTGCTGCTGCCGACGCCGGTCGGCGCGGTGCTGATGGGCCTGTTCGGCCTCGACCTCGCGTGGACGATCGGCCACCTGCCGGCCCCGCCCGCCGAGCCGATCGGCCCCCTCGGCTTCCTGCAGACCGGCCACGGCCTGCGCACCGGGATCGACTTCCTCGGGCTGGCGATCTCCGGCGGCCTCTACATCGTCCCGTCCTTCGCGGCCGTGCAGGCCTGGGCCGAGAAGGCGATGCGTGCCCGGATCATCGGCGCGGTCAACGTCATGACGGCGGCCTTCATGGTCGCCGGCACCCTGGCGCTCGCGGCGCTGCAGGGCGCTGGCCTCACGATCGCGAGCCTCCTGGCGGTGGTGGCGGTGCTGAACCTGATCGTCGGCGCGCTCGTGTTCGCGACTTTGCCGACGAGCCCGTTCCGCGACTTCCTGTCGATCCTGTTCCGGGCCTTCTACCGGCTGGAGGTTCGCGGCTTCGACAACCTCGCGGCGGCCGGCCCGAACGCCATCATCGCCCTCAACCACGTCTCGTTCCTCGACGCGCCGCTCGCGCTGTCGCTCCTCGAGCAGGAGCCGGTCTTCGCCATCGACAGCGGGATCGCGCAGCGCTGGTGGGTGCGCCCGTTCCTGCGCATCACCAAGGCGATGCCGCTCGACCCGACCCGGCCGCTCGCCACCCGGACGCTGATCAACGCGGTCAAGAGCGGCGAGACCCTGATCATCTTCCCCGAGGGCCGGCTCACGGTCACCGGCAGCCTGATGAAGGTCTACGACGGCGCCGGGCTGATCGGCGACAAGTCGGGCGCGATGGTCGTCCCGGTGAAGCTCGACGGCCTGGAACGCACCGTCTTCTCGCGGCTGTCGCGCGGGCAGGTGCGCCGCCGCTGGTGGCCCAAGGTGACCGTGACGGTGATGCCGCCGGTGCGGCTGATCGTGGACCCCGCGCTCAAGGGCAAGGCGCGGCGGCAGGCGGCGGGCGCCGCCCTCTACGGGATCATGTCGGACCTCGTGTTCCGCACCGCCGACATCGACCGCGGCCTGATGGCGGCGCTGATCGAGGCGGGCGAGCGCCACGGCTGGGGCCGCAACGCCCTGGAGGATCCGGTCGGCGGCCGCCTCAGCTACAGCCGGCTCGTGATGGGCGCCAATATCCTCGGCCGCAAGCTGATGCCGCTGGCGCCCGTGGGCGGCCGGATCGGCGTCATGCTGCCGAACGCCAACGGCGCCGCGGTGACGCTGTTTGCCCTCGCCTCCGCGGGCCGGGTGCCGGCGATGATCAATTTCTCAGCCGGGCCCGCCAACGTGCTCTCGGCCTGCCGGGCGGCGGAGGTCAGCAAGATCCTGACCTCCCGGGCCTTCATCGAGAAGGGACGGCTGGGCCCGCTCGTCGAGGCGATCCGCGGCTCGGTCGAGTTGATCTACCTGGAGGACGTGCGGGCCGGCATCACGACGGGGGACAAGATCCGCGGCCTCCTAGCGCCGCGCCGCCCCCTGGTGGCGCGCGCCGGTGAGGATCCGGGGGCGGTGCTGTTCACCTCGGGCAGCGAGGGCACGCCGAAGGGCGTGGTGCTCGCCAACCGCTGCATGCTCGCCAACGTGGCGCAGGTGGCGGCCCGGATCGATTTCGGCCCGATGGACAAGGTGTTCAACGTCCTGCCGGTGTTCCACGCCTTCGGGCTCACGGCCGGGCTGGTCCTGCCCCTGGTCTCGGGGGTGCCGGTCTACCTCTACCCGTCGCCGCTGCACTACCGGATCGTGCCGGAGCTGATCTACGGCTCGAACAGCACCGTCCTGTTCGGGACCGACACGTTCCTCACGGGCTACGCCCGGTCGGCCCATTCCTACGACCTGCGCTCCCTGCGCTACGTCGTGGCCGGCGCCGAGGCCGTGAAGGAGACCACCCGGAAGACCTGGGCGGAGAAGTTCGGGCTGCGCATCCTGGAGGGCTACGGCGTCACCGAGTGCGGGCCAGTCGTCGCCCTCAACACGCCGATGTTCAACCGGTTCGGCACAGTCGGGCGGATCCTGCCCGGCATCGAGACCCGCCTCGAGCCGGTGCCGGGAATCGACGAGGGCGGCCGCCTGTCCCTGCGCGGGCCGAACATCATGCTGGGCTACCTGCGCGCCGAGAAGCCCGGCGTGCTGGAGCCGCCGCCGGGCGGCTGGCACGACACCGGCGACATCGTGGCGATCGACCCGATGGGCTTCGTCACCATCAAGGGTCGGGCCAAGCGCTTCGCGAAGATCGCCGGCGAGATGGTGTCGCTCGCCGGGATCGAGTCCCTGGCCGCCGAACTCTGGCCCGACCGCCCGAGCGCCGTCGCGGCGGTGCCGGACGCCCGCAAGGGCGAGCGGCTGATCCTGTTCACGCAGGAGAAGGGCGCGACCCGGGCCGCCTACCAGAGCTTCGCCAAGGGCCGCGGCGCCTCCGACGTCGCGATCCCCGCCGAGGTGGTGGTGCTGGACGCGATCCCGATGCTCGGCACCGGCAAGGTCGACCAAGTGGCCGTCACGAAGCTCGCGCTGGAGCGGGCGAAGGAGAACGCGGCGGCCTGACGGTCGCGGCCGGGCCTCCCGCGTCACCCAAACGGGGGATGCGGTGCTCCCCGGGATCCGCTCGTATCGTGAATACAGCCGTGATTCGAACCGCTTGACGCGTTCGGGGCGCGGGTCTGAGGGGGACTCGGTACGCAACGGCGAGGGACAGATCATGCGGAAGGGCAGGCGAGTTCCGGCTTGGCTGGCGAGGCGGACCTACTTCAAGCGGATCGAGCGCTGGGCGAAGCCCGGCAAGGCGCGCAAGGCGGCGCAGCCCCCTGAGACACCGGCAGCCGCGATGCCCTCCAACGTCGTGCCGTTCCCGATCCGGATGAATCGGCCGGATCGACCCGCCTTCGAGGACCTGCGAGGCGTCGGCACGGCCTAGAGGCCGGCTCCGCCGGGGGCTTGCCGGGCGCGCGGGAACACGGGATCCTGCGCCGTCGGAGCCGAGACCGGGAGGATGCGTGCCGCACGACGGGTCGGATCCGCGCGCGTCGGCGCCTCCCCGGAAGCGGGCGAGGGGCCTGCGCGCGGCGCTCGGGGCGACGGCGCTCGGTCTCGGCCTCCTGGGGGCCGGCACCGCCGCGCTCTGGCGCTACGCCGACGCGCTGCCGCCCCTCGACCTGGCCGCGGCCGAATCACGCTCGACGGTGGTGCTGGATCGGTCCGGCACGCTGCTGCGCCCCTTCGCGACCACGGACGGGCGCTGGCGCCTGCCGGTCACCGCGGAGGCGGTCGATCCGCGCTACCGGGCGATGCTGCTCGCCTACGAGGATCGCCGCTTCGCCGCGCATCCCGGCATCGACCCGGCCGCGGTGCTGCGCGCCGCCGGCCAGTGGCTGACGCGCGGCCGCATCGTGTCCGGCGCCTCCACCCTGTCGATGCAGGTGGCGCGCCTCGTCGAGCCGCGGCGCGAGCGGTCGCTCGAGGCCAAGCTCCGCCAGATGGTGCGGGCGGTCGCGCTGGAGCGGCGCCTCGGCAAGGCCGGGCTGCTCGACCTCTACCTGGCGCTGGCCCCCTACGGCGGCCCGCTGGAGGGCGTGCGCGCGGCGAGCGTCGCGTATTTCGGGCGCGAGCCGGTCCGGCTGACCGCCGCGCAGGCGGCCCTGCTCGTCGCCCTGCCGCAATCGCCCGAGACCCGCCGTCCGGACAGGTTCCCCGAGCGCGCCCGCGCCGCCCGCGACCGGGTCCTGGCGGTGGCCGTCGCGCGGGGCATCCTCACGGCGGCGGAGGCCGAGGCCGCCCGGGCCGAGCCGGTGCCGACGGCGCGCAAGCCGTTCCCGATGCTCGCGGCGCACGCCGCCGAGGAGGCGGTGGCGGCCGATCCCGGTGCCGCCACGATCCGCCTCGCGATCGACGGGCGCCTGCAGGAGCGGCTGGAAACCCTGGCGGCCGAGCGCGCCGCCGCCGCCGGCCCGGACCTCTCGGCCGCGATCCTCGTCCTCGACAACCGCGACGGCCGGGTGCTCGCCCAGGTCGGCAGCGCCGGCTACCTGGACCCCGCCCGGCGCGGCGCCATCGACATGACCCTGGCGGTGCGCTCGCCCGGCTCCGCGCTGAAGCCCTTCGTCTACGCCATGGCCTTCGCGGACGGTCTCGCGCATCCCGAGACCCTGCTGGAGGATCGCCCGGCGCGCTTCTCGGCGAGCTACGCGCCGGAGAATTTCGACCTGACCTTCCAGGGCACGGTCACGGCCCGGCGGGCCCTGCAGTTCTCGCTGAACGTGCCGGCGGTCGAGCTGATGGACGCGGTCGGTCCCGCCCGCTTCATCGCCCGGCTGCGCGCCGCCGGGGCCGGGATCCAGCTCCCGCGGGAGGCGGCCCCGGGGCTGCCGGTCGCGCTGGGCGGCCTCGGCATCACGGTCACCGACCTCGCTCGGCTCTACGCGGGGCTCGCCCGCGGCGGCGCGGTTCCGGACCTGCTGCGCCGCGCCGACGGGGTCGCGGCCGAATCCCGGCACCGCGTCGCCGAGCCCGTGGCGGCCTGGTACATCGCCGACATCCTGCGCGGGACACCGCCGCCGGAGAACGCCCTTCCGAACCGCATCGCCTACAAGACCGGCACCTCCTACGGGTACCGCGACGCCTGGGCCGCCGGCTTCGACCGCCACGCGACGATCGTCGTCTGGGCCGGGCGCCCGGACGGTGCCGCGGTGCCGGGGCTGGTGGGCCGCACCGTCGCGGCGCCGATCCTGTTCGACGCCTTCGCGCGCCTCGGGATCGAGACCGAGCCGGTGCCCCAGCCGCGGGACGCGCTGGTGGTCGGGACGGCGGGCCTGCCGCCGCCGCTGCGGCACCTGCGGCGCGAGGCGGCCGAGGCGGCGGGACCGTCGCTGCGGATCGCCTATCCGCCGGACGGGGCGCGGATCGATCTCGGCCTCGCGGCGGACCGGCACGGCGCCGCGGCGGGCGGCCCGGGTCTCGCCCTCAAGGCCCTGGGCGGCGTGCCGCCGCTCACTTGGCTGGTCGACGGTCAGCCGGTCGTGCAGACGCCGCGGCGGAAGGCCGAGTGGGCCCCGGGGGGCGCCGGCTTCGCGCGGATCTCGGTCCTGGACACGACCGGCGCCACCGACAGCGTGTCCGTCCGCCTCGAGTGAGCCGACGGCGGGTTCCCTCGGCTCAGCGGCCGATCCCGAGGCCGCGCTGGGCGCCGGCCGGGCCGCGCGCCTCGCAGGATTCCAGCGCCGCGGCGAGGCGCGCCGCGCTGGCCGCGGACCCGTAAGACAGGTTGAGGACAGTGGAGAGGATCCCGACGCTCACGAGCACGCCGAGGGCGGCCGCGCCGAGCAGAACGGCGGTGATCAGCCTGTTGCGCCGCAGGTCCGCCGTCAGCGACCCGATGAGGTCCCGGTTGTGTTCGGCGAGACCGTTCCGCGCCGCCACCAGCTCGTTGTACATGTTCGTGATGGCGTTGGTGGACATGTACACCAGCAGCAGGTGGACGACGAAGTCGTCGTCCGTCGTGGTGTTGAGGGCGGCCGCGATCCGCACGGCGAGCTGACGCTCCCAGGGCTGGAGATCGCGGCCGTGGACCGACCGGTAGAACCGCTCGAGGTTGGTCACGGCCGGAGGGCATCCCGCCACGCCGTGTGAAAGTTGCGCCGCAGGCGGCGGCCCTCGACCCGCAGGCGCATCGGCGCGCTGTTCGCCAAGGCCTGCCAGGTCGTGTTCTGCACCCGCAGGGCCTCGATCAGCCGCTCGCCGATCCGCTCGATCTCGATGACGCGAAAGTTCGACTGCTTCCGCAGGGATCGCACGAGATCGGACGATTCGAGATAGTCGAAATTGGTCGCCTGGGCGGTGTTCTTCGCCAGGATCGCCCGGTCGCACTCGATCAGCATGGGCCGGAGCTCGCGCAGGACCTCCAGGGCTGTGGGATCCACCGCGCCGGCCGCGACGACCACGGCGAGGCGGACATTCGCCTCCCGGCAGCTCTCCACGATGATCTCGGTGCACCGACGGGTCGTCTCGGTGTCGCCGGCCGGGAAGTCGACCACGACGAGGCGCTCGGCCGCCTCGGTCACGCGCTCGATCAGGTCCTGGCACAGGGTCGGGTCGACGCAGCCCGTGCTGTCCTCGGCGCGCAGCCGCTGCCGGATGGCGGTGATACCGGGACGGCGCGGGACGAAGTTGTCGCTGCCGGGCGTGGTCTCCTGCATGAGCGCCGTGTGGAAGTGCCGGTTGGCCGGGTCGGTGTCGATTGCCAGCACCGGACCGACCTCCGCGCAGAGATCGGCCACTTGGAGGGCGATGGTCGTCTTGCCGACGCCGCCCTTGCCGCCGAGGCAGAGCACGAGAACCTTCGCGGCGGCGCCCAGGAGATCGCGCTGGATGTCCTGGATCTCGTCCGGGCTGTACCAGGCCGGAACCTTGCTCTGCGTCGTGTCGGTCATGCGGTGTCTCCTTGCTGATACGCGCGGGGTGGCCGCCGGACGCGCGCTCCGCGCGCGGCACCGGGCTGCGGGATCTCGGGGGTTCACGGGCTCGGGCCGGGCCGCACGGCCCGCGTGGGCGGGACGCGGCGCGCGCCGGCTCGACGGCGCGCCCGGGATGCCGGTCGCATCACGCGCGGGATCCGGTCGTGCACGGGTCGGCAGAGGCGCGGCCGCCTCGTGCTCGTGGCCCGGATGTGGACGGCCGACGCTCGGGTTCCGCGATGACGTCCGTCGCCACGATCTGCACTCCGTTGCTGGATCCGCTTCGCCGACGGCTCCGGCCGCAAGTCTTCCTCGCCGCGGCCGAGGGCCATGCATGATCATGCTCGGACCTAGGGAGGACGCAAGCCTCGAAAAATCGGATCTCTCCTCGACGAATGCTCTAGAATGAGATCGTTAATGAAGATTTATATTTATAAAATATGCAATGATGAGCGAAGTACGACTATTATATCTGGATGAACACACAACATCCCGGACATCGTCCGCAATTCGATCGATTCGGCCGGCCGGAATCCGCGCGGGTCATCTGGGCCGCGGGCCTTGCCCTGCCCTGTCGGCGGTGACCCGGTCGTCACCGCGCCGCGGCGAGGGACGCGAACACGTCGATGAGGCCGTTCACCAGGATCTGGGTCCCGACGCACAGGAGCAGGAAGGCGAAGAGGCGGCCCATCACCCGGGCGCGGGCCGGGCCGATGAAGGCGACGACCCGGTCGGCGGAGGCGTAGAGAACCGCGACCGTGGCGGCGACCGCGAGGGCCGCCAGCGTGACGCCGATGTAGAAGCCGAAGCGCTCCGCGTAGGCCTCCGGCCGGTTGGCCCCCAGGGTGATGGCGACCGCGATCGTCCCCGGCCCGGTGGTGAACGGGAGCGTCAGGGGGAAGAAGGCGATGTCGGCGAGGGGGCCGGGGGCCGGGTCGCCCGGCGGCTCCGCGGGGGCCGGGCCGCGACCCGCCGACCCGGAGGCCTCGGCCTGCTTGCGCGCCTCCCGGGCCTCGGGCCGGTTCAGCTGGGTCCAGGCCGACGACATGACCACGAGGCCGCCGGCGATGCGCAGCGCACCCAGGGTGACGCCGAAGAAGTTCAGGATCGGCGTGCCCGCCCAGAGGGCGCCGAGCATCACCAGGGCGGCGTAGACGCCGATCCGGCGCGACAGCAGCACGCGCTCGGCGTGGCTGAAGGCGCCCGCCACCTGCGCGAAGATGAAGGCGCCCCCGACCGGGTTCACGATCGAGAACAGCGCCGACAGGGCGAGCAGGAACTGCTGGGTGGTGAAGTCGAGGCTCATCGGGGTCAACCCGGGGAGGGGGCCGGCACCAGCACCCGGGCCGGCGCGAGGCGGCGGGCGCGACGCACCTGCTGGACGGCCACCGGCCGGTAGAGCTGCTTCGTCGCGTCGACCACGTGCAGGCCCGCGAAGGGCAGGGACAGGCCGGTGCCGAGCCACTCCCAGGCGGGCCCGGTGCGCAGCATCAGGCGCGAGCGGGCCGGCGGCATGTACAGGGTCTCGGCCCAGCTCACCGGTGAGAACAGCGTGTCGCGCATGAGCCGACCGAGCTGCGAGCGGCTGTAGGGCTGGCCGTGGCCGAAGGGCGTCGCCTCCCGGCGGGCCCAGACGCCCCGGCGGTTGGGCACGACGAGGATCATGCGGCCGCCCGGCGTCAGGGTGCGCCAGACCTCCTGCAGCAGCTCCGTCGGGCTCTCCACCGATTCGAGGGCGTGGACCAGGATGACCCGGTCGATGGCGGCCTCCGGCAGCGGCATCATGGTGGGATCGGCGAGCGCTGCGCAGGAGCGCCCGGTGCCCGGCCAGTTCACCACGCCCTGCGAGGCCGGCATGAAGGCGAGGGTGCGCTCGGCGATGCAGTGGACCGGCCCGAGATACGGCGTCGCGTAGCCGATCCCGAGGACGCGCAGCCCCGAGACCGAGCCGAGGAAGTCGTGGAGCGCGCGGCCGACCACGCGGTGCGTCGTGCGGCCCAGAGGGCTGGCGTAGAAGGCCCGCAAGCCGTTGACGTCGAGGCGCATGGAGGGACAGGAGATCGCGGACGGAACGGTCGTCGTACTCAATGGTGAGCCGCGCGCCGCGCGGCAAGCGCCGGAGGAACCTCGCCGGACCATCACCTGTTCACGGCAACAGATTTCGCGCCGCTTCGCGCCCGTTCGCGTTCTTGGGAGACCCCGTCCGATGGCCGCCGAGACCGAGATTCGCACCTTCCTCTGCCGCAGCGACAACATCGGCGTGCTGATCCGCGATCCGCAGACCGGCGCCTGCGCGGCGATCGACGTGCCGGAGGCCGGACCGGTCCTCCGGGCCCTCGACGAGACCGGCTGGCGGCTGACCGACATCCTCGTGACCCACCGGCACGCCGACCATGTCGAGGGCATCCCGGAGGTGAAGCGGGCGACCGGCGCCCGGGTGGTCGCCCCCGCCAGGGCCGGCGACGCGGTCCCACAGGTGGACGTGACCGTGCGGGAGGGCGACACGGTCACGGTCGGCAGCCTAGAGGCGCAGGTCTGGGAGACGCCGGGCCACTGCGCCGACCACGTGACCTACTGGTTCGCGAAAGCCGGCCTCGTCTGCGCCGGCGACACCCTGTTCACCCTCGGCTGCGGGCGCGTGATGGAGAGCCCGCCCGAGACCCTCTACCGCTCCCTGCGGCGCTTCGACGACCTGCCCGACGCCACGCAGGTCTTCAGCGGCCACGACTACGTACTCTCCAACGCGCGCTTCGCCCTGGCGGCCGATCCGGACAACCCGGAGCTGAGGAAGCGCCTCGCCGAGGCCGAGCGCGCCCAGGCGGAGGGGCGGTTCCTCATCCCTTCGACCATGGGTGCGGAGCGGGCGACCAACCCGTTCCTGCGCAGCGGGCAGCCGGCCCTGGCGCGATCCGTCGACCTTCCGCCGGAAAGCGATCCCGAAGCGGTGTTCGTCGCCTTGCGGGCGTGGAAGAACCGCTTCTGACGCAGGTGATAACGAGAAAAATTTGTTGCCTTCTCAAGGCAAACTGACACATAGGGGTGTTTAAGCGGTCCTAATCCGCTCAGGTAACCGGGCTCCCGGGGGGAAGCCGTAACGTCAACGCGAAGCGCCGGGACGCTTCAGCCGGTATGATGGGGGTCCGTCTCGCCCTACCACCTGTCCACTTCCCGCCTTCCGCTTCCTTTCCTCAAGCCAGAGTCCGACGGGTCCAAGGAGGAGGCGCTCAGCGCCAAGGCCAAGATCACCGTCGCCGACGCCGAATCCGGCACACTCCGCGAGAGCGGTGAGGCGGCCAGTCCCGCCCGCCCGCGGGCGCCGGTCGCGGCCGACGTGCGGCTCCTCGGGATCGCCACCGAGCACCTCTCGCGGCTCGGGCCCAAGCGCGTGACGGTCGTGGCCGTCGCCGCCGAGGCCGGCATGACGCACGCGAACGTGTACCGCTACTTCCCGTCGAAGGACGCGCTCCTCGACGCGGTGGCGGGCCGCTGGCTGCGCGAGGTCGAAGCCCGGCTAGCCGGCATCGCCGACGCGCCCGATCCCGCCGATGACAAGATCGAGCGGCTCCTGACCGCCCTCGCGACGGTCCAGCGGGACGCCCTGTTCGACGAGCCGAACCTGTTCGCGGTCCATCTCGACGCCACCGTCTCGGCACGGCCGATTGCCCGGCGGCACCGCGTGCGGCTGCGCAGCCTCGTCGAGCGCGTGGTCGAGGAGGGCATCACCTCCGGGATCTTCTCGGCCCGGGACCGGGAACGGGCGATCGCCTACATCTTCGACGCGAGCTACCGCTTCACGCATCCGCTGGCGATCCAGCACGATGCCGAGGTGCCGCGCGACCTGATCGAGGCCCGGTTCGGGGCCGTCATCCACGCGATCCAGCGGGTCCTGCGCTCCGGCATCCTCTGATCCGGCGCGCACCCACAGGCTCTCTCGAAGGCCCGGACAGACTGTCCGGGCCTTCGTCGTTCGTGCGCCCTCCCGCGCCGCACGCCGCCCGCCGCGACCCGAAATGACAGGATTCCAGATCTGTCATCGCGGCTTCGCGACCGTCCCGCGCCAGGGTGCACTGCACCTAAAACACTCGCGACGTTGACGTTTCGGAGGCACCGTCGGGACGCTCGAGGGCGATCCGACGGCCTGGACACGCCGCCCGCGCGGCCCTCATCGGGTTGAAGCCACGGTGCTTTTCGGCCACACAGCCGCGCAGATTTCAGAGTGGCGAATCCGGCCTCGGACCCTGACGGACGAGGAGCTCCGGCCTCGCGCAACGCATCACCGAAGTCGAACGCAGCGGAGACACATCCGACATGGCTCGCAACAAGATCGCGCTCATCGGCGCCGGCCAGATCGGCGGCACCCTGGCCCTTCTGGCCGGCCTCAAGGATCTCGGGGACGTGGTGCTGTTCGACATCGTCGACGGCGTGCCGCAGGGCAAGGCGCTGGACATCGCCGAGGCCGCCCCGGTCGAGGGCTTCGACGCGACCTACGCGGGTGCCAGCGACTACGCCGCCATCAAGGGCGCCGACGTGGTGATCGTGACCGCCGGCGTGCCGCGCAAGCCCGGCATGAGCCGCGACGACCTGATCGGCATCAACCTCAAGGTCATGCAGGCCGTCGGCGAGGGCATCAAGACCCACGCGCCGGACGCCTTCGTGATCTGCATCACCAACCCGCTCGACGCCATGGTGTGGGCGCTGCAGAAGTTCTCGGGCGTCCCGACCAACAAGATCGTCGGCATGGCCGGCGTGCTGGATTCGGCGCGCTTCCGCCACTTCCTCGCCGAGGAGTTCAAGGTGTCGGTGGAGGACGTCACGGCCTTCGTGCTCGGCGGCCACGGCGACGACATGGTGCCGCTGACCCGCTACTCGACGGTGGCGGGCGTGCCGCTGACCGACCTCGTCAAGCTCGGCTGGACCACCCAGGAGAAGCTCGACGCCATGGTCGACCGCACCCGCAAGGGCGGCGGCGAGATCGTCAACCTGCTCAAGACCGGCTCGGCCTTCTACGCGCCCGCCGCCTCCGCCATCGCCATGGCCGAGAGCTACCTGCGCGACAAGAAGCGGGTCCTGCCCTGCGCCGCCTACCTCGACGGCCAGTACGGCGTGAAGGGCATGTTCATCGGCGTGCCGATCGTGATCGGTGCCAACGGCGTGGAGCGCGTGCTCGAGGTGACCTTCGACGCGGCCGAGAAGACCATGTTCGACAAGTCGGTCGCCTCGGTGACGGGACTCATCGAGGCCTGCAAGGGCGTCGACAGCAGCCTCGCCTGACCGGTAAGCGGATACCGGGCAGCGCGTAGCGGTCGGAGATTCGCATCTCGATCACTCGATTTCTCTACGCGCCGCCCGCTGCCACCTATTCGCTCCTCCTTACGAGGCTCCGATGAATATCCACGAATATCAGGCCAAGGCCGTGCTGAAGGAGTTCGGCCTGCCCGTCTCCCGCGGCGTGGCCATCTTCAACCCGTCGGAGGCCGAGGCCGCCGCCAAGGAGCTCGGCGGCCCCGTCTGGGTCGTCAAGAGCCAGATCCACGCGGGCGGACGCGGCAAGGGCACCTTCAAGGGCGCGCCCGAGGGCGCCAAAGGCGGCGTGCGCGTCACCAAGTCGATCGACGAGGTCAAGCAGTTCGCCGGCGAGATGCTCGGCCAGACGCTGGTGACCATCCAGACCGGCCCGGCCGGCAAGCAGGTCAACCGCCTCTACATCGAGGAGGGCGCCCAGATCGCCGAGGAGTTCTACCTCTCGATGCTGGTCGACCGCGCCACGGGCGGCGTCGCCTTCGTGGTCTCCACCGAGGGTGGCATGGACATCGAGGCGGTCGCCCACGACACGCCCGAGAAGATCCACACGATCGCGGTCGACCCGGCCACCGGCGTTATGCCCCACCACGGCCGCGCCGTCGCCAAGGCGCTGGGCCTGTCCGGCGCCCAGGCCAAGGAAGCGGCCGCGCTGACCGAGAAGCTCTACGCGGCCTTCGTGGCCAAGGACATGAGCCTTCTGGAGATCAATCCGCTGGTGCTGACCGCCGATGGGCACCTCAAGTGCCTCGACGCCAAGATGGCCTTCGATTCGAACGCCCTCTACCGGCACGCGGACATCATGGCGCTCCGCGACGAGACCGAGGAGGACGCCAAGGAGATCGAGGCGTCCAAATACGACCTCGCCTACATCGCGCTCGACGGCACGATCGGCTGCATGGTCAACGGCGCCGGCCTCGCCATGGCGACGCTCGACATCATCAAGCTCTACGGCGAGGAGCCGGCGAACTTCCTCGATGTCGGCGGCGGCGCCTCGGAGGAGAAGGTCACGGCGGCGTTCAAGATCATCACCGCCGACCCGAACGTGAAGGGGATCCTCGTCAACATCTTCGGCGGGATCATGAAGTGCGACGTGATCGCCAACGGCGTGATCGCGGCCGTGAAGGCGGTGGGCCTGCAGGTGCCGCTGGTGGTGCGCCTCGAGGGCACCAACGTCGAGCAGGGCAAGGCGATCATCCGCAATTCCGGCCTCAACGTCATCCCGGCGGACGACCTCGACGACGCCGCCCAGAAGATCGTCGCCGCCGTGAAGGGAGCCTGATCATGTCGGTGATGATCGACGCCAACACCAAGGTCATCTGCCAGGGCTTCACCGGCAAGAACGGGACCTTCCACTCCGAGCAGGCCATCGCCTACGGCACCAAGATGGTCGGCGGCACGAGCCCCGGTAAGGGCGGCTCCAGCCATCTCGGCCTGCCGGTCTTCGACACGGTCGCGGAGGCGCGCGACGCCACCGGCGCCGAGGCCTCGGTGGTCTACGTGCCGCCGCCGGGCGCCGCCGACGCGATCTGCGAGGCGATCAGCGCCGAGGTGCCGCTGATCGTCTGCATCACGGAGGGCATCCCGGTGCTCGACATGGTGCGGGTGAAGCGGGCGCTGACGGGCTCGAAGTCGCGCCTCGTCGGGCCGAACTGCCCGGGCATCGTCACGGCGGGCGAATCGAAGATCGGCATCATGCCGGCCAACATCTTCCGGCCGGGCTCGGTCGGCATCGTGTCCCGCTCGGGCACGCTGACCTACGAGGCGGTGTTCCAGACCTCCAATGCCGGCCTCGGCCAGACCACGGCGGTGGGCATCGGCGGCGACCCGGTGAAGGGCACCGAGTTCATCGACGTGCTGGAGCTGTTCCTCGCCGACCCGAAGACCGAGTCGATCGTGATGATCGGCGAGATCGGCGGCTCGGCCGAGGAGGAGGCGGCGCAGTTCCTCAAGGACGAGGCCAAGCGCGGGCGCAAGAAGCCGATGGTCGGCTTCATCGCCGGCCGCACGGCGCCTCCGGGCCGCCGCATGGGCCATGCCGGCGCGATCATCTCGGGGGGCAAGGGCGGCGCCGAGGACAAGATCGCCGCCATGGAGGCCGCGGGCATCCGCGTGTCGCCGTCGCCGGCCCGGCTGGGCTCGACGCTCGTCGAAGTGCTGAAGGGCTAAAGGCCCGCGCGCCTGCGTCGCGGCCATCGCAGGGCCGCGACGCCCATATCGGGCGTGCAGACGATCTCAGCGGGGCGGTCACCCGCCCCGTTTCGGTTCGAGGGCGCTCCGCCGCGCTGACGGGGAGCCCGGAGGGCAGGGGAGCCTGCCCGCGCGATCAGGATGGACGCACCATGGCACGCCAGGACGTGAACGAAGCGCTCCTCGAAACCTCGTTCCTGTACGGCGCCAACGCCGCCTACATCGAGGAATTGCAGGCGGCCTACGCCCGCAACCCGTCCTCGGTGGATCCGGAGTGGCAGACCTTCTTCAAGGGGCTCGGCGAGGACGAGACCCTGGTCGAGAAGAACGCCGCCGGCGCCTCCTGGGAGAAGCCGCACTGGCCGGTGCCGCTCAACGGCGAGCTGGTCTCGGCGCTCGACGGCAACTGGGGCGCCCTGGAGAAGGCGATCGGCGACAAGATCGTCGCGCGGGAAGCCAAGGAGCCCAAGCCCGGCAAGCCGCAGGACAGCGTCACCGCCACCACCGGCGTGTCGGTGGAGCAGGCGACCAAGGATTCGGTGCGGGCGATCATGCTGATCCGCTCCTACCGGATGCGCGGCCACCTGCACGCCAAGCTGGACCCGCTGGGGCTCGCGCCGCGGGGCGATCACGAGGAGCTGCACCCGCAGCATTACGGCTTCACCGAGGAGGCCGACTGGGACCGTCCGATCTTCCTCGACAACGTCCTCGGCCTGCAGTTCGGCACGATCCGCGAGATCGTCGGCATCCTGGAGCGGACCTACTGCCAGACCCTCGGCGTCGAGTTCATGCACATCTCGGATCCCGCCGAGAAGGCGTGGATCCAGGAGCGCATCGAGGGCAAGGACAAGGAGATCTCCTTCACCCCCGAGGGGCGCCGCGCGATCCTCAACAAGCTGATCGAGGCCGAGGGCTTCGAGAAGTTCCTCGACCTCAAGTACACCGGCACCAAGCGCTTCGGCCTCGACGGCAGCGAGGCGATGATCCCGGCGCTGGAGCAGATCATCAAGCGCGGCGGCGCGCTCGGCGTGCGCGAGATCGTGCTCGGCATGGCCCATCGCGGCCGGCTCAACGTGCTCACCAACGTGATGGCCAAGCCCTTCCGGGCGGTGTTCCACGAGTTCAAGGGCGGCTCGGCCTCCCCGGCCGAGGTCGAGGGCTCGGGCGACGTGAAGTACCACCTGGGCGCGTCCTCGGACCGCGCCTTCGACGGCAACAACGTCCACCTGTCGCTCACCGCCAACCCGTCCCACCTCGAGATCGTCGACCCGGTGGTGCTCGGCAAGGTCCGCGCCAAGCAGGACCAGTGGGCCAAGCCCAACATCGAGCGCCGCACGGTGCTGCCGCTCCTGATCCACGGCGACGCCGCCTTCGCGGGCCAGGGCGTGGTGGCGGAGTGCTTCGGCCTGTCGGGCCTGAAGGGCCACCGCACCGGCGGCTCGGTGCACTTCATCATCAACAACCAGATCGGCTTCACGACCGATCCGCGCTTCTCGCGCTCCTCACCCTACCCGTCCGACGTCGCCAAGATGGTCGAGGCGCCGATCTTCCACTGCAACGGCGACGATCCGGAAGCCGTCACCTTCGCCGCCAAGGTCGCGGTGGAGTACCGGCAGAAGTTCGGCAAGCCGGTCGTGATCGACATGCTGTGCTACCGCCGCTTCGGCCACAACGAGGGCGACGAGCCGGCCTTCACCCAGCCGAAGATGTACCAGCGGATCCGCAAGCATCCGTCGGTGCTGGAGAGCTACGGCCGCAAGCTCGTCGAGAACGGCTCGGTGACCCAGGAGGCGCTCGACGCCCGCAAGGCCGAGTTCCGCGGGATGCTCGACAGCGAGCTCGACGTCGCCAACAACTACAAGGCCAACAAGGCCGACTGGCTCGACGGCCGCTGGTCCGGCGTGAAGGCCGTGCACGAGGACGTGGACGACCCGCGCCGCGGCCGCACCGCCGTGCCGGCCGGGACCCTGCAGGAGATCGGGCGCAGGATCACGCAGGCGCCGCCCGGCTTCCACCTGCACCGCACGATCCAGCGCTTCATGGACAACCGCGCCAAGGCGGTGGAGACGGGGGTCGGCATCGACTGGGCGTCCGCCGAGGCCCTGGCCTTCGGGGCGACGCTCCTCGACGGCAACCGGGTCCGCCTGTCGGGTCAGGACGTGGAGCGCGGCACGTTCTCGCAGCGCCACGCGGTGGTGATCGACCAGGAGAACGAGCAGCGCTTCACGCCGCTCAACGCCATCCGCGAGGGGCAGGCCGCGATCGAGATCATCAACTCGATGCTCTCCGAGGAAGCGGTGCTCGGCTTCGAGTACGGCTACTCGCTCGCCGAGCCGAACGCCCTGGTCCTCTGGGAGGCCCAGTTCGGCGACTTCGCCAACGGCGCCCAGGTGGTGATCGACCAGTTCATCGCGTCCGGCGAGCGCAAGTGGCTGCGCATGTCGGGCCTCGTGCTGCTGCTGCCGCACGGCTACGAGGGCCAGGGGCCCGAGCACTCCTCGGCCCGCCTGGAGCGCTACCTCCAGGCCTGCGCCGAGGACAACATGCAGGTCGCCAACGTCACGACGCCGGCGAACTACTTCCACATCCTGCGTCGGCAGTTGAAGCGCGACTTCCGCAAGCCGCTGGTCCTGATGACGCCGAAGTCGCTGCTGCGCCACAAGCGCGCCGTGTCGAACCTCGACGCGCTCGCCGAGGGCTCGACCTTCCACCGCGTCCTCTGGGACGACGCCGAGGAGGAGGGGGCGCAGAACAAGCTCGTGCGCGACGACAAGATCCGCCGCGTCGTGCTGTGCTCCGGCAAGGTCTACTACGACCTGCTGGAGGAGCGGGAGAAGCGCGGCCTCAACGACATCTACCTGATGCGCGTCGAGCAGCTCTACCCGTTCCCCCTGAAGGCGCTGGCCAACGAGATGGCCCGGTTCCGCAACGCCGACGTGATCTGGTGCCAGGAGGAGCCCAAGAACATGGGCGCCTGGTCCTTCGTCGAGCCCTACCTCGAGTGGGTGCTCGGCCAGGCCGGCTCCGCGGTGAAGCGCGCCCGCTACGTCGGCCGTCCGGCCTCCGCCTCCACGGCGGTCGGCCAGATGTCGAAGCACCAGGCGCAGCTCCAGGCCTTCCTCAACGAGGCCCTGGCGGTCTGATCGTCCGGCCATGGCCTACTTCCTGCTCCGCCTGGAACCACCCCGCCCGAGCTTCCCGTTCGACGCGACGGAGGCCGAGAAGGCGCTGTTCTCGGCGCATTCTGGCTACTGGATGGAGCAGGCGGCCGCCGGCACCGCCATCGCGGTCGGACCCGTCTTCGAGTCCGGCGGCACCTGGGGCCTCGCCCTGGTCGAGGCCGACGACGCGGCCCGGGCCGAGGCGCTCGGCGAAGCAGATCCCGTCCTGATGGCGCAGGCAGGCTTCCGGTACACCGTCTCGCCCGTTCCATCCCTGATCCTGCGGCGCTGACGTCGCGGCCCGACATCCAGAGGAGGCCCCCCGCGGGGCAGAAGAGAGCATGGCAACCGACATCCTCGTCCCGACCCTCGGCGAATCCGTGAGCGAGGCCACGATCGGCCGCTGGTTCAAGAAGCCCGGCGACACGGTCGCGGCCGACGAGCCGATCGTCGAGCTCGAGACCGACAAGGTCACCCTGGAGGTGAACGCCCCGGCGGCCGGCGAGCTCGGCGAGATCCTGGTCAAGGACGGCGAGACCGTGGAGCCCGGTGCCCTGCTCGGCTCGATCGTCGAGGCCGGAGCCGGCGGCGGCACGGCCAAGAAGGCCGCCCCGAAGGAGACCGCCGAGACCAAGGCCGAGAGCCGGAGCGAGGCCCCGAAGGCCGCCGCGCCCGCGAAGGCCGAGGCCCCGGCCCAGGAATCGTCCGCCGGCTACGGCAACCACGGCGATGCCGCCGCCCCCGCGGCCCAGCAGCGCCCGGTCGGAGACAACGGCCCGGCGGTGGCCAAGCTCGCCCGGGAATCGGGTGTCGACCCGTCGTCGGTGAGCGGGTCCGGCAAGGACGGCCGCGTCACGAAGGGCGACATGCTCGGCGCCATCGCCAAGGGGTCGGCCCCGTCGGCGCCCGCCAAGGAGGCCCGTCCGACCCTGCCGCGCGCCCCCTCGGCGCCGGACGACGCCGCGCGCGAGGAGCGCGTGCGCATGACGAAGCTGCGCCAGACCATCGCGCGCCGCCTGAAGGACGCGCAGGACACCGCGGCGATGCTGACGACGTTCAACGACGTCGACATGTCGGCCGTGATGGCGATGCGCAGCCAGTACAAGGACATCTTCGAGAAGAAGCACGGCACGAAGCTCGGCTTCATGGGCTTCTTCACCAAGGCGGTGATCGGCGCCCTCAAGGACGTGCCGGCGGTCAACGCCGAGATCGACGGGCAGGACCTCGTCTACAAGAACTACTACCACATCGGCATCGCGGTCGGCACCGATAAGGGCCTCGTCGTGCCGGTGGTGCGCGACGCCGACGACCTGTCGATCGCCGGCATCGAGAAGAAGATCGCCGGCTTCGGCAAGAAGGCCCGCGACGGCAAGCTCTCCATCGAGGAGATGCAGGGCGGCACCTTCACGATCACCAACGGCGGCATCTACGGCTCGCTGATGTCGACGCCGATCCTCAACGCGCCGCAATCCGGCATCCTCGGCATGCACCGCATCGAGGAGCGCCCGGTGGTCCGCGCCGGCAAGATCGAGGCGCGGCCGATGATGTACCTCGCCCTGTCGTACGACCATCGCATCGTCGACGGTAAGGAGGCCGTGACCTTCCTGGTGCGGGTCAAGGAGGCGCTGGAGGATCCGGCGCGCCTCGTGCTGGACCTCTGAGGCAGCCATGTCGAGCGCTGAGAACAGGGTCGCGATCGTCACGGGTGGTAGCCGCGGCATCGGCCGCGCGGTGGCGCTCCTCCTGGCGGAGCGCGGCTACGCCGTCTGCCTGAGCTACGTGTCGGACGCCGCCGCCGCGCAGGGCGTGGTGGACGCGATCGCGGCCAAGGGCGGACGGGCGCTCGCCGTGAAGGGCGACGTCGGCAACGAGGCCGACGTCATCGCCCTGTTCAAGGCGGCCGACGGCCTCGGCCGCCTCGCGGCGCTCGTCAACAATGCCGGCGTGGTCGACGTGAAGTCTGACGTCGCCGACATGAGCGTCGCCCGCTTGCAGCGCATGATGACCACCAACGTGGTCGGCAGCTTCCTGTGCGCGCGGGAGGCGGTGCGGCGCATGTCGATCAAGCGCGGCGGGGCAGGGGGCGCGATCGTCAACCTGTCCTCGGTGGCGGCGCGCCTCGGCGGCCCCGGCCAGTTCGTGGACTACGCGGCCTCCAAGGGCGCCATCGACTCGCTGACGATCGGGCTTTCCCGCGAGGTCGCCGCCGACGGCATCCGCGTCAACGCGGTGGCGCCCGGCATCATCGCCACCGAGATCCACGCCAGCGGCGGCGAGCCGGACCGGGTCGAGCGTCTCGGCCCCGGCGTCCCGATGAAGCGGGCCGGCACCGCCGAGGAGGTGGCCGCACCGATCGTGTGGCTCCTCTCGGACGAGGCCTCCTACACCACGGGCGCCATCCTCGACATCGGCGGCGGCCGCTGAGGCCAAGCCCCACCTGACATTCCCTGCCCGTCTCGCACGCGGCACGACCGAGCGGAAGCGAAGCCTCATGTCCTACGATCTCGTCGTCATCGGCACCGGCCCCGGCGGCTACGTCTGCGCGATCCGCGCGGCGCAGCTCGGCCTGCGGACCGCGGTGGTCGAGAAGCGCGCGACGCACGGCGGCACCTGCCTCAATGTCGGCTGCATCCCGTCCAAGGCCCTGCTGCACGCGTCCGAGGCCTTCGAGGAGGCCAACACGCACTTCGCCGATCTCGGCATCGACGTCGGCACGCCGAAGCTCGACCTCAAGAAGATGATGGCCTTCAAGGCCGAGGGCGTCGCCGGCAACACCAAGGGCGTCGAGTTCCTGCTCAAGAAGAACAAGGTCGACACCTTCCACGGCACCGGCCGGATCGCCGGCGCCGGCCGCGTCGAGGTCATCGCCGAGGACGGCGGCAACCAGATGCTCGAGACGAAGAGCATCGTCATCGCGACCGGCTCGGACGTGGCGCGCCTGCCCGGCGTCACCATCGACGAGAAGGTCGTGGTCTCCTCCACCGGCGCCCTGGAACTCGACCGGGTGCCGAAGAAGCTCCTCGTCATCGGCGCCGGCGTGATCGGGCTGGAGCTGGGTTCCGTCTGGCGCCGGCTCGGTTCCGAGGTGACCGTGGTCGAGTATCTCGACCGGGTGCTGCCGGGCATGGACGGCGAGGTCGGCAAGCAGTTCCAGCGGATCCTGACGAAGCAGGGCATCGCCTTCAGGCTGTCCACCAAGGTGACGGGCGTCGAGGTCGGCAAGAAGGGCGGCGCGACGGTCACGGTCGAGCCGGCCGCGGGCGGCGCGGCGGAGACGCTGCAGGCCGACGTGGTCCTCGTCTGCATCGGCCGGACGCCCTACACGGAGGGCCTCGGCCTCGACACGGTCGGTGTCCAGCGGGACGACAAGGGCCGGATCCTCACCGATTCCCACTACGCCACCAACGTCACCGGCATCTACGCCATCGGCGACGTGATTGCCGGCCCGATGCTCGCCCACAAGGCCGAGGACGAGGGCGTGGCGATCGCCGAGATGCTGGCCGGCCAGTCCGGCCACGTGAATTACGGCGTGATCCCGAACGTGGTCTACACGTTCCCGGAGGTCGCCTCGGTCGGCAAGACCGAGGAGGAGTTGAAGAAGGACGGCGTGGCCTACAACGCCGGCAAATTCCCCTTCACGGCCAATGGCCGGGCCAAGGCGAACGGCACCACCGACGGGTTCGTGAAGGTGCTGGCCGACGCCCAGACCGACCGGGTACTCGGCGTGCACATCGTGGGCGCGGATGCCGGCAACCTGATCGCCGAGGTGGCGGTCGCGATGGAGTTCGGCGCCTCGTCGGAGGACATCGCCCGCACTTGCCACGCGCACCCGACGCTGACCGAGGCCGTCAAGGAAGCCGCGCTGGCGGTCAACAAGCGCGCCATCCACGTCTGACGGGCCAAGGCCCACGGCTGCGCAGATTGCTACCTCGGCGGGCTCGACCGCCTGCGCGAAGGCCCCCTCTCCCGTGCGGGAAAGGGGCCTTCGCGTTCCGTCACACACCGCGCGCCTCGAACCTGACTGGCCCGCAGAGCGACGGCCCGGCGCGGGGTCAGGCGATCTTGCGCCTGGAATTCGGCAGGTCGGCGATCCGCAGCAGCGCGCTCGGCGCGGGCGGGGCCGTCAGGGCGTTCAGCAGATACGGCCGACGCAGGCCCAGCGCGTTGTGCAGGGCGAGGTCGATGTCGCGGGCGTAGAACGGCATCCGCAGCACGGCGTCGACGCCGAAGTAGCGGCCGGCCTGAGCGACGGGCTCCAGCTCGGACGTGGTCAGCAGGGTGATCCGGGTCGGGAGGCCGAGGGGCTGGATCTGACAGGCCAGTTCGAGCCCGTCGATGCCGCCGAGCTTCACGTCGATGAAGGCGAAGTCGTAGGCGGCGAGCTTCAGCTGCTTGAGGGCGTGGCGGCCGTCATCCGTCTCGTCGAGCTCGATCGCGAACCCGCTGCGCGCCACGACGCGGCTGATGGCCGACCGCCCGGCCGGAGTCGAGCAGGCGAGCAGGGCCCGGGTCGGTGCGCGACGGCGGGCATCCGCGTGGAGCAGCGGCTCGATATGGCTCGGGTCGAGGGGCGTCTTCAGGACTTCGTAGGCGCCGAGGCTCGTGGCGATCTCCTGCCAGTGCGGCAGCACGCGGGTCGCCACCAGCACCAGGCAGGGGGGCTCCGCACCCGCCCGGCGCGCGACGGCGACGGCTTCGGGGCCGCTGAGATCGTCGAGCTGCATTCCCACGAAGGCCAGGGTGGGACGGTGGCGGAGGAGGATGTCGCAGAGCGCCTGACCCGAGGTCGCCTCATCGATCACCGCGCTGGGATCGAATCGCAGGACGATCTCTCTCAGGGAGACGCGGCGGCCCGGATCGCAATCCGCGATTACGACACGTGCCGGCGCCCTCCCATCCTGAAGATCCATGACGCCCGCCCAACCCCATCCCGTTCGTTGCCCATATTGGCTGAAGATCGTGACGAAGCTCTTAAAGAGCGGGATTCTGCACTGGGCGAACCGGAACACGCGCCTATAGACGATGATGAAGGCTCTCGAAGTCGAAGTTTTTAGCAATCTTGCTCAATGGCCAGCCCGCGGATGGGCCGCCGCGTAGGCACTCATGAGGCGGGCGGCGTCGACCTGCGTGTAGAGCTGTGTCGTGGAGAGCGAGGCGTGGCCCAGGAGTTCCTGGATCGCCCGGAGTTCGCCCTGGCGCGCCAGGAGATGGGTTGCGAAGGAATGCCGCAGGGCGTGCGGTGTGGCGCTCTCGGGCAGGCCCAGGGCGCCGCGGGCGCGCGCGACCGTGTACTGGATGATGCGCGGCGAGAGCGGGCCGCCCCGGGCACCGAGAAACAGCGGTCCCTCCGGCGGCAGCGGCAGGGGACAGGCGGCGACGTAGTCCGCCACGGCCTGCGCCACGACGGGCAGGATCGGCACCATGCGCTGCTTGCCGCCCTTGCCGAGCACGGTGACCTGATCGACCCCGGGCAGGGGTGCGTCACGGCGGGTCAGGCCCAGGGCCTCGGAGATGCGCAGCCCCGCGCCGTAGAGCAGCGCCAGCACGGCGGCGTCC
Source organism: Methylobacterium sp. yr668 (assembly GCF_900116245.1). Lineage (NCBI taxonomy): Bacteria > Pseudomonadati > Pseudomonadota > Alphaproteobacteria > Hyphomicrobiales > Methylobacteriaceae > Methylobacterium > Methylobacterium sp. yr668. The sequence continues at coordinate 23,348 of NZ_FOZY01000002.1, read as the reverse complement.
CGGGCGAGGACCCAGGGCTCCCGCTCCTCGCCGGCGCGGATCGCGGTATCGGTCAGCGCCACCGCGGCGGAGACGGGCAGGGGACGGGGAAGCCGCCGCGGGACCTTGGGCGAGCGCACACCGCCCAGGGCCGAGACGGTGCCGAAGCCCTCCCGCTCGAGGAAGCGCGCGAAGGAGCGCAGACCCGCCAGCATGCGCATCAGCGAGCGCCCGGAGACCTCGTCGGCCCGGCGCGCGGCCATGAAGCCGCGGATGTCCCGCACCTTGAGGCCGATCAGCATCGGGATCGTCGGCGTCCCCTGACGGGACGCGAGGTGGTGGAGGAACTGCCGGAGGTCGCGCCCGTACGCCTCGACGGTGTTGGACGACATCCGCCGCTCCCGCGCCAGCGCCTCGATCCAGGCGAGGACGGCGTCGCGGAGGCGGGCGTCCCCCGGAAACAGCAGCCGGTCGCCCTGGGTCTCGCGGGTGCTCACATGCGTGCTCATGGCGACACTCGACCGGATCCTCCTTGCCGGGAGCTTAATGCCGGTCGCGGTCCGTCCCCGGCGCTGGACTCGTCCCGCGCGGTGCGCCGTGCCAAGCTGACGCGATGACCCTCCTCGCCTACGCGGCCGCCGCCCTCGCCGAGATCGCCGGCTGCTTCGCGTTCTGGGCCTGGCTGCGGCTCGGGCGGTCGGCCTGGTGGGCGCTGCCGGGCCTCGCCTCGCTGGCGGCCTTCGCGGCCCTCCTGACCCTCGTGGACAGCCCCGCGGCGGGGCGCGCCTTCGCGGCCTACGGCGGCGTCTACGTCGCGGCCTCGGTCCTGTGGCTGTGGCTCGCGGAGGGTCAGCGGCCCGACCGGTGGGACCTCGCGGGCAGCGCGGTCTGCCTCGCCGGAACGGCGCTGATCCTCCTCGGTCGCCGGGGGTGAGTTCGACCCGGCACCGTGCCGGGCCGGCCACGGCCGACCGCTTCCGCGCCCGGAACCTTGGTGAAACCAAGCGTTCACGATACGTACGGCAGCCTCGGGCCGTTCACCGAGCCGTGGAGCCCCATGACCAGCGCCGTCCGCATTCTCGGGATCGACCCCGGACTCCGCCGCACCGGCTGGGGCCTGATCACCGCGCAGGGCACGAAGCTCACCTACGGCGATTGCGGGGTCGTGACTTCGGACGGGGAGCTTCCGCTGGCCCTGCGGCTGCGGGAACTGTTCGAGGGGATCGGCCGCGTCGTCGAGGCCGTTCGGCCCGACGAGGTCGCCGTGGAGGAGACCTTCGTCAACAAGGACGCCCAGGCGACGCTCAAGCTGGGCCACGCGCGGGCGATGGCGCTGCTCGTGCCGGCCCTCGCCGGACTGCCGGTGTTCGAGTACGCCCCCAACCTCATCAAGAAGACCGTCGCGGGCTCCGGCCACGCCGAGAAGGTGCAGATCCAGGCGATGGTCCGCTTCCTTCTGCCGAAGGCCGAGTTCCGCGTCGCGGACGCCGCCGACGCGCTGGCCATCGCGATCACCCATGCCAGTCACCGAGACGCCCACGCCCTGCGGCAGGCGCATCTACCGGGGGGCAAGCGCCGCTCGCTCACCGGTCAGGCGGCCGCGGGACAAGGGCTCGAGGGGAAGGGCTTCTCGGCCGCCGCGGCCGCGCGTATCGAGGCCGCGCTGGCGAAACAAGGCTGACGGGATCGGGAAGAACTTGGTGGGGGAAGTAGGACTCGAACCTACGAAGCTTACGCAGCGGATTTACAGTCCGCCCCCTTTGCCGCTCGGGACATTCCCCCAAGGCGGGCATCGCCCGCGGCGCCCTTATGGTGAGGGGTGGGCCGGGTGTCAACGCTTATGGTGGACCGATCCGCCTCGCCGGACGCGGCAATCGTGGAGAGCGGGACGGTTTCGCTCGGCGTCGCCGCGATCCGGGCGGCCGCGCTTGCAGAGTCGACCCTCTTCCGGCCTCGCGGTGCCCGCGGCTCCGCCATTGGGACGAAAACGCGAACGTTCCGCGACTCCGGGGATTCACAAAGGAATCCGGATCGGCCACGGTGTGGCGATGTCGCCCTGCTTCGCCGGCCCTTGACCCGTCCCGCCCCGTCCCTGCGGTCGCACCAGCGCACGCTGATGGCCCTGGTCGCGGCCATGGCGAGCGGGGAGGCGGCCCATGTCCGGAAGATCCTGGCCGCGGTCACGCCGGGCGGGGGCAAGTCGCTGCTGCCGGTCATCGCCGCGCACCGGCTGATCGAGGCGGGGCTCGTCGAGCGCGTGGTCTGGGTGGTACCGCGGGATTCCCTGCGGCTGCAGGCCGAGGAGGCCTTCGCCGACCCGCTGTGGCGCGCGGCCTTCGGGCACGCCCTCAGCGTCCGGGCCGCCGACAACGAGCGCGACCCGGCGCGGGGGCTGGCCGGCTACGTCACCACCTATCAGGCGGTCGCCGCCGCCCCGGCGCTCCACCTCGCGGAGGCGCGGGCGCACCGCACCCTGCTGGTGGTCGACGAGGTTCATCACCTGCCGGTCCCCGGTCGCCCGGGCGCCGACGAAGCCTCCGCGGAGGATGCCGAGGCGGGGGCGTGGTCCCGCGCGATGCTGCCCGTCATGGAGGCGGCGACCGTGCGCCTGTACCTGTCCGGGACGCTGGAGCGGGCGGACGGGCGGCGGATCCTCGGGCTGCCCTACCAGCCCGCCGCACCCGGCCGCGGGCCGGAACTCGACCTCGACGCGACCGGCCTCGCGGTCATCGGCTACTCGCGGGCGCAGGCGCTGGCCGAGCGGGCGGTGCTGCCGGTGACGTTCGGCGCCCTCGACGGCGAGGCGAGCTGGCTGGAGGGCGGCCGGATCGCCGGCGACAGCCCGCGCGTCGGGCCGCACCGGCTCGGCGCGGGCGCGGTCCGGATCACCACCCGGCCGGCGCTGTTCACCGCCCTTCGGACCGGCTTCGCCCGCGACCTTCTGAGCGAGGCGTTCTTCGCCACGAAGCGCCTGCGCGCCCGGCGCCGGGCGGAGCGCGATCTCCCGCCCGGCGAACCGGCCCGGGGGCTCGGCAAGCTCCTCGTGGTGGCGCCCGATCAGGCGAGCGCGCGGGCCTATCTCGCGACCCTGCGCGACTGGATGCCGGCCGGGCAGGGCGCGCGCGATGTCCGTCTCGCGACCTCCGGTCAAGGCGACGCCCACGCGGCTCTGGCAGCGTTCCGGCTCACGCCGGAACCGGCCGTGCTGGTGACGGTGGCGATGGCGTACGAGGGGCTCGACGCCCCGGAGGTCGCGGTGGTCGCGGCCCTGACCCATATCCGCTCCCGGCCCTGGCTCGAGCAGATGCTCGCCCGGGCCACCCGGGTCGATCCCCATGCCGGCCCCTACAACGGGCAGCAGGCGCTGATCTTCCACCCCGACGACCCGCTCTTCGCGCGGTTCCGCCTCGAACTCGAGACCGAGCAGGGCAGCAGCGTCCGGCCGCCCCGCGAGCGGCCGGCGAGCGCCGTCGTGCCCGAGCGGACCCGCTGGCGCGACGACGAGCCGGGCGGGATCACGCCCCTGGAGAGCAACGCGATCGGGATGCGCTACGCCCTGCTGCGCCCGCGCCTCCCCGAACCGGTCGCCGCGGCGCCCGCGCCCGAACCGCCCTCCGTCACCGAGCGGACCCTGCGCCAGCGGCTCGCCGCCGCGGTGGCCGCCCAGGCGGTCGAGGACGAGACCTCGCTGCGCGTGCCCCGCGGCGGCAATCTCGCCCACCGCTACAACGCCGTTCTCAAGCGCGTGCTCGGCAAGGGCCGCGCGACCATGACCCTCCCGGAGCTGGAGGCGGCCCTGTCGTGGCTCGAGCGCAACCGCCTCTCCGACCATCTCGACCGCCTCGACGGCGATGCCCGCTACGCGTGGTCGGCCCGGCAGCGCCGCGGGCGCTGGCAGCCGGAGCGCGCCGCCGGCCGCTGAAACGCCCGGGAAGGAGACAGCCGTGACCGAGAGCCTCCCCGCCGCCTTCGCCGCGACACTCGCCGCGTCCGAGCCGCCGAGCGTCTGGGACGCCCCGCTCGCCGCGCTCTGGTGGCTCGCCCGGGACGCGTCCGGCCCGGCCTCCGCCGCCTGGGAGCGGGCGCACCGCCTCGTCCAGGACGCCGGCGGGTCCGACGCGGCCTGGGTCCACGCCCATCTCCACCGGGTCGAGGGCGACGACGGCAACGCGCGCTACTGGTACGCCCGCGCGGGCCGCCCGGTCCCGGACGGCACGCTCGCGGAGGAGCGGGCCGCGCTCGTCCTCGCCCTCTGGCCGAGGTCGTGATCGCTCCGGGCCGCGCCGCGCCGACCGTCCCGAGCCTGCCGAATCGCGGAACGCCAAGGCTCACAGCCAGTTGAATGGCCGCCCGACGCGGAGATCGGGCCTCGATTATCGGAGCGGATCCATGAGCCTCCTCGGCAGCATCGTCAGCAAGATCCTCCATCCGTTCGGTGGCGGCACCGCGGACGCCGCGCCCGCGCCCAACGCCGGCTCCGGCGGCCAGGCCGGCACGAGCACGCCCTCCACGTCGGCCCCCGGCTCGGCCGGCGGCAGCGAGCCCGTGGACGTCGCGGCGGTGCTCACCGGCCTCGCCGAGAAGAACCCGCAGACGCTCGACTGGCGGCACTCGATCGTCGACCTGATGAAGCTGCTGGGCCTCGATTCCGGCCTCGCCGCGCGCAAGCAGCTCGCCGACGAGCTCCACTACACCGGCGACAAGGACGATTCGGCCAGCATGAACATCTGGCTGCACAAGCAGGTCATGCAGAAGCTCGCCGAGAACGGCGGCAAGGTTCCGGACGATCTGAAGCACTAGGTCATCGATTCCGGGATCGACGAGGCTCGCCGCGGACGGTCTCGACCGGCGCCGCGGCGAGATCGCTTCTTGACCACGTCGTGCGCCGGCGGTGCGCCCCGGCGGCGACACTTGCGGAAGGGGCCTTGCGGCGCCTCCGTGTTTATCGGTCACATGGCCCGCGTCGCGCAGCGCCGAATCAGGCGGCGCCGAGGAGCGAACGGTCATGGAGACCCCGACCGGGGACCACAGCGGCGCCTTCGAGGCGTCCCCTCTCGCCGCGATCGCCACGGCGGTCGCCCGCGGTGACGTCGCGCGCATCGCCGCGCTAGCGCCCGGCCTGGATCTCTCCGTCCGCGGCGGCCGGAACTTCACCCTGCTCGAATGGGCGATCTGGAACGCGCGGCCGCGCGCGGTGTCGGCCCTGCTCGACGCGGGGGCGGACCCGTCTGTGCCGGGGCTCGATCAGGAGACCGCGCTGCACATGGCGGCGATGGTCGAGGATCCGACCTACCTGGAGATCCTGCTGCGCCACGGCGCGCCGGTCGACCCGGTGAGCCCGCGCGGTCAGTGGACGCCGCTGTTCCGCGCCGTACAGAACCGGCGCGAGGCGCAGATCGCGCTGCTGCTGCGGGCCGGTGCGGACTTGAACCGGGTCGACGCCACCGGCAACTCGCTGCTGCACGTGGCCGCGCAGGTCGGCGCGGCCAATCCCTGGGTGCTGAGGCTGCTCGAGGCCGGGATCGACCCGACCCTGCGCAACGCGCAGCGAAAGACCTTCCAGCCGTACTTCTTCACCACCCCCGAGCGCCTGCTGAACGATTCCGGGCGCGAGACCCGCGCTGCGGTCCGCGCGTGGCTCGCCCGCAGCGGCGTGCCGGCGGATCCGGAAGGCTGACGGCCCCCTCCGACGCCGATCCGCGTCAGCGCCCGGTGCGGACCCGGGTCCAGAGGCGGGTGACGAAGCGCTGGGTGCGGTCGTCCCAGGCGGTGTTGATGGACAGGCGCTGCATCGTCGCCTCGTCCGGGTAGATGCCGGGATTGCTCAGGATCTCGGGCTTCACGAACTTCTTCGCCGCGAGGTTGCCGCTGGCGTAGGAGACGAAGTTGGTGTTGGCCGCCGCCACCTCGGGCCGCATCATGTAGTCGATGAAGGCCAGCGCCTCGGCCGGGTGGGCGGCATCCTTCGGGATCGCGAAGGTGTCGAACCACATGAGCGCGCCTTCCTTCGGCACGACGTAGGCGATGTCGATCCCGTTCTTGGCCTCCTCGGCGCGGCGCTTGGCCTGCATGATGTCGCCCGAATAGCCGACGGCCAGGCAGATATCGCCGTTGGCCAGCGCCTGGATGTATTCCGACGAGTGGAACTTCCGCACGGCGCCGCGCACCTTGTAGAGGGCGTCGGTCACCAGGGTCATGTCGTCCCAGCGCTTGGAATCCGCCTTGGCGCCGAAGGCCGGGAGCATGCTGGGGATCAGGTCCTCGGGGCTGTCGAGCACCATGATCCCGCACTCCTTCAGCTTGTTGGCCGAAGCGGGATTGAGGACGACGGACCACGAATTGACCGCCGCGCCGGCGCCCAGGCGCTCGCGCACCGCGGCGACGTTGTAGCCGATGCCGGTCGTGCCCCACATGTAGTCGACGGCGTAGGTGTTGCCGGGATCGTAGGCTGCCAGCCGGCTGGTCACCTCGGGCCAGAGGTTGCCGAGGTTCTTCAGCTTGGACTTGTCGAGGGGCAGGAACGCGCCGGCCCGGATCAGCCGCTGCAGGTACGGTCCCGACGGCACGACGATGTCGTAGCCCGACCGGCCGGCGAGCAGCTTGGTCTCCAGGATCTCGTTGTTGTCGTAGGTGTCGTAGACGACCTTGATCCCGGTCTCGCGGGTGAAGGCCTCGAGCACCTGCGGGTCGATATAGTCCGACCAGTTGTAGATGTTGACGACCCGCTCCTCGGCGGCCGGTGCCGGCCGCACGAGGGGCAGGACCGCCAGGAGCCCTCCCGCGAGGACGGCCGCGGCCGCCGCCAGGACGGTCCGACGCGGGCCGATCACCGGCTCCTCGCGGCCACGATCACGATCTCGACCAAGTACTCCGGCGCGGCGAGCTTGGCCTCGACGGTGGCGCGGGCCGGCGCGTTCTCCGGAGACACCCAGGCGTCCCAGGCGGCGTTCATCTCCGCGAACGTCGCGATGTCGGCGAGGTAGATGGTGGCCGAGAGGATCCGCGCCTTGTCGCTGCCGGCCGCGGCGAGTAGCCGGTCGATCTCCGACAGGATCTGCTGGGTCTGGATCGTGACCCCGGTGCCGACCGTGTCGGACGCGACCTGCCCGGCGAGGTAGACCATGTCGCCGAAGGTGACGGCCTGCGACATCCGCTTGCCCGGCTCGATCCGCTGAATGTCCATACCCGTCTCCACATCCTCGAGAACCGGCGTATCTGCCGCCGCACCGGCCCGGCCGTAAAGGGCCGCGCGCGCACGCGCCGCGGGAACCCGAGGAAAATCGTCATCGGCGGTCGGGGTGCGGGCAACCGTCGCGGGCCTCGAAGCGTTCTGCCGCCATCGACAATCACGCCTTGGGGTCAGTCATGGGTATTCTCTGGACCATCATCATCGGGTTTCTCGCCGGCGTCATCGCCAAGTTCCTCATGCCGGGCCCGAACGAGCCCGCCGGCTTCATCCTGACCACGATCCTCGGCATCGTCGGCGCCTTCGTGGCGACCTTCCTGGGCCAGGCGATCGGCTGGTACGGGCCGAACCAGGGCGCGGGCTTCATCGGCGCCATCGTGGGGGCCGTGGTCGTGCTGTTCATCTACGGCCTGATCGCCGGCCGCCGCACCACCACCTACTGATCCGTCCGACAGGTCCGGATACGACGAGGGGCGCCCCGCGGGGCGCCCCTTTCTCATTGTCGGTCTGCACATTCCGGTCGGGAGCGCCAACTCGGGCGCCCTCCGTCATCACGAGCGCAGCGACGTGACCCTGGCCAGCCCAACGAGGTCGGACGTCGCGCTGCCTGGATTGCTTCGCTGCGCTCGCAAAGACGGAGGCGCCGAAGCCCTCCGAGGGCTGAGGCTCAGAGATGCTCGGACGCGGCCTTCACGGCGCAGTGGCCGGTGGCGCCGCGCACGGCGAGGCCCACGCCGACCACGAGGGCCAGCAGGCTCAGGAGCTTGTTGGGACGGGGCTGCGCGGCGGCGGCGGCGATGCCGAGGCCCAGCGCCACCGAGACGGCGCGCTCCGTCGTCGACAGGTTCGGCTGCCCGCTGAAGATGTCGTGCATCATGTCGTTGGCCATGAGGGTCTCCGATTGGGAAGTCGCGGGGGAACGCGGCATCCGGCGCCCCGTTCCCGGCCGACGACCGGTGTGACCCGACCTCGACGGGGCAACAAAAAGGGCGCGGCCCCGGAGGACCGCGCCCGTCTGAGACATCCCTGCCGACCGAGGCCGGCGCGGGCGTCCCGCGTGCTTACTCGCCGGCCTCGCGGCGGCGCTCGCCACGGTGGCGGCCGCCCTCGCGGGGCTCGCGCGGCTCGTCGCCGCGCTCGGCCCGGTCGGCGTCGCGCTGAGCCTTCACCTTCTCGGTGATGTCCTCGCCGGTCTGCTGGTCGACGACCTTCATGGACAGGCGGATCTTGCCGCGGTCGTCCTGACCGAGGAACTTCACCTTGACCTTCTCGCCTTCCTTGACGACGTCCGTCACCTTGGCGACCCGGTTCGCGGCGAGCTCCGAGATGTGGACCAGGCCGTCCTTGGCGCCGAAGAAGTTCACGAAGGCGCCGAACTCCATGCACTTCACGATCGTGCCGTCGTAGATCACGCCGACCTCCGGCTCCGCCACGATCGAGCGGATCCAGTTGTAGGCCGCCTTGATCGCCTTGCCGTCGGCCGAGGCGATCTTCACGACGCCCGTGTCCTCGATGTTGATCTTGGCGCCGGTCTTCTCGACGATCTCGCGGATCACCTTGCCGCCGGTGCCGATCACGTCGCGGATCTTGTCCGTCGGGATCTGCATCGTCTCGATGCGCGGGGCGTACTCGCCGAGTTCCGGACGGGCCGCCGTCAGGGCCTTGGCCATCTCGGCCAGGATGTGGGCGCGGCCGTCCTTCGCCTGGGCGAGGGCGATCTTCATGATCTCCTCGGTGATGCCGGCGATCTTGATGTCCATCTGGAGCGAGGTGACGCCCTCGTCCGTGCCGGCCACCTTGAAGTCCATGTCGCCGAGGTGATCCTCGTCGCCGAGGATGTCGGACAGGACCGCGAAGCGCTCACCCTCGAGGATGAGGCCCATGGCGATGCCCGCCACCGGACGGCGCAGCGGCACGCCGGCATCCATCAGCGACAGCGAGCCGCCGCAGACCGAGGCCATCGAGGACGAGCCGTTGGACTCGGTGATCTCCGACACGACGCGGATCGTGTAGGGGAACTCGTGGGCCGGCGGCAGGACCGGGCGGATCGCCCGCCAAGCGAGCTTGCCGTGGCCGATCTCGCGGCGGCCCGGCGAGCCCATCCGGCCAGTCTCGCCGACGCTGTAGGGAGGAAAGTTGTAGTGGAGCAGGAAGCGCTCCTTGTAGGTGCCTTCCAGCGCGTCGATGAACTGCTCATCCTCGCCGGTGCCGAGGGTGGCGACCACGAGAGCCTGGGTCTCGCCGCGGGTGAACAGGGCCGAGCCGTGGGCGCGGGGCAGCACGCCGACCTCGGAGAGGATCGAGCGGACCGTCTTCACGTCGCGGCCGTCGATGCGGGCGCCGCTGTCGAGGATGTTCCAGCGGACCACCTTCGACTGGGCCTCCTTGAAGGCGGCCTTGACCTTCTCGGCCGGGAACTTCTCGGCGCCCTCCGGGCAGAGGGCGGCCATCACCTTCGCCTTCACGGCGTCGACGGCGGCGTAGCGCTCCTGCTTGACGGTCTTGGTGTAGGCGGCGCGGAGCTCCGCCTCGCAGACCTCCAGGACGGCCTTCTCGACGTCGGCGTTCTCGGGGGCCTTGAAGTCGCGCGGCTCCTTGGCGGCCTTCTCGGCGAGGCGGATGATCGCCTCGATCACCGGCTGGAAGTGCTTGTGGCCGAACATCACGGCGCCGAGCATCACCTCCTCGGAGAGCTCCTTGGCCTCCGACTCGACCATCAGCACCGCGTCCTGCGTGCCGGCGACGACGAGGTCGAGGCTCGACTCTTCCTTGGTCTCGGTGACCAGCGGGTTCAGCCGGTAGCCGCCGTTGATGTAGCCGACGCGGGCGCCGCCGATCGGGCCCATGAACGGCACGCCCGAGATGGTCAGGGCCGCGGAGGCCGCGACCATCGCGACGATGTCGGGATCGTTCTCGAGATCGTGGGTCAGGACGGTGACGACGACCTGCGTGTCGTTGCGCCAGCCGTCGATGAAGAGCGGGCGGATCGGGCGGTCGATCAGGCGGGAGACCAGAGTCTCCTTCTCGGAGGGACGGCCCTCGCGCTTGAAGTAGCCGCCCGGGATGCGGCCGGCGGCGTAGGCGCGCTCCTGGTAGTTCACGGTGAGCGGCATGAAGTCGATGCCGGGCTTCGGCTCCTTGGCGGCGACCACGGTCGCGAGCACCGAGGTCTCACCGTAGGTGGCGATGACGGCGCCGTCGGCCTGGCGCGCGACCTTGCCGGTCTCCAGGACGAGCTTGCGGTCGCCCCACATCAGCTCTTCGCGTTGAACGTCGAACATTCTCAATCTCTTCCTTGCCTGCGGCGGGCCCAAGCCCGGCGCCGCCCGGGGGCAAGACGGCGAGACACTGCGCCGGAACATCCTCGGCGAAGTGTCTCGCGATCCTGCCCCGACGCTGGCGCCTCGAAGCGGCCCGTTTGTCGGGAGGCCGGACCCATTCCGGCAGCCCGCGATGGTGAAACGCGGCCCCGGGCCGGGCCCGGAACCGCGCGAGGGTGCCTTAGCGGCGGATGCCGAGACGCTCGATGAGGGCGCGGTAGCGGGCCTCATCCTTGCGCTTGACGTAGTCGAGCAGCGAGCGGCGCTGCGAGACCAGCTTCAGGAGGCCGCGGCGGGAATGGTTGTCCTTGCCGTGGGTCTTGAAGTGGCCGGTCAGGTTGGTGATCCGCTCGGTGAGGATCGCCACCTGGACCTCGGGGGACCCGGTGTCCTTGGCGTCCTTGCGGTGTTCCTTGATGAGCGCGGTCTTGCGCTCTGCCGTGATCGACATCGCGTGCCTTTCGGGTTGTGCTGGTCGGATGCGGCGCCCCAAACGGGCGCGCGCGGGCTCGGCGTTCGGCCGGTGCCGGGATGTCGTCCAGCACGGTCACAGCGCCAAGCGGCTCAAGCCCCGCCCGGCAACCCGGGTCGAGGCCGCGCGATCCATACACGAAACCGACGGTTATGCCAGTCCCGAGCCGGGCGGGCCGCAGCGGTGGCGCGTCGCGGCTGTCCGGGCCCGTCCAAAGAACGGTTAAGGCCGCCGTGCTACCCGGAACCGCTCACGCGACGCGGCCCGGCGATGAACGGCACCTTCTCGGATGCGTGCGGCGTCGCCGTCGCGACGCTGCTCGGTATCCCCCTCGTTCTCCTGCCGGGCTACGCCCTGGGCGGCTTGACCGGCATCCTCGGGTTCCGCACGCTCGCGCCCGGCGACCGCCTCCTGTGCGGGGCGCTCCTCGGGATCGGGCTGCTGCCGGCCCTCGACAGCCTGCTGATCCAGGCGGGCGGCGTCCCGGTCGCGGCCCTCGCGACCGGGACCCTCGGACTCGCCGCGCTGCGGCCGGTCGCGCGGAGCCTGCGCGCGTCCCTCGACCGGGCGGCGCTCGCCCTCGCGCTGCTCTGGCTCGGCGTCGTGGCCTACGCGCTGATCGACGTCGATACCGGCACCGCCCTCTACCGGCCCGTGACGATCATCGACCTCGTCAAGCACGCCGCCCTGACCCGCGCGATCGTGGAGCACGGATTGCCGCCGGTGGACCCGTTCTTCGCCCGGCCCGAGCGGGCGGGCTACTATTACGGCTTCTACACGCTCACCGCCCTGGTCGACTGGGCGGGCGGACGGCTGGTCGACGGGCGGACCGCCTTCGCGGGCCTCGCCTTCTGGACCGGCCTCGCGCTCCTCGGCCTGATCGACCGTCTCCTCGCCGCGACCGGACTCGTCGCGGACGCCGTGCCCCGGCTCGTGCGCCGCGCGGTGCTGCTGCTGCTGCCGGCCGGAAGCCTCGACATCCTGCTGGTCCTCGCCGACCGGACGACGTCCGGGACTTGGCTGCCGGTCCCGGAATGGCTGAACGAGCAGGTCCTCAACTGGCCGGCCTCGCTGGTCTGGGTGCCGCACCACGTCGCCGGCGCCGTCGCCGGGTGGCTCGGACTCCTGGCCCTGGCGGAGGTCGCGGACCGGGCGCGACCGGACAGGCGCGCGGAGGCGGCGGCGATCGGCGTCGCGGCACTGGCCTTCGCGGCCTGCGCGGGCCTGTCCGTCTGGGTCTGCCTCGGCACGGCGGGTGCGGCCGGTGCCTGGCTGGTGCTGCTCGGCTTGGAGCGCCGCTGGCGCGCCGCGGCCCGGCTGGCGGTTGCCGGCCTGCTCAGCGCCGCGCTGGCCGCCCCTTATCTGCTGAGCGTCCTGGCCAACCGGACCGACGGCGGCGCGCCGATCCGGTTCTCGATCCGGCGATTCGGGCCGCTCGACGGCCTCGTCGACGAGCCGGCCCTGAGCGCGCTCCGCCTGATCCTCCTGCCGCTGAACTACTACACGGCCCTGGGGGTCTGCGCCGCCGGTGCGCTGCTGTTCTGGCGCCTCGTGCCGCGCCGGGAGGCGCACGGGCGCGAAGCCGGGCGCCTGCTCACGCTCTGCGCCGCGGCGAGCCTGCTCCTCGGCGGTTTCCTGCGCTCGGCGATCCTCAACAACGACCTCGGCGCGCGCGTGGTCCTGCTCGCGCAGGTCGCGACCCTGGTCTGGACCGTGGTGGCGCTGACCCGCCTGAGCGAGGCGCGGCGGCTCCGGTTCCCCGGCCTCCTCGCCGCGCTGCTGATCCTCGGCTACGCGACGACCCTCTACGGCTTCGTCGGGATGCGCGCCTATCCCGCCTCCGACCGGCCCGCCTTCGCCCGCCTCGCCGGCCGTCCCGATATCGACCGGGCGCTGCGCGCGGCCTACGCCTGGGCGGGCACGCACATGCCCCACGACCTGGTGCTGCAGCAGTCGCCGGTGCCGCACCGGGTGTTCGATTTCGGGCTCTACGGCCTCCAGCCGACGGGGGTGGCCGACGCGGAGGCGCGGCTGTTCGGCGCCCCGCCGGACGCCGTGGCGTCGCGGCTCGCCGACGTCGCGCCGGTCTTCCGCGACCGCCTGGACGGCGCCGAGGTGCGGCGGCGCGCCGATTCGGCCGGGATCGGCGCCCTGGTCGTCACCGCGCAGGACGCCCCCTGGAGCAGCCCCGATTCCTGGGTCTGGCGCAGCCCCGCGGTCTACGCCGATCCGCTCGTCCGGATCCTGCGGGTCCAAGATCTCCGTGGAGGATCTCCGTGACTGAACCCAGTCCCGCGGCACCCACCCACCCGCGCGCCGGGCAGGTCCTGCGCTGGCTCTGCGCCCAGGCGCTGCTGCAGGCCGGCGCCGTCGTCGTCGGCTTCGCCTGCTTCGTGCTGCTGTTCCAGACGGATCTGTGGTCCGGCGTGACGATCCTGTTCTACCGCGGACTGATCCTGCTCGCGGTGGCCTTCCTGCTGACCCTGGCGGTCACGGCGGCGCTGGCCGGGCTCGGCCGGGCCTGGGGATTGCGCCGACGGGACGCCCTCGGCGCCTGCGTCCTGTCGCTGTCCCTGAACCTCAGCGCCTTCGTGATCCTGCCGGTGACGGTCGACCGGTCGATCAGCGTGTTCCTGCTCGGCCAGATGGCTGCCCATCCCGGGGAGCGCTTCACGCCTGAGCGCGCGCGGGCGGTGTTCGAGCGGGTCTATCTCGGCGAGTTCCGGCAGATGGAGCGGCGCTTGGCCGAGCAGCAGGCCTCCGGCAACGTCGCGCGAGCGGGTGACGGCTACGTCATTACCCCGCAGGGCAGCGCCTTCATCCGCTTCTGCGGCCTCGTCGCCCGGGCGTTCCGGACCGACACCCGGATGATCGCCGCCGCACCGTCCCCGCCCGGCGGGGGCGACCCGGAAGCGCGCGGCGGGGCCCCTGAACCCGATCCCGTGGGCGCGGTGCGGCGGTAGGCTGTATCGACTCGGGATGAGGACGGTGCGGCGCCGGTCCGGGCGGTTCCGCGGAGGCCGCCGTCCGGGCATGAAAAGTGCCGGGTGACGATCTGGGCGAGGGAGAACGGACGCGATGGCGGAGTCCGCGGTGACCACGGGTGAACGGGCGGGCGCGGGGCGCGGACTCGCCCGGAGCCTCACCGCGCCGGGCCTCGTCGCCATCGGCCTCGGCGCCACGATCGGCGCCGGCATCTTCGTGCTCACCGGGACGGCGGCGGCGCAGTACGCGGGCCCGGCGCTCAGCCTCTCCTTCGTGATCGGCGGCGTCGCCTGCGGCCTCGTCGGCCTGTGCTACGCCGAGCTGGCCGCCATGATCCCCGAGCCGGGATCGACCTACACCTACACCCGCGCGAGCCTCGGGCGGCTTCCCGCCTGGATCATCGGCTGGGACCTCGTCCTCGAGTTCGCCGTGGCGGCGGCGACCGTGGCGGTGGGCTGGTCGGGCTACGCGCAGTCCCTCGCGGCGGAGTTCGGCCTACATCTGCCGCCGGCCCTGGCCGGGGCGCCCGGCGCCGGCGGCCTCGTCAACCTCCCGGCGGCCGGGATCGTGCTGCTGCTCAGCGCCTTGCTGATGCGCGCCACCGCGGAAGCCTCCCTGGTCAACGGCCTGCTGGTCGCCTGCAAGGTCGCGATCATCCTGGCTTTCGTGGGTGTCGGCGTGGCCCATCTGCGGCCCGAACTCTGGCACCCGTTCGTGCCGGAGAATGCCGGGACCTTCGGCGCCTACGGCTGGAGCGGCGTGTTCCGCGGCGCCGCGGTGGTGTTCTTCGCCTTCGTGGGCTTCGAGACCGTGGCGACGGCCGCGGGCGAGTGCCGGGCGCCGCAGCGCGACGCGCCGGTCGGCCTGATCGGGTCGCTGCTGATCACCACGATCCTGTACGTGGCCATGGCGGCCGTCCTCACGGGACTCGTGCCCTATCGCAACCTGGACGTCGCCGACCCGGTCGCCAAGGCGGTCGACGTGATCGGCCTGACTGGCTTCGCCACGATCATCAAGGCCGGCGCCCTGATCGGCCTGACCACCTCGGCACTGACCGCCCTCTACGGGCAGAGCCGGATCTTCTTCGCCATCGCCCGCGACGGGCTCCTCCCGGGGATCTTCTGCCGGGTCCATCCGGTGACGCGGGTGCCCGTGGCGAGCCAGCTGGTGATCGGCCTGTTCACGGCGGCCGTGGCGGGGCTCGTGCCCATCGACGTCCTGGGCGAGATCGTCAGTATCGGCACGCTCCTGGCCTTCTGCCTCGTCTGCGCGACGGTGCTGATCCTGCGCCGGACCGATCCGGACCGGGCGCGCCCGTTCCGCGTGCCGGCGGTGACCCTCATCGCCGGACTGGGGATCCTGTCCTGCGTCACGCTGATGGCGTCGCTCCCGGCCGACACCTGGATCCGCCTCGCGGTCTGGCTGGCGATCGGCCTCGCGATCTACGCCGGCTACGGCCGGCAGCACGGCCGGCTCAGCTGATCAGGTTGATGGTGGCCTGCGCGAGCGTCTTGATCGAGGCCGAGGCGCTCAGGCTCAATTCGTAGTTCCGGACCACCCGCTGGAGGTCGGCCGATTCGACCGCGACGTTGACGTTCGGCAGACGGACATAGCCGGTCGGGTCGGCCCCGGGATTGGTCGGGTCGTAGCGGGTGCGGAAGCCGGTGGTGTCGCGGACGATCCGGCCGACCGGGTCGCGGGGGCTGTCGGCCGCCACCGGGGCGAACACCGCGATCTTGCGGGCGTAGGGGGCACCGCCCGGGGTGGTCGGGACCGAATCGGCGTTGGCGAGGTTCTCGGAGATCGCGCGGATCCGCCCGCTCTGCACCTGCCGGCCGGCGGCCAGGGCGCCAGCGGCCGAGTTGAGGGCGCTGGTATCCGGCATGCGCGGGCCCTGTCGACGGCGAGGATCTGACCGAATCCTTGCCGAACAGCCTTAACCGGGGGTTAAGACGCCCGCGCGGAGAGGCTCAGCGCGTCCCGAAGATCCTGCCCGTCGGTCAGGCGAAGGCCGCGGCGGCGCAGCGCGGCCAGCATCGCGCGGTCGGGGAACGGGCAGTAGGGCAGAACGGGCTCGGACCGCCCCTCCGGCAGGGTTCCGCTCCGGGTGACGTCCTCGAGCAACCGGTCGAGCATCCCGCGCCCGTGGGCGTGGAGCGCCACCGAGGCCCGGGTCGCGGTGGTACCCTCGGGCAGCGCCAGCGCCTCCTGGGCGAGGATCGCGCCGGTGTCGATCGCGGCGGCCAGCCGGTGCAGGGTCATGCCGAACTGCCCGGGCCCGTCGGCCAGCGCGTGGATCGTCGGCACCGGGCCCCGGTGGCGGGGCAGCAGGCCGGGATGCCCGTTGATCCCGCCGAGCCGCGCCAGCCCGATGGTCTCGGGCTTCAGGATCTGGTCGAAATGGTAGGTGAGGATCAGGTCCGGCGCCGCGTCCCGGAGGGCCCGCGCGACGTCGGGACCGTTGACGTCGTCGACCGTCAGGGTCGGGACGCCGAGGCGGCGGCACAGGGTCCTGAGCGGCGTCGCCTCCGGCGCGTCGCCGCTTCTCGACGCCGCCTGGGTCAGGGGCGCCAGGGGCCGCAGCAGGTCCGGCAGGCCGAAATTGACCGCGAGGTAGGGCAGGATCCCGGGGCCCGAGCGCGCGAGGTGCCGCCGGATCTGTCCCGTGAGGCCGCCGCTCGACGGCCGCTCGGCGTTGGAAAGCCCGACCAGCGCGATGTCGGCCCGGAGATCGGCGACGAGCCGGCGCACCGCGCGGGCGTTCGGCAGCGCCTCCAGAACGAACAGCGCGATCCGGGGTTGCGCCATCAGCGCCGCTTCCGGCGCTGGAAACGGAAGGCGTAGAGGCCGGCCTTGCGGACGTTCTCGGGCAGGAGCAGCACGGTGCGGGCGAGCGCCGTGAGGATGAACGGGAACGCGATCACGTCGCGGTTGGCCGCGATGCCCTTGGCGATCCGCACGGCCGCCTCCTCGGCGCTGATCTCGAGCGGCCGCCAACCCTTGAGCTCGCCGCCCATCGGCGTCTTCACGTAGCCCGGGGTGACGACGTTGACCTTCACGCCGCGGGGCGCGACCTTCTGGCGCAGGGCGAGACCGTGGGCGACGAGCGCGGCCTTGGCACCGCTATAGGCCGGCGCGTCCTGGAGCGGCGCGTAGGCCGCGAGCGACGACAGCAGCACGATCTGGCCGCGCCCGCGCTGGAGCATCAGCGTCAGGGCGGGCAGGATCACGTTGAGCGTGCCGGTGTAATTGATGTCGGCGGTCTCGAAGGCCACGTCCTCGGCCTCCACCTGCCCTTCCTGGTTGCCGCCGTTCACCGCCGCGTTGGCGATGACGAGGTCGAGGGGGGCCTCGGCATCCGACCGGTGGACCAGCGCCACGGTGGCGGCCCGGTCGCGGGTGTCGAGGCGGGCGGTCTCGACGGCGGCGCCGCTGGCGCGGCAGTCCCGGGCGACCGCCTCCAGCCGCTCGGCGTTGCGGCCGACGAGGATGAGGCTCGCGCCGGTTTGCGCGTAGTGGCGCGCCAGCGCGGCGCCGATGCCGCTCGACGCGCCGGTGATCAGAATGCGGGGCATGGGGCGGGTTACGCCGCCGCGCGGGGAAAGATCAAGGCCGGGAACGGCTCACCGGCGGTTAAACGCGCTTCAAAGGCCGCCGAATGGCGACGGCTCGGGAGCCGGGCGAGCCCGGTCAGTAGACCGGCGCGAGCTCGCCGTCGCGCTCGGCCGCCTCACTCACCGCCCGCGCCGCCGCCAGCATCGCGTCGGGGAGGGCGGCCTCCATCCGCGGTACCGAGCCGGCCACCGCGCGGTCGATCGCCTCCTTGGAGAAGAAGCCGCCGTTGACCTGGGTCCGGTGCAGGACCACGCGGCGGAAATCCGCCATCAGGTCCGTCTCCGGCGGCGTCGGATTCTTCCAGAAGCTGTCGAGGTCGCCCTGATGGGTCAGGCCGGCCATGTTGTAGATCGCGGTGCCGACCGCGTGGGTCGGGCAGCCCATCTCCAGGGACAGCATCCCCACCGTCGAGTTGACGATGACCACGCCGCGGGCGCCCTTGATCAGGGCCGGCAGGTCGCCGCCGTCGATGAAGTCCAGCCGGTCGCTGACGCCGTGGCGCCGGGCCGAGGCGCGGGCGAACTTCCGCCAGTTGATCAGGCCGCTGTCGAGCGGGTGCAGCTTCACCAGCAGCCGGGTCGGCGCCGACGAGCCGTCCGCGAACGACTTGATCACCCGGTCCATGAAGCCCTCGACGCCGAGGAACGGCGAGTGGACCCGGATCTGGTAGTCGCTGTCGAGCTGCAGCGGCAGCAGGAAGTAGTCGCAGCCGACCGCGCGGTAGATCTCGTCGCAGCGCGCCGCCTCGCGGCGGGTATGCGCGCGGCGGGCGAACTTCTTGATCCAGCCCGCATACTCGGCCGCGATATGGGTCGGCCGGTGGCTGCGGAAATGGGGGAAGAGGTAGGGGAACAGGACGTTGGCGAGGTTGTAGCCGACGTCCCAGACGCTGCGCCGGGCCATGTCGCCCGTGGAGGGCATCGCCCGGCCGGGTTGCGGCAGGCGCCGCGCCAGGGCGCGGATCTCGGCGGCCGTCCGGGGGAGGGACGAGAAGCCGTTCACGCCGCCCAGCTCGCAGGTGATCCAGTTCGGGCGGATATAGCCCTCCTCGAACACGTGCACCCGCAGGCCGCGATACTCGGCGATCATGCGGGCCGCCTTGTGGAACGGCCGGCAATCGCCGAACAGCACGATGTCGGTCACGCCCTCGCGGTCGAGATAGGCGTCGAGATACTCGCCCCAGGTCTCGCGGCGACCGCGGTAATTATCGGCCTCGCCGCTCCAGAACAGCCAGTCGCCGGGGCAGAGATTGATGCGCCGGACAGAGTGTCCCCGCGCGCGCAGCGCCTGTCCGAGATCGGAGAAGAACGGCGTCGCGATGCCCTGCAGGAAGAGGAAGGTCGCGGGGCGGTCGCGGAGGGCGTCGGGGGCGGGCTGTTGCATTCCGCGGCGCTTCTGTCCTTGACCCTGGGCCGGATGAACAGAACCGGCGAGAGACTCTTGAGGTGGCACGGTGCCCGGCGAGCCCGCAATCCGAAGCCATGCCGCGGCATGGCGTTTCCGCGCCGGCGTGGCCCGTCTGCAACGGTCCCGCGTCTGCGGCCTAGCCTCCGGAATAGGCGGGCAATCGCGGCGACGATATGTCCAAATCCTTTCCAGGACGTGGCGACGGCGACGCGCGCTCAGGTTGTCCCCGCGTTGCATCACCATCCCATGCCGGCGAAAATGCGCTACAGGCCTGTTCCGCACCTCACCCGACCGGAGCCGGACGCACCGACCATGCCCGCAGACCCGACCCCGTCGCTCTACGCGACCGGCCGCACGATCCGCCGCCTGCGGGCGGAGATCGAGGCCGCGACGGGCCTCGCCTTCGGTCCGGCGCGCCCCGGCGCCGTCGGCGCGACCTGGGGCGCGGGGGGCCTCGCCGGGCGCCTGCTGGCGCTGACGGGGCGGCGCCGGCTCGTGGTCGCGCCCGGGCCGCTCCTGAGCCCCTACGACTCGCCGGAGTCCGGCTTCGCCTCCCTGCGGATCACCCTCGACGGGGCGCCTCTCGGCGGGGAGGGCGGCGTCCATTACCTCGACCCCTGGACCGGGGCGCCGATCGACCGCGCGACCTGCGCCGAGCGGGTGGCGTGGCTCGCCACGCGCTTCGCCGAGAACGACCGGCGGGTGGTCTATGTCGGGATGTCGCGCTGGAAGCGGCCCGCCCTCGACGTCCTGGGCGCGGGCCCCGCCGGACGGCCGATCCACACCATGACTACCGAGGCCGCGATCGCCGCGGGACAGCGCCACGGCGGCCGCCTCCTCGCCTGGGCGACGCGGGCGCCCGGTCAGCTCGAGGAAGCCTGCGCGCGGGCCGGCCTGCCGCTGGCCCGCGTGGAGGACGGGTTCCTGCGCTCCGTGGGGCTCGGCGCCAGCCTGCAGCCCGGCGCCTCCATCGTGGTGGACGACCTCGGCATCTACTACGACCCGCGCCGGGAGAGCCGCCTGCAGCGGCTGCTCGCCGAGGCCGACTTCACGCCGGACCTCGTCGCCCGGGCGCGGCGCCTGCGCGAGGAGGTCGTGGCGCGCCGGCTCAGCAAGTACAATGTCGGCCTCGACGCCGCCGCGCTCGACTGGCCGGCCGGCCGGCGGATCGTGCTCGTGCCCGGCCAGGTGGAGGACGACGCCTCGGTGCGCCACGGCTCGCCGCTGGTCCGCTCGAACCGGGCGCTGCTGGAGGCGGCGCGGCGGCGCAACCCGGACGCGTTCCTGCTCTACAAGCCGCATCCCGACGTGGAGGCCGGGTTCCGTCCCGGCATCATCCCGGAGGCGGAGGCCCTGACCCTGGCCGACCGGATCGTGGGCGGCATCAGCATCGTCGACCTCCTCGACCGGGTGCATCACGTCGAGACCATGACGTCCCTCGCCGGGTTCGAGGCCCTGATCCGCGGCCTCACCGTGGCGACCCACGGCCGGCCGTTCTACTCCGGCTGGGGCCTGTCGGAGGATCTCGCGCCGGGCGCCGACCGCGGCCGCCGGCTGAGCCTCGATGAGCTGGTGGCCGGCGCCATGATCCTCTACGCGCGCTACCTCGACCCGGTGGCGATGAAGCCGTGCACGCCGGAACAGCTCCTCGACCGCCTCAGCGCGGCCCGGGCGGCGGCGCCGCGCAACGCCCTCTCCCTCGGCCGGACGGCCCACCTGGTGATGCGTGCCCGCTACGGCCTCCTCAATCCCGTCGTGCGGGCCCTGCGCAGCCGGCGCGGCGTCGGCCGCGAGGCCGGCGGCGGACCGCGCTAGGGCGCGGCGCGCGGCGCGAATCCGGTTCCGCGAGACCCTGATGTGACACCAAAGCGATAGCGCGCGCTGCTAGAGTCCGCCCGCAACCGCCCGCCCCGGGACCGTTTCCGATCATTCCGGATCAGGAACGGCTCGCAAGCCCTTGCTCCCGCGCGCTGTTTCCTGCCGGACCGGATGCCGGCGGCGAGCAGGCCCGCCCCACGCCGAGTGCCCGTGTCTTGACGACGTTCCTCATCGCCACCGGTCTCGCGCTCGCCGTGTGCCTCGCCCTGGAGGCGTTCGCGGGCGACTCGATCACGCGGGCGAGCCTCGCGCCCCGGGATCTCGGCCTGCGGCTGCTCGGCTACCTGCTGATCCTGCTGTTCTGGTTCGAGTTCTCCTGGCGGCCCTGGCTCGCCGGGCTGACCTGCGTGATCACCGTGGCGATCCTGATCGTCGTCAGCCGCGCGAAGCGCTCGGTGATCGGCGAGCCGCTGCTGTTCAGCGATTTCGCCCTGCTGCCCCAGGTGCCGCGGCATCCGCAGCTCTACTACATCCCGCCCCTGTGGGACCCGCGCATCTCCGTGCCGGTCCTGCTCACCGCGGCGTTCACCGCGCTGTGGTACTGGATCGAGCCGAGCGTGCTGCCCGCCGCGACCCTGCCGCGGGTGCTGGCGATGCTCGGCCTCCCGCTCGCGCTCTGGCTGCTGGTCAAGGCCGCCCCGCGGCCGCCGCTCGCCCGGCTGATCGCCCGCTGGTTCCCCGAGCCCGACCTGGAGGCCGACGTGACCCGGGTCGGCCTCCCGGCGAGCCTCCTCGGCTACACCGCCCGCGCGATGGCGGGCGGCGTGCCGGTGCCCGCGGCGCCGGCGCTGCCGGAGGGCCCGGGCGACGATGTCGTCGTGGTGATCCAGCTCGAATCCTTCGTCGATCCGGAGCGGCTCGGCGGCGCGAAACTGCCGGCGATGGACCTGTTCCGAACCCGGGCCGCGCAGTACGGGCGCCTGCGGGTTCCGGCGCACGGCGCCTACACGATGCGCAGCGAGCACGCGGTGCTCACAGGCCGTCCGTCCGAGAGCCTCGGCTTCGGCCGCTACGACCCCTACACGTCCCGCAGCGGCGACGAGCCGACGAGCCTCGCCCGGCTCGCCGGGAGTCGGGGCTTCGGGACCCTGTTCCTGCACCCGTTCCACCGCGACTTCTTCCGCCGGGCGCGGGTGATGGAGGCCTTCGGCTTCGCCGATCTCGTGATGGGCGAGGCGTTCGCGGAGGCGCCGCGCGTCGGGCCCTATGTCGGGGACGTCGCCCTCGGCGCGCGCCTCCTCGCGGAAGTCCGGTCCCGGCGCGCGCCGCTGTTCCTGTTCTGCGTGACCATGGAGAACCACGGCCCCTGGAAGCCCGGGCGGCTGCCGGGCATCGACGATCCGCAGGCGCAGTACCTCCATCACGTCGCCAATACCGGGCGGATGGTCGAGGATCTCGTCGCGGGCCTGGACGCCGTCGCCCGCGAACGCGGCCAGACCATCACGCTCTGCGTGTTCGGCGACCACGCACCGTCGCTGCCGAGCTGCAAGCCGGGCTTCGGCGGGCGGACGACCGAGTACGCCCTGTTCCGCTTCGGCCGCCCGCAGGCGGTCCCGCGCCGCGCCGACATCGCCGCCGACGAGCTCGGTCGGGCGCTCCGCGGGGCCCTCGCGACGGCACCTGCGGACATCGCCGCGGGGACATGATACGGTTAAGCTTGCGCGGCATAAGCGTGGCCGTGCCACGCTGGTGACGCATTGCCCGCGGATAGCGCGACCGTCCGCACGGCGGCCGCCGCACCGGCGCGGTCGTTAAAGCGATCGCAGCGTTTGGCGGTCAAACTGGGTATCCCGGCCCGGGCCAGCGATGGCGCGGGCTCGGCGAGGAGAAATCTTTGTGATGCTGCGTAAGACGGCGTGCACCGCCCTGATGGCCGCCCTCGCGGCTGGATCTGCCGGCGGCTGCACGTACATGCCCGCGGCGGGTCCGACGGCGAGCGCGATCCAGGCCGGGGCCGAGGTCGCCACGGCCGACGGCGGGATCCTTGCCCGCTACGAGATCATCGACGTCACCCCCTCCGTGGTCGAGGCCCTGCGCGGCCGCCCCCTCGACAGCCTGCTCGCCTCCTTCGGCGACCATCGCCCCTCCTCCGAGCCGGTGATCGGCATCGGCGACATGGTCTCGGTCTCCATCTGGGAGGCCGGATCCGGCGGCCTGTTCTCCGGGCCGCTGGTCGCCGACCGCTTCTCCGCCGGATCCAAGTCCGCCCTCATCCCCGAGCAGCCCGTCGGGCGCGACGGCGCCATCTCGGTGCCCTATGCCGGCCGCATCAAGGTCGCCGGCCGCCGCACCCAGGACGTCCAGGCGCTCATCGAGAACGAGCTCGCCGGCAAGGCCATCCAGCCCCAGGTGCTGGTCTCGGTCACCCGCCCGATCTCCCAGGCCGTCACCGTCACCGGCGAGGGCGCCGCCGGCGCCCGCCTGCCGCTCTCGGGCCACGGCGACCGCATCCTCGACGTCATCGCCGCCGCCGGCGGCAACCGCGCGCCGGTCAACGAGACCTTCG